>CAZERY010000123.1:0-10539 GCA_964514915.1 uncultured Hymenobacter sp.
CAGCTCATCATCATCGACTACCTCCAGCTGATGAGCGGCGGCGAGGCCGGCCGGCCGGGGGGCAACCGCGAGCAGGAAATTGCCAGCATTTCGCGCGCGCTCAAAGGCATCGCCAAGGAGCTGAACATTCCGGTTATCGCGCTGTCGCAGCTTTCGCGCTCGGTCGAGACGCGTGGCGGCGACAAGAAGCCGCAGCTCAGTGACCTGCGCGAATCGGGCTCTATTGAGCAGGATGCCGACATGGTTATCTTCCTGTATCGCCCTGAATACTATAAGATTACCGAGGATGAAATGGGCAATCCTACCCAGGGTATGGGCGAGGTGATTATTGCCAAGCACCGCAACGGCTCGCTCGAAACGGTGCAGCTCAAGTTCATTGGCCGCTTCACCAAGTTTGCTGACCTCGACGGGTTTGACGGCGCGGGCGATGGCGGCTTTGGCGAAGCAGCGGCTTTGTATTCGCCCAACTCTTTCCCTTCCAGCAACTTCGAGGCGGAGCCTCCCGGCGGCCCCACGCCAAGTGCCGGCTTTGCGCCCAATACCATTCGCATGGGCAGCCGCATGAATGACGCGCCGCCCTCGCCGGTGCCCTTCCCCAAGAGCAACAGCTTTGGCGAAGAGCCCCCATTTTAAAGAAATTTGAGGTTACCATAAGAGAACGTCATGCTGAACGCAGGGAAGCAGCTCGCCCGCATCGTTGAACGACCCGGTAGAGAGGCTTCCCTGCGTTCAGCATGACGTTCTGCTTGTGAAACGCCCTGAGATTACAATGCTGCTCAGCGACTTATCATCCACACTTATTCTCCTTTGCCTGGCCTCGCTGCTGGCCGGCCTTATCGACGGCATGGTGGGCGGGGGCGGCCTCATTCAACTGCCGGCGCTGCTGCTGCTGCTACCCAAAATGCCGGTGCCTACGGTACTTGGCACCGGCAAAGTGGCTAGCCTGGCGGGCACGTCGGCGTCGGCATTTCGCTACCTGCGGGGGCTGAGCGGCGTGCCCATTCGGTGGCGCACAGTGGCGGTGGCGGCGGTAGTGGCGGGCTGCTTTGCGCTGCTGGGTGCCCGCGCCGTGAGCGGCCTCAACAAAGAGCTGGTGAAGCCGCTGGTGCTGGCGCTGCTGGTGCTGATGGCCGCCTACACCTTCTGGCGCAAAGATTTTGGCAGCCGGCACGCGCCGCGGCTGCACGGCCGCCGCGAGCTCTGGACGGGCGTGGCCCTGGGCGCGGCCATCGGGTTTTACGACGGGTTTTTTGGGCCGGGCACGGGCAGCTTGCTGCTGTTTGCCTTCGTGGGGCTGTTTGGCTACGATTTTCTGGCCGCGTCGGCTTCGGCTAAGGTCGTGAACATTGCCACCAACATCACGGGGCTGGCCTACTTCATCTCGACCGGGCAGGTGGTATACCGCATTGCCCTGCCTATGGCGGCCTGTAATGTGCTCGGCTCGACGCTGGGCGCGCAGCTGGCGCTGCGGCGGGGCACGGGCTTCGTGCGGGTGCTGTTTCTGGTGGTGGTGAGCAGCTTTATTCTCAGGCTGGGCTGGGAAGTGCTGTACAAGGGCGGCTAGTCAGCCCAAAATTGTGTTGCTCGCAATGATAAACGACTTGTTGCGTAAGTCCTATCTCTTTCAATCTGCCTTAGAAGCGGTAGGCAACCGTAGTCAGGAACTGGCGGGGCGGGATGGGGTTGATGCTGTAGCGATCATGTACCAGGTAATTCAGCGCGTTGGTGACGTTGGAGACCTTGGCCAGGATGGAGAAATGGCTGTAGCTGTAGCCCGCGGTCAGGTCGAGGGTGGTGAAGCCGCTCAGCGAAATCGTGCGGCCGTAGTAAGGCACGTAGCGGGGGTTGGCCGAGCCGTTGG
Organism: uncultured Hymenobacter sp.; assembly: GCA_964514915.1. Lineage (GTDB taxonomy): Bacteria > Bacteroidota > Bacteroidia > Cytophagales > Hymenobacteraceae > Hymenobacter. Next base: position 1,862 of record CAZERY010000123.1, read on the forward strand.
CCAGGGTGGGCTGCAAGGTGACGGGGTCCAGCACGGTGTTGTTGTTACCGCCCAGGCGCTGGCCGGTGTAGAAGGCTGAGGCTCCGAGCTTGAGGCCGCGCAGGACGGGCCGTTCGAAGGTGTAGAAAATCGAGGTGTTGACGGTGTTAGCCGGGTTGTTGGTCAGGCGCTCGCCCTCAATCTGCGTACCCACCACGCCCGTGGTGTGGGTGTAGCGCGCATAGTTGTAAGCATAGCCAGCGTTGAAGTAGAAGTTGGGCGAGAGGCTGCCGCTCACGTCCAGGTCTACGCCGTCGCTAGTAGTTTCGCCAGTCAGGTCGCGTACGGTGGCGAGGGTAGTGGTAGAGCCGTTAGCCAGGGTATAAGTAGTCTGCGCCAGGTTGCTGTTGCGGTAGCGGTACACGGCGGCGTTGGCAAACAAGCGACTGCTGAACAGCTCGGTCTTTACGCCCGCTTCGTACTGGCTGACGTAGGACGGGCGCAGCGGCTCCAGGTTTGTGTCGAGCAGGCCGGCGTTGGTAATGAAGTTGTTGGCGTAGCTGGCGTAGAACGAAAGGGTAGGCAGGGGCTGGAAAATCAACGCACCTTTGGGCGACCACGCCTGGTCAGACTTATCGGCCGCTGCTCCCAGGGTTTCGGCGCCGGTCAGGTTGTTAGTGGTGGTAGTTTGGAGCACGTTCTGGTATGAGTAGCGCACGCCGCCCAGCACCTTCAGCATCGGCACGATGGTAATCAAATCCTGGATGTAGCCGCCGAAGCGGTACGAAGGCGAAACCGTGTAACCGGTTGCGTCATACGTGATTCCATCAGTGCGCTCCACATACTTAGTGCGGTCGACGATGTTGATTTTGTCGTAGGTCGTGAGCGCCTTGCCGGTCAAATCATGGTAGGAATAGCCGGAGGCGTTGTTGGTAACGATGCGCAGGGCATCGGCCCCCACCAGCAGCTGGTGGGTTAGCGGGCCGGTGTCGAACTTGCCGTTCACGTTCAGCTGGCCATTGTAGTCGCGCTCGGCCGTTTGTACGCCGCTCAGCGTGCGGGTCCAGTCGCCGTTGGCGGCAATGTTGCCATTGGGCACGGCCACCCCAAGGCCGTGCACGCGGGTGTCCATCACGCCCGCAATGGCGTCGAAGCGCCATTGGTCGGAAAAGCGGTGGTTGAGCACGGCCGAGGCGCTGGCCTGGTCGGTCACGTTGTAGGCCCATCGCGCGTTGATGAAGTTGGCGCGCGTACTGCCGTCCGGCAGGCGGGCATCGATGTTCTGGTTAAGGATGCCCACCCCAGCATCGGGCGTGATGTCGGAGCGCAGGTAGTCGCCTTGCACCAGCAGGTCGGTTTTCTCCCCAAACTTGTACATCAGCGAAGGGTTGACGTAGAAGCGCTTGGAAGTCACCACGTCGCGGTAGCTCTGAGCATTCTCGTAGGTGCCCACCACCCGGAAAGCCAGGTTTTTGGTCAGCGGCCCGTAGAGGTCGACAAGTGGCTTATAAAAGTTGTAGCTGCCCGCCCGCATCTCCACCGAGCCGCCCCAGTTGTAGCGCGGCTTCTTCGTAACGGTATTGATAATCAAGCCGCCCGATACGTTGCCGTAGAGCAAAGCCGCCGCGCCCTTCAGTACCTCCACCGACTCCAGGGTGCTGGCATCGGGAAAGCCTTGGGTGTTGGAAAGCAAGCCGTTTTTGAAGATGCTGCCCCCGCTGCCCGCAATGCCGATGCTGGAGCCACGAGCCGAGAACGTCTCGGCCACGCCACCGCGCTGCTGGGTCAAAGACACGCCGCTGACGTTGCGCAGGGCGTCGCCGAGGCGGTTGATCTGCTGGTCGGCAATGACGGTGCTCGTCACTACTCCGATGCTTTGGGGAAGGTCGAGCGGAGCGATGTCGGCCTTGCTGGCGGTGGCCGGGCGGTTGATGGTGGAGGTGCCCGTCACAACTACCTCGCTCAGCTCGGCGGCACTTTCGCGCAGCGCAACATCAGCGTTGATCGTCTGGCCAGCCTCTACCTTCACGCTTTGCTGCTGCGGCCGTAAGCCCACGCAGGAAACTTGCAGCACGTGGGTGCCGGGCTCCACGCCCGCAATCTGGAAGGAGCCATCCTCAGCAGTATTAGCGCCTTTGCCCGACTGCGGGATGCCAACGCTCACAAAGGCCGCCGGCTGCCCATCGCTGGTGCGGATAACCCCCCGGATAGTGCCCGGGCGCCGGTGCGAGCGGCTGGCCGCAGCTGGTAGCTCCTGAGCCTGAGCCTGGTACAAAGTAGGTGCTAGGGCAACAGCAAGCACAGCAGGAAGTAGAAGTTGGCGCATCTGCTTATTTAGAATGATTCAAATCTTCTGCAAAGGTGCATATTGTTTAGAAGCTTTCCAAATAATAACTTCACATTTTATTCAGGTTAAGCGATCGCGTAAAAGTTAACCGAAGCTATAGTTCGTACTTCTGCTATGATGCTCAGTAAAAGCCTCCGCTGATTAGCTTGGTTCTTACCCAAATTTCAATTTCCTCCCACTACCCAGCTGGCGGAGCTTTTTTAGTTCCTATTACCCCGTCCTTAACGCTCTTCGTTCATAAGCCGTAGTTTCTCGCTATGAATGATACTCACCCGACCCCGACCGAAAAGGTAGTAGAGGCTGTCCTGGCCTACTATTGCCTGGCAGATTCTTTCTCCCCAACTGTATCCGACGCCTTAGCTTGGTATACTACCCTGCCGCCTGACGTACAGCAAAGAATTGGAATTTTATCAACCCATGAATGGCTCTCTTTTCCAGACTTTAAGCGTTACCTGCTTGAAAAAAATGGCATCTCCCTGCATACCTATCTGACTGCTCACCTTGCCCCACCCGAGCTAAACCATTGGCTGCTTCACGGCGACGGCGGGCTTGGGGGCGGTGGGCTTGTATAGGCTCTGGATCAAGGGTTTATCACGCAAAAAAGCCCTCCCCACCATACGGCGGAGAGGGCTTTCCTAGTTGGGCAAGAGCCAGGCTGATTAGCAGCCGCCAAGCCGGCTGGCTAGGCAAAGGCAAGCTGCGCGGCGGTAGGCACTGCGGCGGGTAGCTCCAAGGCCTCGGCCAGCAGCTCATACGAGCGCCGGCGATCCGCAAAATCAGCCGTGATACTCACAATAGTCAGCTCATCTACCTCGTAGGCCGCGGCAATGCTGAGAAGTCGCTCGCGCACCTGGGCGGGCGTGCCAGCTACTACGCGGCCCTGATGATACATTAAGCGGGCGGCCTCCTCGGGGCTAAAGACGTAGGCAGCCGTTTCGGCGGCGGTAGGGTAGGGACCACGCACGCCCCGCTCGAAGCGCAGCAGCTGGATGAGCACGGCTTTTTGCAGCTGCGCGGCCTTCTCCTCGGTATCGGCGCACAGCACAAACAGCGCCACGTTGGCCACGGGCGCAGCTAGCTCAGGCGAGGGCCGAAACTGCTGGCGGTAAGCGCGCACCGCCTGCGGCCCGCCGCTAGGATTGATGAACTGGGCAAACACAAAGCCCATTCCGAGTTGCGCCGCAAACAGCCCGCTTTGCCCACTCGAACTGAGTAGCCACAGCGCGGGCTGGGTATCAATCTTGGGTATGGCCTTCACGCGCTCGTGAATAGTGTCGGGGATGGTTTCGTCGCGCAGATAGGCCTGCAAGTCGATAAGCTGCTCGGCAAAAGCCTGCTCGTCAAAATTATTGCTCGGGTTGAGCGCATAGGCCGTGAGGCGGTCGGCCCCCGGCGCGCGGCCCAGGCCCAGGTCGATGCGGCCCGGGTACAGCGCTTCGAGCAGCTTAAAGCTCTCGGCCACCTTCAGGGCCGAGTAGTGGGGCAGCATCACGCCACCCGAGCCCAGCCGGATGCGTTGCGTGTGCGCGCCCAGGTGGGCCAGCAGCACCTCGGGTGCCGAGCCAGCTAGCGTAGTCGTATTGTGGTGCTCGCTCACCCAAAAGCGGGTGTAGCCCAGGCGGTCGGCCAGCTGGGCTAGCTCCGTGGTTTCGAGCAGCGCCTGGCGGGCGGTGGCGCCCGGCCGCACGGGCGATTGGTCTAGCACGCTCAGGCGCAGGTTGGTAGCAGGCATAGGACAACGGGATAAAGGGAGTGAAGAATAGCTAGCCCCAAAACAAGGGCCGGCGGCGCCTTGTTCCTGGCTGCAACGTCCTTCTATTCCCAAGTTTCCTTCATGAGCAGCCCCAATTCCCTCGTTATCCCCGTCGCCGACGGCACCCAGATGCACGCCTACGTAGCGCAGCCCCAGGGTGGTGCCCCGGCGCCCGGCATCATTCTTTTTCAGGAAGCTTTCGGCGTAAACCACCACATCCGTAGCGTGGCCGACCGGCTGGCGCAGGCCGGCTACGTGGTAGTGGCTCCCGAGCTGTTTCACCGCACCGCCGAGCCGGGCCTGGAAATTCCGTATACCGACTTTGCGACCCTAGCCATGCCGCACTACCAAGCCATCACCCTCGAAGGCCTGGCGCAAGACTCGCAGGCGGCCTACGACTGGCTGCAAAGCCAAGGCAACGTGCAGAAGGATAACATCGGCGCCATCGGCTTTTGCCTGGGCGGGCAGGTAGCCTTCGTCGCCAATGCCACGGTGCCGCTGGCAGCGGGTGTATCGTACTACGGCGGCGGCTTGCACACCCGTACGGCCCTGGCCAAAGACCTGCACGGCACGCACCTGTTCTTCTGGGGTGGCCTCGACCAGCACATCAGTAAGGAGAATATTACCACGATAATCGACGCGGTCGATGCGGCCGGCAAGCCCTACATCAATACCGTTATCTCGTACGCCGACCACGGCTTCCACTGCGACGAGCGCCCCAGCTACAACCAAGAAGCGGCGGCTGAAGCCTGGGCTGCTACGCTGGCTTTCTTCAAGCAGAAACTGGGTCAGTAAGCTGACTGCTAGCTAGTACTAAATGATCTCGGCTGGCTCCGCGGCCTACACTACTGGCGCACGCTGCGGGGCCAGTTGCTGGCTGGGGTGCTAAACGCAACCTTTCGGCGCCAAAACCCATACAGGGTAGCATGAAGCCAAATTCCCGCACTACTTCCTGGCTCTGGGCCGCCAGCTTTGGCGTTGCTGCCCTCGCTACCACTATTTGGCGCAACCGCCGGGGCTCGTACGAGCTCACCGGGCGCACCGTACTTATTACCGGCGGCTCGCGCGGGCTGGGCCTCGTGCTAGCCCGCCGGGCCGTGGCCGAGGGCGCGCGCGTGGCCATCTGCGCCCGTGACGAGCAGGAGCTGGCCCGCGCCCGCCAAGACTTGCTCACCTACGGCGGCACCGGTGAAACCGTGCTGGCGCTGGCCCGCGACCTCACCGATGCCGCCGAAGTGCGCTCGCTGGTGGCCGAAGTCGAAAGCCGGCTGGGTGGTATTGACGTGCTGGTTAATAACGCCGGGATCATCATCGGCGGGCCGCTGGAAAACATGGATGTCCGCGACTTCGAAGACGCGATGAATACGCACTTCTGGGCGCCATTTCATGCCATGCAGGCCGTGCTACCCAGCATGCGGCAGCGTGGTGAAGGCCGCATCATCAATATTTCCTCGCTCGGGGGCAAGGTGGCCATTCCGCACCTCACGGCTTATAGCGCCAGCAAGTTTGCGCTGGTAGGTTTGTCCGAAGGCTTCCGGGCCGAGCTCAGTCAGTACGGCATTTACGTCACCACCGTGTGCCCTGGCCTGCTGCGCACCGGCAGCGCCCAAAACGCCGACATCAAGGGCCAGCACGAAAAAGAGTACGCTTGGTTTAGCGTGGCCGATGCGCTGCCTGGCTTCACCATGAGCGCCGAACAAGCTGCCCGCAATATCTGGAATGCCGCCCGCCGCGGCGATGGCGAGCTTATTCTTTCGCTGCCAGCCAAGCTCCTGGCGGTTTTCCACGGCATTGCGCCCGGCACTACCGTCGACGTGCTGGCCTGGGTAAACCGGGCACTGCCCGCCACCGGCGAAAGCGCCGCGGCCAACGAGCGCCGCAAAGGCTACGAAAGCGAAACGCCCATCACGCGCTCCTTCCTGACCAAGCTCAACCGCGACGAAGCGGCCCGCAACAACGAGAACTGAACAAGCGAATCTTTAGTGGTGAAAGAAGCCGGCTGTCAGCCTCAGACTGACAGCCGGCTTCTTTGTTGCTAAAGGCTTATTGATGAGCAAATAGCGTAGATTCGCAGTTGCTGGATGGTAGCGTGAACTTTCAGTCCGCGCTACTGCTTGGCTCTACCCTGACTGCGAAACCACGCTAGTTGCTAGGGCGTGAGCAGTGCCGCTAGCTGCCGCAGGGTAATTTCGGCCGACTTGGCCGAGTAGCGGTAGTTGACCAGCCGGTAGCCCGCATCTTCGTAGCTCTGTTGAGCTATGCGCACGTCAACCAGCGTCGAAAGGCCGGCATCGAGGCGCATCTGCACGAGTTTCAGCAGGCTGCGGGCCGTGGTGTAGCTCGCTTCTGCCGTGTCGACGAGGGTTAAAGTCTGCTCGTACGCCAGCCAGGCTTTGCGCGCATTAAGCTGGTAATTTTGTTGTAAAGCCGTGCGTTGCAGCTCGGCCGTTTTAGTATTGACCCGCGCTACGTCTACCAAACGCTTGTTGACGCCACCCGAGTAAATGGGCACCGACAGCCCCAGACCGGCGTAGGGCCCGTAGCTCTGGTTGAAAAGCGTGGTGCCCACCGCGTTCTGGTTACGGGCAAAGTTGGAGCCCGCGTTCAGGCCCAGCGCGGGGTAGCGATTGGCGCGCGCCACGCGCTCCAGCAGCTCATTTACGCGCACCTGGCGATCGGCGGCCAGCAGGGCGGGGTTGCGGAAAAGTGCAGTCTGGATATCGGCCCACCGCAGGTCGCGGTTCACCGGAATGCTATCCTCCAGTGCCAGGGTTGTGCTCACGTCCAGGGTGAGAGCACGCAGCAAATCGGCGGTGGCCTGCTGGGCCGCCAGCGCCTGCTGGCGCTGCGTCTCCAGCTGGGCATTCAAGTCGAGCTGCGCCTGAAAGCGGTCGGCGTTGTTGGCGAGGCCCACCGCCTGCCGGGCCTCGATGAGGCGCAGCTTTTGGCGCGATACCTCCACCGAGGCATCCAGGGTGCGGATGTAGCGCTGCTGCTGCACCACGGCGTAATACTTCAGACTTACGTCGGCCAGCACGTTTTGCACGGTCGAGTTGAGCTGGAGCTCGCTGATTTGCTGAAGCTCGTCGAGCCGCTTGCGGTTGGCCACCACGTAGCCGCCATTGTAGAGCAGGTAGCTGCCGGCCAGCCCAAAGTTGTACTGCGTCGAGCGGGCGCCGGTGGCCTGGCGCGGGTCGCCGGTATTAAATTCCTGCCGGGTATTATTGATCACCACGTTGTTGCTGCCCGCGAGGGCCAGCGTGGGTAAGCCGCCCGCAAAGCCTAGCGTATTCTGCAAGCGCTGCACTTCGACGGCGTTTTGCGCTATTTGCAGGTCGAGGCTATTTTGCAGCGCCGTTTGCAGCGCCGCGTGCAGCGTGAGCACGGGCGCCGGCGGGTTGGCGGCTACGTCGGGCGGGGGCACCGTCGGGGCGGGCGTCTGGGCCAGGCTGGCGGTGCTGAAGCTGAGCAGCGCCAGGCCGATAAGCAGAGGTTTCATGAACGAAAATTGGGCGGCAAGCTGGGCAACACGTTGCCGGAAAATTAGGCGGCTACTTCGGCAGGCTCGTGGGCCGGCACTACGGCTACTTCGGCCTTCGGCTGGTGCTCCTTCGCTATAAAGGTATAAATGGCCGGGATAACCAACAGCGTGAGGATGAGCGAGAATAGGATGCCCCCTACGATAACCGTACCCAGCGGCTTGCGGCTGGTGCTGGCGGCGCCCAGGCTCAGGGCAATGGGCAGCGCGCCGAGGGCTGTCGCCAGCGAGGTCATCAAAATGGGCCGCAGGCGCTGCTGAGCCGCCAGCTGCACGGCGTCGCGCAGCGATAAGCCCGCCTCACGCTGGTGGTTGGCAAATTCCACGATGAGAATGCCGTTTTTGGTCACGAGGCCAATCAGCATAATCATCCCAATTTGCGAGAAGATATTGATCGTTTGGCCCAGCAGCCATAGGCTGAGCAGTGCACCCGCCAGCGCCAGCGGCACCGTAAGCAGGATGATGAGCGGGTCGCGGAAGCTCTCAAATTGCGCCGCCAGCAGCAAGTAAATGAGCACCAATGCGAGCACGAAGGCAAACGCAGTGTTGCCCGAGCTCTCGGCAAAGTCGCGCGATGAGCCGGTGAGCGCCGTTTGGAAAACGTCGGGGTTCAGGGTTTTAGCGGCGATGGCCTGCATGGCGCGCACGCCGTCGCCCACAGTTTTGCCCTCGGCCAGCTGCGCCGAGATGGTAGCCGCCTTAAAGCGGTTGAAGTGGTAGAGCGTGGCCGGGTTAGAGTTTTCGACCTGGTGCACCACCGCCGACAGCGGAATGCTCTCGCCCCGGCTGTTGGTCACGTAGAGGCGGCTGATGTCGTTGGGCGCGCTGCGGGCGCTGCGGTCTACCTGCCCAATGACCTGGTATTGACGGCCATCGCGCAGAAAGTAAGCCATGCGCCGACCCCCGAAGGCGCCTTGGACGGCGGCGGCCACGTCCTGCGTAGTGAGGCCCAGGTCGCGGATTTTCAGGCGGTCAAACGTCAGCTGCACCTCGGGCTTGTTGAATTTGAGGTTGGCATCGACGTTCTGAAACGTGGGGTCTTGCTGGGCGGCGGCCATAAA
>CAZERY010000124.1:0-10495 GCA_964514915.1 uncultured Hymenobacter sp.
ACTTAGTGTAGTCTTCGCCGCCCCAGGTGCGGGCTTTGTGGTTGATTTCGGCGGCCTCGGCCAGCGCGGTGTGGTCTTTCCAGAGCACAAACAGCGCGTTGGGGTTTTCGGCAAATTCGGGCAGCATACCCAGCAGCTGGCCCTGCTCGTTTACGGGGCCGGGCGTGCTGCCGGTGGTGTCGATGGCGAGGCCCAGAATCTGCTCGGCGGGCACCTTCTTGGCTACTTCGCTTACCGTAGCCTCGAGGCTTTCGAGGTGGTCGAGCGGGTGCTGGCGGAAACGGTTTTTGGCGGGGTTGCAGTACTGGCCCTGCTTCCAGCGTGGGTAGTAGTGCACGGCCTGCGCGACTTCGGCGCCGGTGCGGGCATCCACGAGCAAAGCGCGGGCCGAGTCGGTGCCGTAGTCGAGGCCGATAACGTAGGCCGGGGAGGCGGTTTGTTCTGGCACGGTGGTGTTGGATAGGAGTTACTTAAAATAATTTGTCATGCTGAGCGGAGCGCAGCGGAGTCGAAGCATCTCTGCCGCTTCATTGCTAGCGTAGGAGTTAGTTCACCGGTAGAGATGCTTCGACTCCGCTGCGCTCCGCTCAGCATGACGGTCGTTTTTACTTCCGCACCCCAAACGTGTAGCTGGTGGTGGTGTGGTAGGTTTCGCCCGGCTTCAAAATCGTGCTCGGGAACTTGGGCTGGTTGGGCGAATCGGGGAAGTGCTGGGTTTCGAGGCAGAAGCCGGCGTGCTTACCGTAGACCACGCCGTCTTTACCCTTGAGGCTGCCATCCAAGAAGTTACCGGTGTAGAACTGCACGCCGGGCTCGTCGGTGGTTACTTCCATCGTGCGGCCGGTAGTGGGCTCGTACACGGTAGCGGCGCTGTGCTGGCCGGTCGTGTTATTCAAAGCCCAGTTGTGGTCGTAGCCGCCGGGCACCTGCGCGATGCGCTCGCCAATGGCGTGGGGCGTGGTAAAGTCGAAGGGAGTGCCTTTCACCGGCTTCAACTCGCCGGTCGGAATGAGGTTGGCATCTACTACGGTGTAGCGGTCGGCGGGCAGCGTCACCTGGTGGGCCAGCACGTCCTTGCGCTGGCCCAGGGCCAGGTTGAAGTACGCGTGGTTGGTCAGGTTGACGGGCGTCGCCTTATCGGTGGTAGCCGTGTAGTCGATTTTGAGGGCGTTGTCGGCGGTGAGGGTGTACACCACCGTCACCTGGAGGTTGCCGGGGTAGCCTTCCTCGCCATCCTTACTCAGGTAGGTCAGCGTCAGCGTCTGGCCGTCGGCCGAAGTGCCGGGCTTGGCCGTCCACACCTTCTGGTTGAAGCCCACGGGGCCGCCGTGCAGCGAGTTGCCGTTGTTGTTGAGGCCCACCTGGTAGGGCTTGCCGTCGATGGTGAATTTGCCCTTGGCGATGCGGTTGCCGTAGCGCCCGATGAGGGCGCCGAAGTACGGGTTCGACTTCTTGAATTCCGGGCTAAGGTAGCCGCTCACGTTGTCGAAGCCCAGGATAACGTCCGACAGTTTGCCGTCCTTATCGGGCACAAGCAGGCTGGTGAGCGTGCCGCCGTAGGTGCTGATGGTGGCCTTCAGGCCGTGGGCGTTGGCGAGGGTGAAGAGCTGGATTTCGGTGCCGTCGGTGGCTTTACCAAAAGAGGCGGAAGTGGGCATAGCGGCGGAGGCGCTGGCACCAGTAGCGGCCGAGTCGGCCGGGGCCGTGGTCGTAGTGGCCGTTTCCTGGCTGGTGGAAGAAGAAGTGCAGGCAGCCAGCAGCAGCGTGCTGCTCAGGCCGGCGGCAAGTAGCCCGAGGCGGGGAGAAATAGGCATTGGAAAAGATCGTAAGATTAAAACACGCTCACTTTTTGCGTAAATATGCCCTCCTCACGGCGCACCTGCACGAGGTAGCTGCCCGTTTTCAGGCCGGCCTCCACGGCTAGCGTGGTTTGCTGGGCCCCAAACTGGCGGCGGTACACCGACTGGCCCAGCAAGTTGAGTACTTCTACGTCGGTGGGGCCGGCGGCCGGCTGGCTACCCAGCTCCACCGTGAAGCTGCCCGCCGTGACGGGCACCGGGTAAATGGCCACCTCGCGCAAGCGCTGGGCGCTGGCCGTGGCCAGCGCCGTGCTCACCAGCGTGGGGGCCCAGCGCTGGCAGCCAAAGCCATTGTAGTACCACAGGCCAAGCTGCTGGCCGGGGGTAGTCGAACAGTTGGGTACCTCCACCACATTGTTGCCAGTGGCCGAGGTGAAGATGAATGAGCCGTCGCTGGCCCGCTCCAGCCCATACTGCTGGCACACCAAGCCATTGGCGGCAAAGAGCTGGAGCTTGGTGCCCGCGTCGGGTAGGCAGCCCGTTACGTCCACGGCCAGCCCACCGAGGGCGCTGGTAATCTGGTAGGCCCCGGCGCCCACGGGCATCAGGTCCCACTGCTGGCAGGTGAGGCCGGCCGGCGTGCCTTGCGCCACCGCCTGGCCCGATGCGCCGGTGCAGCCCCAGGCGTCCCATACGAGGCCGCTGTTTTGGCCCGTGATGGTGTAGCGGCCGGCAGCTAGCCAGTGACGGCTCACGGTGGGCCAGCCAGTGGCGCCCCACGTCAGTTGGGCCAGGCCCAGCTTGGGCAAGCCGTTATCATTGCCATCGTAGTAGTGGTGGCTGAAATAGGTAGTGCCATTCTCCGAGAAAATACCCGTGTGGCCCGGCCCGATGAATCGGCCGTCGCGGTTCAGCAGCGTGGTGCCGCCGTTGGCATTTAGGTTGACGCCGGCCTGATCGAGGAAAGGGCCAGTGGGACTAGCCGAACGCCCCACCTGAATGTAGTAGGTGCTAGCCACCCCGTTGCAGCAGGTGCCGCGGTTTACAAACAGGTAGTAAAAGCCGTTATTATACGCCACGTATGCCGCCTCGACCCCACCATTGGCCACCGTGAACTGAGTAGCCACGTCTACCGGCTTGCCCGTGGCAGCATTGAGCTGCGTGATGCGGATGCCGCCGAAGTACGAGCCGTAAACGAGGTACAGATTGTTGCTGGTGTCCGTAAATAAGGCGGGGTCGATGGCATTGGCTACGCTGGTCGTATTGCTCGAAATAACTTCGCCCTGGTCTACCCACTGGTAGCTGGGGTCGGTAGAGTCGAGCGTCACGTTGGTGGCTAGCCCAATAGTCGATACCTGCGAGCCAAACGTCGAGCACGAGTAGTAGAGGTAATATTTGCCGTTCATAAACTTGCACTCGGGCGCCCAAAACGTACCCTCGAAGCCCGGCACCTTGCCGTTAATCCAGCCGGGGTAAGTCGTTTTGGTATAGACCGAGCGCACGTCAGTCCAGTTGATGAGGTCGGTCGAAGACTTGCAGGCAATGCCGTCGCCGGTGCCAAATACCCAGTATTTATTGCCGCTCTTAATGATCGTGGAAGGGTCGTGAATGACCAGCGCACCTTGCAGCGCGTGCGCCGGCGTAGCCAGCCAAGCCACAAAAATTGACACCAGCAAGGCTAGCCGCCGGGCGCGTGAGGATAGAGCAGCAACCATACTGGGTGAGAAGAGACAGGGCAGGCTGAAAACAGGGACCGCTACCCCACGCGGGCGGTGAAGTAGCGGCCAGTAATCGGGGACTAGTACCCAGGGTTTTGCTTGATGGTGGGGTCGAGGTCGATGTCGGTCTGCGGAATGGGCAGCAGCTTCGACTTGCCCAGCACGAAGTTGGTAAAGTCTGGGTCTCTTGCTATCAGGTAGTTAAGGCCCGTTTGGTCGTCAAGCAGGCCCCAGCGCACGATGTCGTACCAGCGCTGGTTCTCACCCGCCAGCTCACGGCCCCGCTCGTCGCGCATATAGAGGCGCAGGGCAGTCTGGCTGCTGGAATTGGCGTCCGAAACGGGCGCCAGGCCCACCCGGGCGCGCACTTGGTTTACGAGCGGCACTGCGCTGGCAGTTTGCCCTAGTTCATTGAGCGCCTCGGCTTGCAGCAGCAGGATGTCAGCGTAGCGAATTAAGCGGTAGTTGATACCCGAGGTGAAATTTTCGATTGAGTTGGTAGTTCGGTCATTCTGGTACTTACGCCCGTAAAGCTGGTCATGCTGCAAGGCCGTACTATCGTTGTAGTAGTGGTCCCAGCGCCGCCCATACACTTTGGGCGTGCCTACGTAGCTAAAGATGCTGATATCCCGGCGCGGGTCAATCAGGTGTTTGTTCGTTCTGCCAGGAGCAAGAGCTACGGTTGAATCTGTGAATCTATTAAACATCGAAGCGCGGGGCTGGACGTCGGAATACGACACAACGGGCGGCCCAAAGAAGTTGGGGCGGTCGTAGCCTTCCGAAGCCGAAGCATTGTCCTGGCCCTGGCCCACATCTAGCACTGCGCCAGTAAACTGCACTTCAAAAATCGACTCGCTATTATTCTCGTTGCTAGTGGTAAAATTGTCGAGGTAGCTGGCTACCAGCGAATATTTGCCCGAGCTGATAATGCCGGCCATCAGCGTCGAAGCCTCCTGGTACTTATGCTGCTGCATATACATCTTAGCCAGCAGCGCTTGCCCGGCATACTTGGTAGCTCGCCCGAGGTCGCCGCCACCGTATGAGGTTGGCAGGCCCGGAATGGCGGCTTGCAGGTCGGCAATCACTTGGGCTTCTACCTGGGCCGAGGTTACCTGCTGCACGCGGGTAGTTACGGTCGGATCTTCCAGAATCAGCGGTATGTTGCCAAAAAACGAATCCAGATCGTAGTACATCAGCGCCCGAATGAAGCGCGCCTCGGCCACGTACTGGGCCTTCAGGGTCGCGTCCATCGTAATGGTCGGGATGTGATTCAGGGCCTGGTTGGTACGGTAGATGGTGCGGTAGTAGTCGTTCCAGGCAAAAGCCGAGATAAAGAAGTTATTGTTGGCCTGCACAAAGCGCGTAAACACGGCCAGCTCCACAAAGGGGCTTTGGCTGTAAAATTCGTCCGAGCGGGCCGCCATAAACTGCCAGCAGTGGTCGTACACGCCATACTGCTGAATGCCCGAGTAGCAGGCAATTACGCCCCGGTTAGCATCATCGGCCGACGTCCAGTACTGCGTCACCGGAATCGTGTTCGGGTTGGTTTGATCGAGCAGGTCTTTCTTGCAGCTCGTGGCTGCTGCTAAGGTACCCGCCAGCGCCAGGGTAAATAGTTTGTGGGATTTCATAAAAAGGAAGAATTTTAATGACCAATGACTAGCTGCTACTATCTGGTGGCGGCTTTGCTAAGCAGTGGGTGTACTACTTAGCAAAGCCGCCGCGAGGCGTTAGGCGTTAATCATTAAAAAGTTGCCTGGACACCACCTGTGAACGTGCGCACATTGGGGTAAGAGCTGTTGTCGACACCGCGGCCGAAGTAGCCCGTGCCCGTGATTTCGGGGTCGTAACCAGTGTATTTGGTGAAAGTCAAGATATTGCGACCCGTTACGTACACCCGCAGCGAGCCAATGGCCGGCGCCCAACCCAGCAGGTTTTTGCCAAACGTGTAGCCTAGCTGCACGTTTTTGAGGCGTAAGTAAGAGCCGTCTTCCAGCCAGCGCGTGGTATTATACAGCGCGTTTTGTGAAGCCGCCAAGGCTAGGTTAGGATCAGCACTACCGCCCTGCAATGCCCGCGGCACCGAAGTCGAGTGGTTGTCTGGCGTCCACGGCAGCACGTTCAGCTCATAGTTGGTCGGGCCGTTGTAGCTTTCCAAGGCCACCTTGGCGTTATTATAAATCTGGTTGCCGTGTACGCCCTGCGCGAAAACAGACAGGTCAAAGCCTTTATAGCCAAAGTTCAGGTTAAGGCCGTACTGGAGCGTGGGGATGGCCGAGCCGGTATGCACCCGGTCACTGCTGTTGATTACGCCGTCGCCGTTGGTATCAGTGTATTTTACGTCGCCGGCCGAGGCGTAGGGCTGAATTACTTGGCCAGCCGCGTTCTTATAGTTACTCACCTCATCCTGCGATTGGAAGATGCCCGCCATTGGAATCAGAAAAAATTCCCCCACGCTAGTGCCGACGCCGGTGCTGGTTATGACCTGGCCATCTAGTAGCGTCTGGCGGCCCTCGTTGGGTAGGGCAGTCACGCGGTTGCGCAGCGTGGTAATATTACCGTTGATGCTGTAGGTAAAGTCGCCGATCTTGTTTTGGTAGCCCAAGGCCAATTCCAGGCCGCGGTTCTCGATGTTGCCCGCGTTTTGGTATATCGTTCCGAAGTTGCCCGTGTAGATGGGTACTGTTACCGGCGCCAAGGCCTTGCGCGTTTGTGAAATATAGTAGTCGGCCGTGAAGGTCAGGTGGTTGTCAAACAGCGCCAGGTCCAGGCCAGCATCTTTGGTAACTCGTTCTTCCCATTGTAAGTTGGCGCTAGGCAGCACCGTTTGGGTACGACCATTCGTAATAGCTTGATTGCTGCCCAGTACGTAGTTCACGTTCTGGTTGATGTTGGGCACGGGCAAGTAAGCCCCGTAATACTGCCCCACATCGCCCGCCCCCAATTGGTCGTTGCCAATGATACCGTAGCTAGCGCGCAGCTTCAGGTTATTCACTACGGGCAAGGCATTCTTAAAGAAATCTTCTTCGCTGATGCGGTAGCCCAGCGAGCCGGCCCCGAAATTACCGTAGCGATTACTCTCCTCAAAGCGCGACGAGCCGTCGCGGCGGAAGCTACCGCTCAGCAGGTAGCGATTCTTGTAGTCGTAAGTAGCCTGCGAGAAAAACGAGCGATTGGTAATTATCACATCGGTGCCCTGCACTACGCCCACCGCCTGGCCCGCGCTCAGCTGGAAATAGTACTGGGGCGTAGGCGTGAAATTCTGCGCTTGGGCGGTGGTATTGTGGTAGTCATAATACCGCTCCGAGTAGCCACCCAGCACGTTCACGTGGTGGTCGCCGAAGCTCTTGTTGAAGTTCAACGTGTGCTCCGCCATCAAGAACACGTCATAGCCCTGATACTCACTTAGGTATGAGGTATTAATGGCCGTGTTCTGGCGCAGGATGCCCAGCCGTTGCGCGTCGGCATTGCTGTACATATGGCCGTCCATCGCCAGGTTCAGCCGGTAAGTCAGGAAGTCAAAAATTGAGTAGTCGAAGGTCATGTTACCCGCTACCCGGTTGTCCGACTGCGTGCGGTGCAGCAGCTGCTGGGCCCCCACGGGGTTGGTCGCGAAGGTATTCTGGGTGGTAGAGCCAATACCAAAGCCTCCTTGGTTGGTAGCATCGTACACCGGAACGCTGGGCAGGATAGTCAGCACGTCGATAAACGGGGTTCCGTTTAGCAAGGTCGTGTTGATGTGCGTCAGCTGCAAGTTCTCCTGCAAGCGGAAGCGCCCCTTTGTCATGCCCGAGTTTAGGCGCAAGCTGTAGCGCTTAAAGTCCGGGCCTTTCACAATACCTTCCTGGTGAAAGTACTCGCCCGAAATCAGGAAATTGCTCGCTACGTTCTCGCCGGTGTTGCCGCCCGAGAAATTTACGTTGTAGTCTTCTACCTTGCCGGTCTGGAAAAACTCCTTCTGCCAGTCAGTATCAACGTTGGGGTTGAAGGCTCCACCGGGCCCTTTTACCGCGCCAGCCAGGCTATTCTGGCCCGCAGCGAGTGGGTTGATGCCGGCATTGGCGTAGGCCTGCACCGCCCGGTCGGCCCACTGGCTGGCGTTGGTAAGCTGGTAGCGCTTCGAAACCTGTTCGAAGCCCATATAGGCATTGATGCCAATGGTCGGCACGCCGCCCTTGCCCTTCTTGGTCGTAATCTGCACTACCCCATTGGCCCCACGTGCTCCGTAAATAGCCGTCGAGGAGGCATCCTTCAGAACGTTGAGGGTAGCAATGTCGTTAGGATTCAGGTCGCGGATGTTGTCCGTCCACAGGCCATCAATCACGTACAGCGGGGCGCTATTGCTGCTACCAGCGCTGCCTGCCCCCCGAATTACTACTACCGGCGCATCGCCCGGTCCGCCCGAACCGGTTACCTGCACGCCCGCCACTTGCCCCTGAATGGCCTGCGTGATAGTGGGCACCGGCTGTTTGGTAGCTTCCCTCACATTTACCGATGCTACGGCGCTGCTCACGTTCTGGCGGTCCTGCGCCAGGTAGCCCACCACTACCACATCGGCAAGCGACTTACTGTCGGGCGCCAGGGCCACGTCGACCGTAGTGCGACCGCCCACCGTTACTTCCTGGCTGGCGTAGCCGATGTACGAGAATACGAGGGTGGCACCATCCGGCGCCTGAATGGTGTAGCGGCCGTCGGCATTGGTCTGCGCACCCACGTTGGTGCCTTTCACAATCACGTTGACGCCGGGCAGCCCCACGCCTTTCTCGTCTACAATACGGCCCGTCACGGGGCCAGCTACTGGAGCTAGCATCCGAGCTTCAGTAGCTGTTAAAGTATGGGCCAGCAGCGGCTGCAAAGGCAGGCAGCTGAGTGCAGCGGGCAAAACAAGCCGCCGCATCTTGGGTACCGACTTTCTCATAAAGGAGAAAAGGATTGGGTGGGAAATTGAAACTCATGGGAGTTTACACAATCGATTGTGTAAACCTTTTAAAAAAGACGCCAAACCTCTATTTATGCCTTAATAAAGACAGCTATGGGAAGGACTGGCGTTGCTTTTGCGTAACAATAGTAAGAAATTTATTTGAAATTACAAAAAGTGAGCACTCACTAAAAATTTCTGTAAAAATTTAATCTATTCTATTTGAGTTACAATTGAAGCTGTTTAGGAAGTGGGAGGTGGGGCGGTTTACGCAGTAGCAGCACGGTAAAGGCCCTTGAAGCCATCGAGCCAGGCGTTGAGGCGCTCAATCACCAGGCGTCGGCGGTACAACTCCGGGTCCAGTGGGGTATCGTCGTCCAGCTGCTAGTCGGCTGAACGCCGGTCGCGCGGGATGTTGACTTCGATGTCGCGTCGCGCATAGGCCTGGCGCAAGCTGTTGACGTCAAATTCTTTATCGGCGTTGAGAAATGCGCCTGACAGACGCAGTTCGGCGGCTTCGAGCACGTCGCATAACTCGGCAAAGACCCGCTTCAACTCGAACGTGTCGTGCTAGTTGCCGGCCTGGGGCATGGCCACGGCCAGCGGCCGGCCCTGGTTGTCCGCCAGGAACAGGGCGTTGGTGGTGCGGCCAGCTTTGCGGCCCTGGTAGCCGATGGCTTCCCCGCCGTTCTTGGCCAGCGTATGGCTGCCGTCGAGTTGGACGCTGGATAGGTCGAGGGTACGCCGATGCCGGTGCAAACTACTGAGCCACAGATTTTTCCAGGCCCCTTACTTGCCCCAGGCGTTCAAGTGGTCGTACACGTTTTGCCAGCTCAGCGGCTCGCCCGTGAACAAGGCCTTGACCGGCAGCCAGCGCCACTGACAGCCGGTTTTAAGCTGGTAGCAAATGGCCCCACTACCTCGGCTAGGTCAGCACTTGGTCGGCGGCCGCCGGTACGGGCGGGTAGGTGGAGCAGGGTCCAACGGATAATCCTATCTTTGGAGAGGACTTCCATGACAACGGACAGGAATGAAGTGGGTCGCACCCCAAATTTCGCCCCGTCGTGGGAGTCTTTTCTGTTTTGCCCTTGCCTGCTGACTTCCTAACTCTACTTTGGCAAGTTAAAATTCGAGCGGCTAACAGGAGGCTGATGGAGCCGTTGCCTAAGCGTTTGGCTGCCTGCCGCTGCCCGGTTTAGCGCGCTAAGCTCCTGCGTTAAGCCGCGTAAAAGGCCCTAAACATTACTCTGCCCTAACCTGCCAAAGTAGGGTTAGGAAGCCTAAAAATACAGGAATCTTGCCCGATAGCAAACCCTTCAACACAGTATCTCGTGCGTGGTTCACTTGCTGCTTATAGGGCGTCCTTGTAGGGGCGTTTGGGCCACTTGACGTACATCTGTTTGAACAAAGTGTCCAAGACGGCCACGCTCGGGCCGCCAGCCGCCTGCTGGCTGTGGTCGATGATGGCATTCCAGGTATGAAGGTCGAAATGCCGCATTTTACTGAATTCCTGCTGCTCGTTAATAAAAAATTTCTCCACCAGCAGCGCCCCTTTCAACCGAATTGTAACGGGCGTGTCTTCGACCAGCGCCCCGAGCATTCTTTCCAGGCAGTCGTACAGGGCCACCACGCTGTTTTCGTAAGAAAGGTCGGTGCTGGTTCCCTCCTCATAGCCCCACTTGTCCAGCAAGACAAGCGTGGATTTGCGCTTTTCTTGCTTCGCGGCATCGCTCAACTGGTGCCAACCTACTTCCTCTAGGATGCGGGTGATGATGGCCTGTTCTTGCTTGCTGGCAAGTCCAGGGGCACCCTCAACCACGGGCAGGCTAGCGTAGTGCGCCAGGATGCTTTTCAACTGCTCCTGAACCGAAGATGATGGGATGTTCATTTTTAGTAGTAATTACATTTCTTCAAGGTAGACATCTGTGATCAAGCGGTCGTCCTCGGTAAATCTGGGACGACCACTTTTGCCAGTTACTCGGAATTTTGTCCTGGACTTGAATAGTGTATAGTCCCGGAAAGTCGTGGGTTGGATCTCGTATAAAGATACCAGGATTTTG
>CAZERY010000125.1:0-10376 GCA_964514915.1 uncultured Hymenobacter sp.
CCTAACCTAAATGGCCTGCATTCTGTTAATCGACTTCCCTGACTAAGCACTAGCTGCTCATAAGTACTGTCGCCTGGCGGCAGTAATACTCTCCATCTGGTACTAAGTAGTCAGCCAGCAACAGGGCGTCAAAATCCGCTGGCAGTTCACCCCTGAACAAGCCCGGCAGACGCTCCACGCTCAGTATCGCAAGGTCTACAAGGCCAAGAAGACTTAGCCCAAAACTTGCTGAACAAGGTATTAAGTAATGGGCCCAGCCGCCACTAGAAGCCCAGCCCCACTCGCAGCCCAGTACCCACGCGCTGGCCGCTTTGGAGCCCAGTGTAGAAGTCAACCCGCACCACCTTGAGAATGTGCTCGACGCCCGCGCCCAGCTCCAGGTACTGGCCGATCTGGTTGGTGTGCAGGTAGTTGAGCGAAAGAACTTCTTGCCACTTGAGTGCGCGCAACAGCGGTATTTTATTGAAAATGAAGCCGTTGAAGTGGTGACTGAAATGGCCCTCCAGGTAGCTGGCGCGCGTGCTGTACTGATAGTAGTCGAGCAGCTGAAACCGGTCGAAGTCGGCCGCCAGTAGCGTGCGATTGCCCGAGAAGTGGTGGTAGTCAGCAAACGTCAACCCTTCCTGCTTGCCCACAAAGCCGCCCACAATGGCTTCCAGCGACGAGGTGCCCACCAGCCCCAGGTTTAGCGAGTGGCGCACCGAGCCTTGCAGCAGCAGGTAGCGCACCTCGGCCCCCAGCAGGTGCGGAATGGCCAGCCGCCCCTGCACGTTGAATGTCGGCCACTTCGAGCCCAGGTTGAATTTGCCGTTGGGCCGCGTGATGTAGCGCTGGCCCGGCTTATAGCTGATACTCAGGCCCGCTGTGGCCGCCCGGCTACTGCCAAAGCTCGTCCCGGCAGGTGCTTCTTCGGCCACGGGCTGGTTGGGCGTGAAGGCCCGGCCCGGCACGTCGTGCCACAGATAAGAGCTGGTATTATACAGCTCGACCCGGTCGAAGTAGCTGACTGCGCCGCGCACGGTGAGGCCATTCACCGGCTCCCAGAGGTAGTTGATTTCGGCGCCGTCGCGGCGGTAGAGCTTGGCGTAGTTGCGGTTGGCCAGCAGCGAGTACACCGAGTTGATGAACGGCGTGAGCTGCGAATTGCGGTCGAAGTTTTCGATGGTGCGGCCCGCCACCAGCCCGAGCTGCCGGATTTTTACGGGGTCGAGCTGCCAGTTCATCGTCAGGCTGGGCTGGAGCTGGTGGTTGCTGAAGCCGTAGCGCAGCATCGGCGTCAGGGTCACGAAGCGCCGGTCTTCGGTGCGCTGGGTGTAGGTAGCCTGGGCGTTCAGTACGTAGCCTTCTACCGTGTTATACAGCAGCTCGTTAAAGACAGGCTGCACCGCGATGGTCCGCTTGGCAAAGGTATTGTAATGGGTGTAGCCCAGGAGGAGCAGCTTGCTGGCGCTGACCTCATTGCGCTTGCGGTCGAGCGAGTCTTGGTAAGGGCGCGAGTTGCGCACCACCTCGCTGCTGTCTTTTTGGTGATAATCTAGTTTTTCCTCTGCGGTGAGGGGCACGGGGCGCACCTGGCTCCAGTAGCTGGAGTCGCGCTCATTCACGCCTTTTTCGACCAGCTGCACCTCGCCTTTTTTCATCTGAGCGAGCGGATCGTTGCGCAGCGAGTCGCGCTGGGCCTGCTTCACCTGGCGGCGCACCTGCCGGTTGAGGCCGCTGAGGTTGGGCTTTTGGCGCTTGATTTGGCGGGTAAGCTCCTTGGTGGTGACGGGCGCAATGATGGGCGGCGCGGCCGGCTGGCTAGCCGTAGCCGCCGGGGCCGGCTTGGTAGCGGGCGGCGCCGGATAGGTGGGTACTACGTGGTTATAGTCTGAAAATATGGCCGTTACGTAGCCCGTGCCTTTAAAGCCAAAGGCCGAAATACCCGCCGTTAGTTTTTGCGACTGAATAACCCAGACGTGCGGCACGCCCGGCGCGGGCGCGAATAGCTGCTCGATGTGCAAATCATCGACGTAGTCGAGCTGGGCATCTTTGGTGAGGCGCAGGTCAACGGAATGGATCCGCCAAGAGCCCTCAACGATGTAAATAAATCCCGAAAAAACCGGGTCGCTGCGCCGGCGCGGAATCACCCGAATCTTGTGCACCAGCTCGCCGTTTTGCTGGCTGCTGCCCACCAGCTCGTATTGGTAGAATGCGAAGGCGTTGCTCGCGATCGGCGACACAAAGCCGCGCTCCGAGAAGCCTGGCTTCAGCACGTTTTGGTAGAAGCCCAGGTTGCGCCCCGCGCTGGCCCGGTTGAAGCTGATGCCGTGCGAATCGCCGCTCACCCGGCTCGATAGCATGCGCTCCTTCACTACGTTGGGCTGCGTAAACGCGATTTCTGATAAGCTTTCGGATAAGTAAAAAATGCCCGGCTTGAGGTCGGGGCCTACTTTGACGAGCCCAAAAATTTTGCTGGGGGTTTCGTTCAGCCGGCCCAGGCTCTTGATATAGATGCGCGCCCGAAAGGCGGCCACCTCGCGCTGGTGGTAGGCCCGCCACTGCTGCGCCTGCTGAATGATGGCGTAGGCCGGGTCGCGGTCGGAGCCCCGCACCGTCACTTCGGTGAGGCTGTAGGCCTCGGGGGCCAGCGTGATGTTGTAGACCAGCGTAGAATCGCCGGCTGGCACGCGCACCGTTTCGGTGCGGGGCCGGTAGCCTACGTATTGAAATACAAGTTGGTACGTGCCGCCCGCGAGCCGTAGCTGGTACTGGCCCTGCTCATTGGAACCCGAGCTGGTAGCCGAGCCTCGCACCGCCACGTTGGCAAATGGCAAGCCCTCGCCGCCGGGACCGCTCACTTTGCCTTTGATGATGCCGGCGTGGGCGCCAAACGACGTGGCTAGCCAAAAAACCAGGAAGCAATAAAGCGCTGAGCGAGCAGTAACCGGCATAGAGAAAGGCAATTCCAAAGCTGCCAACAAGATAGGCTGCCGTAAGCTAGTCGGCCTGTTTTTCCTGCCGCGCCGAGTACCAGGCATTAAGCACCACGCCCAGCAGTACGAGCGCAATTCCCGGATACACGGTAAATTTTACCCGGTCGCCAAATACAAAGTAGCCCAGCGCCGTAGCATACACCAGGCCGAGGTAGTCGAGCGCGGCCAAGTAATTGGCTTTTTTTTCCTGGAAAGCCTGCGTGACGCACCATAGCGCCACTTGCGTAAATATGCCCGCCGCAACGAGCCATGCCCACTCGATGCCGTGGGGCATTTTCAGGCCAAAGAGCATCCAGCCGGCGGAAATAACCAACGGCACCAGGTTGAAATAAAACACGGGTACCAGCGGCGCTATTTTGTCGCCCACGCGGCGCAAAAATACGCTGCTCAGGCCCGACGCCACGGCCGCGCCTACCCCCAGCAGCACTCCTGCCGAAAGCAACCCCGACGTGCCTTTGGCTACTACTACGCCGGCCACCGCCATCGCGTAGAATACCCACTGCCAAGGCTTTAGCGGCTCACCCACTAGCCAGATCGCCGCCACGGCCGTCACTACCGGGGCCAGGTAGCTCAGCGTCACGGCCCCGCCGATGGGCAATACCTTCAGGGCCAGAAACCCCAGGATCAGCGAACCTGCCCCGAAAATGCCCCGGCCCCAAAGGTTGAGCCGCGCCTCGGGTGGGCCCCAGACCGGCACCCCCGTGCGCCGCAGCTGCCACACGGTGAGGCTGATCGAGATAAAGCAGCGGGCAAAAATAATCTCGGCGGTGGGCACGCCGTCGAGCTTCTTGACGGCCACGTTGACGAGGGCTAGCAGCGCAGTGGAAGCTAGCATGTAGAGAATTGCGGGCGAGAAGCGCATAGCGGGCGAAAGCAAGGGCGGGCCTCGGCACCACGGCACGTTTAGCCGCGGCCGGCGGTTGAAAAAAGAAGCAGCCCAGCTTTACAACGGGCCAGCCGCCGCTTCGTTTCCGTATGTTGCGACACCTCCTCCGTGTTACTATGTTTAAAAACCCCGACAAAGCGCCCAAAAGCTACACGCCCGGCGAAGCACTGCCCAAAATTGCGGCCTACTGCGCCTACCAGGAGCGCACGCAGAAAGAAGTAGCCGATAAGCTGAAATCGTACGGCCTCGACGAAGACGAGGCCGGCGAAATTATCATTCGCCTCAGCCGCGAAAAGCTGCTCGATGAGGAGCGCTACGCCCAAGCCTACGCCCGCGGCAAGCACCGCACCAACGGCTGGGGCCGCCGGCGCATTAAGTTGGAAATGAAGGCTAAAGGTCTGAGCGACTATTGTATCAAGAGCGGGCTGAAAGAGCTGGACGGCGACGAATACTACGCCAAGCTCCAGCAGCTGCTGGAGCAGCGCGACGCCCGCGAAAAGGAAGCTCACCCCATGAAGCGCAAGCTGAAGCTGACGGCCTACCTCATCCAGAAGGGCTACGAATCGGACTTGATTCAGGAGGCCTTGGGTGAATTGCAGGGTGATAAGCGCTAAAAATAACGACTAAATGCGGGCGTTCGAAACCCCGGTCTCGTCAAATACGTTAGCACTAAATAAATTAGCAAAAACACTTTGCAGCCATGAAAATTTCAGTTGATAAAGCCGACAAAGGCTTTCTGCCCGACGGCCGCCACACGGTCACCATCACCAGCATCGAAGAGGGTACCAGCGAGCACCAGAACGTGCCGTTTTTCGCGGCCCACATGGAGAGCGAGGATGGCTATGTCACGCAGCGCTTTTACAATTCGCCGGCTGGTCACCCCATTATCCTGTCGCTGTACGCCGCCGTGGGCATCAAGCCCACCGGCGGCAAGGACTTGGATACCAAGGAGCTGGTAGGTAAGCATTTGTCGGTAGAGGTAAGCGACCACACGTACGCCGACCCCGCTAGCGGTAACGAGCGTAGCATCCGCCAGGCCACAGGATTCCGGGCCGCCTAAGGCTAGTAAAAGTTTCTAAAAGGCAACGACCTAGTGCGCATTGCGCACTAGGTCGTTGCCTTTTGAATAGGCCTATGGAAGTAAACTAACTAAAAACCAGGAGTTATAGCTTGCGAGCGGATTGCGGCGCTACCAGCCGTTGGCCGACGATGACGCGCCGCCCCGTGAGCGTATGCAGCATGGGCACTAGTATCTGCTGCGCATTGCGCTGGGTTTCGGCCAGAATGCCGCTTTGCAGGGCCGAGCGCCGCACCTGTGCTTCGGCATAACGGTAGGCGTCATCAACTAGGGAGGCATCTTGGAAAAAGCTGTTTTCGGTGCTGAACACCCGGCTTTGGCTATGATCGACTTGGAAGGCGCAAAGCTCGGGGTCGGGCAGAATGATTTTTACCACCGAGTCGCCCTCAAACGTTACGTCCTGGGGGCGAATTTTACGCAGATCGAGGCAGCCTACCGCCTCACCACCCACGATGAGTGCCGCCTTGGCATCGGGCAAAAACGGGTACTTGGCCGTGCGCTTGTATTCCACCACGTCCTTGAAGCGATAGCGCACCAGCTCTAGCTTGCCAAGAGCTTCTACTTGCGTGAGGACGGTGTTGTGCGTCACCGTCACCTGCGGCTCGCGCGGGGCCAGCGGGTTGAGACTGGCGAGCGTCGGCCCGATTTTTTGCCATAAAAATACGCCCAGCGCAACGAGCACTAATAATGGCAACAAACGGCGGAGCAAACGAGGCAGCATAAGGAGAGAGGGAAGTGGGCAGCGCCCAGGTTACATACCCCAAACCCCTAGTGGAGGTTCGTAGCTTTGGCGAGTGCTCGGTTTGCTACTACGTTTCCGCCCCCTGTTTTTAGTGCGCCTGCGGCGCTCCCATCCGTGGCTGCTAGCCGGCTTATGGCTGTTGGTGCAGGCGGCCTTTCTGCTGAAATTTCACGGCCCGCACTTCGCCAACGACAGCGCCCGCTACCTCGACTACGCCACCAACCTGGCCCAGCACGGCCACTACCAGGCCGAGCCGGGCGCCGTGGCCGCCACCATTGCCAACAACGGCGTAGCCAACTTTCAGTACGAGCACAACCAGCGCTATATTCTTTACCCGTGGTTTCAGAGCGTGTGGCTGCGGCTGGGGGCCGGGCGCTGGGGCATTGTGCTGGCGCAGCTGGCTATTTCAGGTTTGGCCGCGCGGGCCCTGTACGAGGCGGTGCGGCGGCTAGCCGGCGGGCAGCGCGGCGCGGCGGCCCTCGCCACGGCGCTTTTTATCGTCTGGCCCGATGTGCAGCAGTTCAATTGCTATTTGCTGACCGAGTCGTTATTCATCAGCTTGTCGGTGCTGTCGTTCTGGGCGCTGGTGCGGGTGTGGGGCGGCCGCTGGCGCGATTATGCGTTATTGCTAGGGCTGCTGGTGCTCACGGCGCTGGTGCGTCCCAATGGCTTTGTGGTGGCTGGCGCGGTGGCATTGGCGGGGCTAGCGGCGCTGTATGCCCGGCAGCGCCGGCTGTTTTGGCTGGCAGTAGCGCTGTTCGGGCTAGCTGCGCCGCTAGTGGTGTGGTGGCTCAACCATCAGCTAGTCAGCTTTTTTATCGTAGAAACTTACCAGCGGGGCGAACTAATGTTTGGCGCGTCGGCGTGGGCTATCAAGCCCAGCGCGCCGCTCAGCCCGCCGCCCGCTGGCCTGGGGCAAATGTCGCGGGTGCTGTACTTTGCCTGGCACAATCCGGGTTTCTTGGCGCAGCTGATGTTGGGAAAGCTATTCGTTTTTTTTAGCAGCATCAAGCCTTATTACTCACTGGGCCACCAGCTGCTGAGTGTGTCAGTACTGTGGCCGGCGTACTGGCTAGCCATTCGGGGGGCGCGGCGCGTGGCCGTATGGCTGCCTGCGCGGGCTTTCCTGGCGGGTGTGCCGCTGCTCCAGGCAGCCGTGGTGATGCTCACCGTCGATGATTATGACGTGCGGTTCTTGGCGCCAGTGCTACCCTTCGTATTTGCGTTAGCCGCGCTGCAAGTTGCTGGTGGTAAGAAGCTGGCTAGCTAACCGCTAGCGGTTGGCGCTGCTTTTAACTCTACTTTGGCAAGCTGTGAGGCAGGAAGCTAGGGCGTAAATTTAGGGAATGGAGTTACCGATTACTGAAAAAAAGTGGAGGCCTACGTAGCGAGCTACACGCGGCAACGTGGAGCGTATGAACGCGCATCTGCCCGACGCAAGCTACGATGCGCTGCCCCATTTTATCAGCTAGTCTACCTGGGATGGGCTGGCCGTGATGGACGAGGGCGCCCGCCGGGTGCAGGCGACGCTGGCCGAGGTGGCCGGCGAGCAGGGGCTGCTGGATGAATGTGGCTGGGAGAAGGCGGGCACCAAAAGGGTGGGCGTGGGCCGCCCGTATATCGGGCAGGTGGGCAAAATCAGCAACGGGCAGGTGGGCGTGTTTGCCGTGCTGAGCTGGGGCCCCTCGGCGGGCCTGGTGGGTAGGCAGCTCTACCTGCCCCAGGCCTGGAGTAGCGATGCAGCACGTTGCGCGCAGGCGCGGGTGCCGCTGGCGGCGCGGGCCTACCGCAATAAACCCGCCCTGGCGGCGCTCGTCGAGCACCGGTTGGGCCAGGGCTTAGTGCGGGCCGATTGGGTGGGGGCGACGCGGCCTATGGCAACTTGCCGGCCCTGCGGCAGGCCTTGCAGCAGCGCGGGCAGGCGTACGTGCTCGACGTGGGGCCGGGGCTCCAGCTGTATCTGGCCAACCCGACCCCCGCAACGGCCCCCACCTGGTCGGGCCGGGGCCGCCCGCCACGCCGGGCGCAGCCCCTGGGCACGGCCCTGGCCCTGCCGCAAGTGGCCGCTCAATTACCTAGTACTAGCTGGAAGCAAGTAAGGTATCGGCCGGGTCAGAAAGGACCCTTGGTGCGCCAGGCGGTTCTGGTGCCGGTCTGGCGTTGGGAGAGCGGCGAGCAGGCGGCCGAGGCGTTGCACCTGCTCATTTCCCGCGAGTTGGACGGTACGCAGGTCAAGTATAGCCTCTGCTACAGCCCGCTCCAGGCGCCAGCGCTGGGGGTGGAGCAGGCGCTCTGCCGGCAAATGCAGCGCTACTGGATTGAGCGCGTGTTTCAGGAAGCCAAGCAGCAACTGGGCCTGCACCAGCACCAAACGCGCTCCTGGCCCGCCTGGCAGCAGCACGTGGCCCTGACCATGATAGCCCTCCATCTGCTGCTGGACACGCAGCTACGCGAACGTGAAACGATTCCCCACCTCTCCTTCGCCAGCCTCAAACTCATCCTGGCCCAGAAGCTGCAAAATCTGCTGCACCAGGACGAAGCCCTGCTCGCCACCGTGCACCAGCGAGCGCAGGCCAATGCCCCCAAACGTCCCCAAAACAACGCGCCTTAACTTGCCAAAGCAGAGGTAAGTAGTCGGCCAAAAGCAAACGCCCATTGGCCGTTTAGTAAGGTCCTATTAATCAGAGAATAAGCTACAGCTAGTGGCTAAAAGCTACTAGCTGACTACTTAAAAACAACCTAACCATGGCTAGCGAAGTGCCGGCTACCTGGCCGCTGGCGGGTGCCCTGCCCACCTACTGGCTCACTCGCTTTGTGCTAGTACGCCTGCTCGGTGGGCTCTACGCGGTGGCTTTTCTGGTAGCCATCAACCAAATACTGCCACTGATCGGGGCCAATGGGCTGCTGCCGGTGGGGCTTTTCCTCAAGCAGGTGAGCGCGGCGCTTGGGTCGGCGGGCGCGGGCTTTGCGCGGCTGCCGTCGGTGTTTTGGCTGGGGCACTCCGATGCGACGCTGCTGGCGGCGGCTTGGCTGGGCTTCGGGCTTTCGTGCGTGGTGATGGCCGGCTACGCCAACGGCCTGCTGCTGGCCGGGCTGTGGGTGCTGTACCTTTCCTTCGTGCACGTGGGGCAGGAGTGGTACGGCTACGGCTGGGAGATTCAGCTGACGGAAACCGGGTTTCTGGCCATTTTTTTGTGCCCGCTGCTCGACGGGCGGCCCTTTCCGCGGTACGCGCCGCCGTTGCCCATCATCGTGCTGTTTCGCTGGCTGGCCTGCCGCATCATGCTGGGAGCGGGCCTCATAAAGGTGCGCGGCGACGAAATCTGGCGCAACAGCACGGCCCTGTACTACCATTTTGAAACCCAGCCCATTCCCGGGCCGCTGAGCCGGTGGTTCCACTTTCTGCCGCACACCATGCTCAAAGTGGGCGTGTGGTTCAACTGGCTTGCCGAGCTGGTGGCGCCCTTTTTCGTGTTTGGGCCCCGGCTGGCCCGGCACGCGGCGGGCGTCATCATCATTGCCTTTCAGCTCACCATCATCCTCAGCGGCAATCTCTCATTTTTAAACTGGCTAACGATTGTGCCGGCGCTCGCTTGCTTCGATGATGGCTTTTGGGCGCGGCTACTACCAGCGGCGCTCGTGCGGCGGGCCGCCGCGGCCGCGGCCCAGGCCGAAGAATCTGCCGTGGGCCGCGCCACGGCCTGGGTAGTCACGGCCGTTATTGGGCTGCTTAGCATTCGGCCGGCCCTGAATCTGGTGTCGCCAGGGCAGGTGATGAATACTTCCTTCGACCCCCTGGAGCTGGTCAATACCTACGGGGCCTTCGGCACGGTGGGCCAGCAGCGCTTCAATGTGGTATTTGAAGGCACCCTGGACGATAACCCCACCGACCAGGCCACCTGGAAGCCCTACCCCTACAAAGGCCTGCCGGTAGCCCTCGTCCAGCGTCCGCCGCAAATAGCGCCCTACCAACTGCGCCTCGACTGGCAAATGTGGTTTGCCGCCATGGGTACGCCCGCCGACTACCCCTGGACGCTCAACCTCACCTGGAAACTGCTGCACAACGACCCCGGCGTGGTGAGCTTATTTGCCGAAAACCCGTTTCCGCACCGGCCGCCGCGCTACATTCGGGCCGTGCAGTACCGCTACTGGTTTGCGCCGCCCGGCAATGCGCAGGGACGGTGGTGGCAGCGCGAGCGCGTGGGCATCTGGCTGGTGCCAGTGTCGGCCCACGACCCGCGCCTGCGCCGCTACCTGCAAAGTGCCGGCTGGCTACCCTAGCCAAACGCGCCGTTTCGCGTATAGCCGGGTCGCGAACTTTCAGTCCGCGACCCGGCTACCTGTTCCGACTGGCGGACTGAAAATCCGCTCTACTTCCTTATTCCACCCCGTATGAGTGACTCTACCTATGATGCCGTTGTTGTTGGCTCCGGCCCCAATGGGCTAGCGGCCGCCATTGCGATGCAGCAGGCGGGCTTGGCGGTATTGCTGCTCGAAGGCAGCCAGCAGCTGGGCGGCGGCCTGCGCACGGCCGAGCTGACGCTGCCGGGCTTTCGCCACGACATCTGCTCGGCGATTCACCCGCTGGCGGTGGCCTCCCCGTTTTTCCAAACCCTGCCGCTCGCCCAGTACGGGCTAACTTATACTCGTCGCGAAGAGGGTTGCGACTGGGTTGGCTGAAAAGTACTAAACTTG
>CAZERY010000126.1:0-10276 GCA_964514915.1 uncultured Hymenobacter sp.
GCCAACCCCGACCCCGAAATCGGCTACGACCTGGCCATGAGCACCCGGCCCGACCTGATTATGGCCACCGGCCGCTCCGATCATCCCAACCAGGTGAACAACGTGTTGGGCTTTCCCTACATTTTTCGAGGGGCGCTGGATGTCCGAGCCACCGAAATCAACGAGGCGATGAAGCTGGCCGCCGTGCACGCCCTGGCCGAGCTCAGCAAGGAGCCCGTACCCGATATGGTGAACAAGGCCTACGGCGACAACACGTTGGCTTTTGGCCGCACCTACCTTATTCCCAAGCCCCTGGACCAACGCCTTATCACGACGCTGTCGCCGGCCGTGGCCAAGGCCGCTATGGCAAGCGGCGTGGCCCGCCGCGACATTACCGATTGGGTAGCCTACGACGACGAGCTGCGCTCGCGCCTCGGGGTAAACCAGAAGCTGATGAACCGCATCACCTCGGCGGCCCGCGCCAATCCGCGCCGCGTGGTATTTGCGGAAGCCGATAACTACAAAATCCTCAAAGCGGCCCAAATCGTCCGCGACGAGGGAATCGCCATCCCCATTCTGCTGGCCCCGCACGACCGGGTGCACGCCATTGCTCAGGAGAATAACCTCGACCTTGAAGGCTGCGAGATTATTGATATTCTGCATGAAAGTGCCAAGCGCGCCGAGTTTGCCGAGTTGTTTTACCAAAAGCGGCAGCGCCGGGGCATCACCCTTTACGAAGGCAAGCGCCTGCTGCGCGAACGCAACTACTACGCCGCCATGCTGGTCGAAACCGGCGCGGCCGATGCCTGCATCACGGGCTTTACCAAAGACTATGGCAAGAGCATCGTGCCCGCCCTGCAAGTAATCGGCCCAGCCGAGGGCGTGAGCCGGGTAGCCTCAATGTACATCATCCAGCACCGGAAAGGGCCGTACTTTTTTGCCGACACTACGGTAAACATCAACCCCACTGCCGAAGAATTGGTGGGCATCATCGGCCTGACGGCCAAAGCTGTGCATTTCTTCGATGCCGTGCCACGCATCGCCGCCATCTCGTACTCCAACTTTGGCTCGAACTCGGGCGAGCTGCCCGACAAAATGCGCCGCGCCACCGCCTTGGCCAAGGAGCGTTACCCCGACTTGCTCATCGACGGCGAGATGCAAGCCAACGTAGCCCTCAACCCCGAGCTGCTGCGCGAACAGTACGGCTTCTCGCCGCTGGCTGAAAAAGGCGCTAATACGCTGGTTTTCCCCAATGTAGAGTCGGGCAACATTGCCTACAAGGTGCTTCAGGAAATTGGTGGCGCCGAGGTAATCGGACCGGTGCTGATGGGCATGCGCAAGCCAGTGCACATTTTGCAGCTCGGCGCTAGCGTGCGCGACATCGTGAACATGACGGCCATTGCGGTGGTCGATGCCCAACGCGACGGGAAGACTCTGTAGCCCGTTACCTTGGGGAATGAAGGTTAGGTGGTTATTTTTGATAGCTTGAAAGAGATGGGGGGGGTAGCCGGCGCGGTTAGCCGGCTACTTATTTCTGCTTCTTTTGGCCGCTAGGCTAGCGGCAGCTCACTACGCAGTGGCCTCTAGCCGGCATCTTCACCCCTACCCCACCCCTATGATTGCCTACCTCGACGGTAAACTTGCTTATAAAGACCCAACCCAGGCCATTATCGACACTGGTGGCGTGGGCTACGAAGTAAAAATCTCGCTGGCTACCTACTCCAAGCTACCCACGGAGGACAGCAAGGTTAAAGTATATACCTACCAGCACATTAAGGAAGACGGCCAGACGCTCTACGGCTTTCTGGACCCCAACGAAAAAGCCCTGTTTATGCACCTGATATCGGTGTCGGGCATTGGGCCGGGCACGGGCATCATCATGGTGAGCAGCATGGGGGTAGGCGAAATTCGCCAAGCTATCGTGAATGAGGACGTGCGGGCTATTCAGAGCATTAAAGGCGTGGGGCCCAAGACGGCGCAACGCGTTATTCTCGACCTTAAAGACAAGCTGCGCAAAGACGAACTACTAGCCAAGGCCGGCGTCGATACGGTGCCGCTGGCACGCCAGCACAATACGCATCGCCAAGAAGCGTTGCAGGCATTAGTTATGCTGGGCTTTGCCCGGGCTGCCGCTGAGAAAACGCTCGACCAGATTCAGCACAAGCACGGCCAGGACCTAAGCGTAGAAGCGCTCATCAAGTTTGCGCTGAAATCAAACTAGGGCTCCGGTGGTGAGCGCTTGGCACTTCGGCGCCAAGCCTTGCTTACCGTAGCGCACGATACGACAATGACTAGCAGTGGCAGCGAAGGTTGTCGCTGGCTAGCCAATGGCAGAAAATTATCTATCCGAGTTGAACCCGGCGACCCGTTAAGATCTGGCGAGGGGCCGCACCTTTTTATCTGCTTGAAATCTCCACTACCTGCTCTCACAAAAGCCTGGATTCCAGTTACGGCGTTAGCTGTCGTGCTCACTGCGTCGCTTTTGGCGGCCGCAGCGTGGGCTGCGCCAGTCAGTAAAGGAGGATCGGGGCAGCTGGCTAGGCTCCTTACGGTGGCGCGACAATTAGGGTTGCCGCAGCAAGGCCGGCCAGCTAGCCGCGCCACCGCCGCGCCCGCCGATACGGGCCGCTACAAGGCCAGTGCCCGCCCGCGCGTGCGCTCGGCCCGCGACCGGGCGGGCAGCCGGTTTTCGCCGGTGGGGCGGCGCTCGCCGCTGATTTTGCCCCTGCCCAAGAGCGTGCAGTTGAAGGTGACGCCCGACGACAGCCTCAAAAACTACAACGTGCGCGAAACGGTAGGCTCGCAGATTGACTACCGCGACCCCACGATTATTTCGCAAGAAGAGCTGCTGAAGTTTCAGGAGCGGCAGGCCATCAACGACTACTACCGGCAGAAAGCCAAGGGGGGCGTGGTGGGCGCGACCGTGACGCCCGGCACACCGCAGGCGCAGCGCCTAATTCCGAAAATATACCTGGGGCCGGTGGCCGACCGCATTTTTGGCGGCTCGTATATTGACATTCGGCCGGCGGGTTCCATTACGCTTAAAGCAGGGGCCAAGCTCAACGTGAACCGCAACCCGGCCCTGACTTTGCGCCAGCAGAGCGTGGGCGACTTCATATTTGAACAAAACATGAACCTGAGCTTGAGCGGGCAGGTGGGCACCAAGCTCAAGCTGACGTTCAACTACGACACCAAGGCGGCGTTCGACTTCGACAACCAGATGAAGTTTGACTACGCGGGCCAGCCCACCGATATTATCCGCAAGCTGGACCTGGGCAACGTGAGCATGCCGCTCAATAACTCGCTGATAACGGGCGGCTCCAACCTGTTTGGTATCAAGACGCAGCTGCAATTTGGACGGCTGGGCGTGACGGCGGTGGCGGCTACGCTGCGCGGCTCGCAGGATGAGGTAATCGTGCAGAACGGCGCCCAGAGCCGGACCTTCGAGCTGAAGGCTAGCCAGTACGAAAAGGACCGGCACTACTTCCTGGCGCAGTACTTCCGCGACCGCTACGACCAGGCGCTACGCGGGCTGCCCACGGTGCAGAGCGGCTTCCAGATAACGCGCCTGGAGGTGTACGTCACCAACGATAACCGCACCACCGACAACCTGCGCAACGTGGTGGCCCTCACCGACCTGGCCGAGCCGCGCCAAGACCGGCTGCTGCGCGCAGGCTTTTACAACCCTACCAGCACCAGCGCCGCCTACGCCCCACCGCAAAACAAGGCCAACCTGGAATACAGCCAGCTGCTGGCCGGCACCACCGACAACCTGGCCGTGGAAGGCTATCTAACTGGCACCCTGGGGCTAGCGCGCACTCTCGACTACGAGCGGGTGCGCGCCCGCAAGCTGGCGACTACCGAATATACCTTCAACGCGCAGCTTGGCTACGTGAACTTGAATACGGCTCTGCTACCCGACCAGGTGCTGGCCGTGAGCTACTCGTACTTGTACAACGGCCGCACCTATACCGTGGGCGAAACGGTGACCGAATACACCAACCGAGGCCAGGATGACGTTATTTTTCTGAAGATGCTGAAGGCCACGAACCCGGGCGTGGGCATCGTGGACCCGACCATCAACCCACTCAACCCAAACCTGCGGACCCGTAACACGCCTACCTGGGATTTGATGATGAAAAACATCTATCCCTTGAACACGTCGCAGGTCAACCGCGACAATTTTCAGCTTCAGATTATCTATAAGGACGACGTGACGGGCGTAGACCTCATTTCGCTGAAAAACGGCCAAAATATTGCCAACGTTCCCCTTATCCAGGTACTGGGGCTGGATAGAGTAAACGCCAACAATGACCGCAATGCCGACGGCAACTTCGACTTTTTTCCGGGCATTACCATTGACCCGGAGTTGGGCAAAATCATTTTTCCCAGTGTACAACCCTTTGGCTCGTACCTGAAAGCGCAGTTTGATACCACGGGTACCAATGGGGCCAGCGAGCGGGCATTGGCGCAGCAGTACGTGTACCAGGCGCTCTACAACCAGACGCAGAGCGACGCCCAGCAGCAGCAAACCAAGGATAAGTTTTACTTGCGCGGCCGCTACCAGGGCACGAGCACCGACGAGATTAGCTTGTCGGGCATTTCGGTGGCGCAGGGCTCGGTAAAGGTGTACGCGGGTAGCACGCTCCTCACAGAAGGTACTGACTACCAAGTATTATACGACCAGGCCAAGGTCAAGATTCTAAACCCGGCCTACCTCAACTCGGCGAGCGCCCTACGGGTCGACTACGAGAAAAACGCCTTGGTGCAGGTGCAGCCCCGCAAGCTGGTGGGGACGCGCCTCGACTATGCCCTCAACAAGGATATTACGCTGGGCGGCACGGCCATGCACATTCTCGAAAACCAGGCGCCCGGCATCAACCGGGTAGCAGTGGGCGACGAGCCGGCCAACAATACCATTTTGGGCGCCGACATCAGCCTGCGCAAGGACAGCCGGGTGCTCACCAAGCTGGTAGACCGCCTGCCCTTCCTGGCGACCAAGGAAATCTCGACGGTAGCCTTCACCGGCGAAGTGGCCAAGCTCATCGCGGGGCAGTCGCAGCTGGGGCGCGGCGAAAATGGCGTGAGCTACCTCGACGACTTCGAGAACGCCCGCACGCCCTACACGCTGGGCGGGCTAGCGGCCATTCCGGCGTGGCGGCTAGCCGCTACGCCCACGCCTATTCTGAACAGCACTTCTGAGACGCTGGCTAACGGCTACCAACGCGCCAAACTAGCCTGGTATACCGTCGACCAGAGCTACTACACGGGCGGCTCCGGGGCGCCGACCGGCATCAGCTCATTGTCGCTAAGCAACCACTACACGCGGGGTATTCCGCGCAATGAGATCTTCCCCAACAAGGACCTGGGCGCAACTGGCAACGGCTACGAGTACACTTTTGACATGGCGTACTACCCTGGCGAACGCGGCCCCTATAACTACGCACCCAATATTGCATCTGATGGGCAGCACTTTACGACGGGTCTGCCGGACAATAAGTTTGGCGGTATCTCGCGGGGCATCACGTTTGATACGGACTTTGACAACTCTAATGTCGAGTACCTGGAGTTCTGGATGCTGGACCCTTTTATAGGGGGCAGAAATGGCCTCGCTAATGCTCTTAACTCTGATCCGCTCACTGCTAATCCTACCAGACCTTATACCGACGCCGACCTACAAAGCGGTGGTCGCCTAATCATCAACCTGGGCAACGTGAGCGAGGACGTGCTGCGCGACCAGAACCAGCACGAGTTTGAGAACGGCCTGCCCACGCCGGCCGATGCTACCAATCCTACGGTGCCCACGCAATGGGGACGAGTGACAACGGAGCAATTCATCACCGATGCCTTCAACGCGACGGCCGGCGCCCGGGCTAGCCAGGACGTGGGCCTCGATGGCCTGAACGACGCGGCCGAGCAGAGCTTTTTTGGTAATTATCCCGCAAACCTGGGCGCAACGGTCAACCCCATCTACGGGACGCTAACCGACCCCTCGGGCGACAACTTTTTGCACCACCTCGACCCGAGCTACGACGCGGCTAACGCCCAGATTCTGGGTCGCTACAAAAACTACGATAACTACGACGGCAACTCGCCCGAGAACTCGCAGCTGAGCTCCACGGCCTACCCCGACAAGGAAGACCTGAACCGCGACAACGTGGTGCAAAACACCGAGCAGTACTACGAATACCCGATAGACCTGCGGCCAAACCAGCTAACGGTGGGCCAGAACTACATCATCGACAAGGTGGTGGCCATTCCGCCCAACGGCACCGCGGCCGATGCCGTGAACTGGTACCAGTTTCGGGTACCGGTGCGCGAGTACCAGGGCATCGTGGGCAATAATAACCAGCCGTTTGGCTTCAAGAATATCCGCTTTGTGCGCATGTACATGACCGGCTGGCGGCAGCCGGTGGTGCTGCGCCTGGTGCAGCCGCAGTTCGTGGCCAACCAGTGGCGCAACTACCTCAACCGCATCGCCGACCCGGCCACGCAGCTGAGCGTGGGCACCCAGACTGATGCCGACGCCTTCACTATTTCGACGGTGAGCGTGGAAGAAAACGGGATTTCGGGCACCGCGCTGGCCGGCACCGGCACCAATCCCTACGTAGTGCCGCCCAACATCACTCGCGACGTGGAGTATGGCTCGACGGCCGTGGCCCGGCAGCAGAATGAGCAAAGCCTGCGCCTGAGCGTAACCAACCTGCGCGACGGCTATGCCAAGGCAGCCTACAAAAACCTCACGACCAACCTGCTGCGCTACAAGCGCCTGCGCATGTACCTGCACGCCGAAACGGCCGATGCCACCACGCGCAGCAGCTCTACCACGGCTAGCGGCCAGGTGCGGGCATTTATCCGCATCGGTACCGACTACAGCCAGAACTACTACGAGTACTCGCTGCCGCTCCAATTTAGCGGCCTCGACGCTACAACGCAGGCGGATATCTGGCCCGATGCCAATGCCATCGACCTGGCCTTGCAAGATTTTATTGACACCAAGGCGGCTCGTAACCAAGACCCCAATGGGGCAAAATATACGGTACCCTTCACCCGGCTAGTGGACGCCAGCAATCCTAATGGTGCGCGCATCACGGTGGTCGGCAACCCCGACTTGTCGGCGGTGCAGGGCGTGATGATTGGCATTCTGAACCCGGCGACGGCCCCGGCCGATGCCAGCAGCAAGACGCTCACCATCTGGGCCGACGAGCTGCGGGTATTTGATTTCGACAACCAGGGCGGCTGGGCGGCCAACGCCCGCCTGAACGTGAAGCTAGCCGACCTGGCCAACATCACGGCTACGGGCTCGTTTGTGGGCGTGGGCTTTGGCGGCTTGCAGGATAAGGCGCAGCAGCGCTCGACCGCCGACGTGCTGCGCGGCGACTTGAACGCCACCGTGGCCGCCGAAAAATTCTTGCCGCCCCAACTGCACCTCAAGGTGCCGGTGCTGGTGCAGGTGGGCCGCCAAACCATCACCCCGCAGTATGACCCGCTCGACCCCGACACCAAGCTCGAACAGAGCGTACTGAAATTCAGGGAGGCTGACCGCGCCGCTTACCGCAACCTGGTGGTGGACCGCACTAGCACCCGCAGCATCTCGGTGCTGAACGTACGCAAGGAGCGTACCCCCAACCAAACCAAGCAGCACCCTTGGGATATTGAGAACGTGGCCATTAGCTACGCCATCACCGAGCGAACCCACACCGACATCAACACGGCCAGCGACTACACGCGCTCGTTTACGGCGGCGCTGGCCTACGTCTACCAGACCACGCCGCGCAACTTCACGCCCTTCGCCAAATTCAAGGCGCTGGACAACCCGTACCTCAAGATTTTCCAGCAGATCAACTTTACGCCGCTGCCCTCGCGCTTCTCGTTCCGCACCGACCTCGACCGGCGCTACAACGAGCGCTTCTTGCAGCGTGTGACCGAGCCAGGCACGCTGCCCACTACGGCGGGCATTGAGGGTGTATTCTACAAGTCATTCTACATCAGCCGCATATATGACCTGAAGTGGGACTTAACCAAGTCGCTCATCTTTGACTACACCGCCACCAACCGCGGCGTAATTGACGAAGGCGTGGGCGCTAGTATTGGTGATGGGGCCGATGCCCAGCGCAACCAGCAGCTGCTGCGCGAAAACCTGATGCGCGGCGGCCGCACTACCAACTTCAACCAGACGGCGGCCATCACCTACCGCTTGCCGCTCGATAAGTTTCCGCTCACCGACTGGATTTCGGCCGATACGCGCTACTCGGCGCACTATACCTGGCAAGCAGCTTCGACGGCCCTGCGCACGCTCAACAACCCAGCCGACCCCAACGATACGACTTCGACTCGCCTCAACCTGGGCAATACCATTCAGAACAACGCCGAGCTAAGCGCCAACGGCCGGATTGATTTGGTGAAGCTGTACAACAAGGTTAAGTTTCTGAATATCATTAACAACGCGCCGGCCCCTACGCCACTCAACCGGCCGGCGCTCAATGACCCCAACAACCCCGCTGGCCTCAACGCCCCCAACCGGCCCAAGCCGGAGCCAGCCAAGGATACGGCTCGTAAAGACCCGCTTCGCTTCGTGAAAGCGGTGCTGCGCGCCGTGATGACGGCCCGGAGCATCAACTTTACCTATGCCCGCTCGAGTGGCACCTTGCTGCCGGGCTACCTGCCCACTACTTCGTACCTGGGCATGGACCGCAGTTTTATGGCGCCGGGCCTGCCGTTTATTTTGGGTAAGCAGTATTCAGTTATTGGCGATACTGCATCGGCTAACAACCTATATGGAATAGCTAACCGCAGGCACTGGTACACTGACCAGAGCCAGTACCTGAACACGCCGCTCTCGAATATTCTCACCGAAAACCTGACGGCCCGCACCGCGCTAGAGCCGTTCCGCGGCTTCAACATCCAGCTCGATCTGCGGCGGCAGCTCGTGCGCAACAACGAAGCGTACTACCGCCGGGCCGTTGACACGCTGAACACCTTGTACCAGAATTTTGGTACGCTTACCCCTTACACCGATGGCCGCCTCGCTGCTGTGCAGGCATTGGGTACGGGCTCGTTCAGCACCAGCACCATCACTATCCAAACGCTGTTTGGCGACCTGAGTGCCAACGGTGAGGTGAGCAAGGCTTTCGACCGCTTTGTGCAAAACCGGCAGTACGTGCAGCAAGCGCTGCAAAATGCCAACCCGGCGCGCCTGGGCACGGGTGGTACCGTGGGCCTCTACAGCTACAATTCGCAGGACGTGCTGCTGCAAAGCTTCCTGGACGCCTATCACGGCAAGTCGTCGGCGGGC
Source organism: uncultured Hymenobacter sp. (assembly GCA_964514915.1). Classification (GTDB taxonomy): domain Bacteria; phylum Bacteroidota; class Bacteroidia; order Cytophagales; family Hymenobacteraceae; genus Hymenobacter. The sequence continues at coordinate 9,275 of CAZERY010000126.1, forward strand.
TACGAGGCCAAGAACTTTGACCCTTTCAGCATGATCCCGCTACCCAACTGGCGCCTCGACTACAACGGCTTTGCCGACTTGCCGGGCGTGCGCGACGTGTTCCGCTCGTTTACGCTCACCCACGCTTACTCGTCGCTCTACAACATGGGCGGGTACACCACGGCGACTATCTACCCGCAGCAGCCTGAGTTTTCAAGCGTGTCGTCTTTAATACCCTACGCCGTCACCTCTACTGGTCAGTACATACCGTACTACGTCATTGGGCAAGTGAGCATTGTTGAAAGCCTGGCGCCATTTATCGGGGTTAATTTCCAGACGGTGAACAACGTAACCGGCCGCTTACAATACAATACCAGCCGGGCCGTAGCCCTTAATACCACCAATGCCCAGGTCACCGAAATTCACACCAGTGAGATAATTGTGAGCCTCGGCTACGCGGCCATGGGCCTTAAACTGCCCTTCCGGGTGGGTGGTGAGCAGCGCGTTCTTAAAAATAATCTCACGGCCAAGCTCGACCTGAGCATCCGCGATAACTCGACCATTCAGCGCAGCATCCTTAATACAGTAGACCCGATTCCGTTTATTGCTAACGGCAGTCCGGCCGTGGCCGGGGATGTGGGCATATCCACTTCTACCGTTACCAGTGGCGCGCTGCAAGTGCAGCTGCGCCCCACCATCGATTACCTGCTCAATACCCGGCTCAACCTCCAGTTCTACTTCACCCAGACCATTACGCAGCCCCGCGTGAGCAACGCCTTCCGCAACGCCACTACCGAAGGCGGCTTGCAGCTGCGCTATAGCTTGCAATAAACGCGTGAATAGGCTGGCCAGATGCGGGCCGCCGGCCGTACCAGGCCGGTTAGCTTTGCGTACTTTTGCGGCCAGTCATTTCTCTATTTCATTTTCTTGCTCACCATGAATCTTCCTGCTAACCTGCACTACACCAAAGACCACGAATGGATTAGCGTGGACGGCGATACGGCCACTATCGGCATCACCGAC
>CAZERY010000127.1:0-10082 GCA_964514915.1 uncultured Hymenobacter sp.
CTTGAAAACCGCTGACTGTAACAGGTCCGGGGGTTCGAATCCCTCCTTCTCTGCAAAAGCCCCGTTTCCTTGCTGGAAACGGGGCTTTTCGCTTTTGGAGCGGATAGCTTAGGGGACAATTGCTGAAAAAAATCTTAGTGCTGACTGGGCTGATGAGCGCTACTGTCCGATAGGTTTTGCCCTATTATTTTTTAGGAAACCAAAGACATTTTCTGGTTTTAGGACTTATGCAAAATCTAGTGGTTATTGCGAGCGAAGCGAAGCAATCGCACCCGAACGATACCCGCACGGCTCGTCCTGGTGCGATTGCTTCACTTCGCTCGCAATGACAAACGACATTTTTGCGTAAGTCCTATGGTTTGCTGGCCAAGCAAGAGCTCGCGCTAACGTATAAGCGAGCCGGCCGTATACATATGACTAGTGCCAGGTGGCCACCAAGCTAGCGCCCTGCTTTTCTCACCCACTTATTTTCTTCTTTATGAAAGCTCTCCTAATACTAGCAGCCTTTGCGCTCACCATCAGTGCTGCAATGGCCCAAACGGTAGCTCCCGGGACTGCGCCCGGCGCCCAAACCGGTAATCCTTCCAATATGCCAAGTGCTGGCACCCCCACCAACGATCGCAAAATGAGCGGCGATGGGATGGACAATACAGCGAGCACCGATCGTAGCACTAAACGTACGATGCACAAAGGAGGCAAGGCGAAAACCAACTCTGATGGCAGCACGATGAAGACGAAGAGCAAGATGTAGAATTGACGCCCCGCCGGCAGTCTGATTCGTTCTCGTTGATTGAGCCTCCGCCGTAATTCGGTGGGGGCTTTTTTGGTTATTGCGGTAGCACTACTGCCTAGCACTTCTCAGCGCGGAGGCTACCGTGCCATGGGCTCGGCAATTTCGTGCGTAGGAGCCTGCGTGCTTTCACACGCCCGGACTCGCAGAGTCCACGGTACGCGTCGGATACTGACCCGGAAACCGAGCCGAAATGGCAGCTCGCCGCAGTCGGCTTGGTGCTGGTAGCCTGGGCTAGCTCGTGGGCGTAGACGCGGGCGCCGGGTTGGCCGGATTGCCTTCGGTGCCGGTGAGCAAAAACTCACGTAGCCGGTTCACGTGGTGGCGCAGCTCTTCGAGGCGCTCGTGCTGCTGGGCGCTCCACTGGTCGCTGCCATGGGCGGCCATGCTGCCGAGCAGGTTTTTGCGCTCCTCCATCATGCGCAGGGCTACCCACAGGGTTTCTTCGAGCGAGAGGCGCGAGCTTTCGGCCAGCGACTCGGCCGTGAAGGCGTGGCCCGTGTGGCAGCGAAAGCGCAGCACCTGGCCGTGGTCTACCTGCCAAAGATTGCCGCCGCAATCGGGGCAAGTGAGGGGTACTAGGTGCCCGAGCTGGCTAACCTGATCGATGCTGCCCACCACGCGCTCGGCAATGGCGGCTTCCTGCTGCAAATCAAGGGGAATAGGCATGAGTGACTGAGGTTTAGCGTAGTCAGAACTTAGTAGCTGGATGAGCAGCGCCCCCATTTGGGCCAGGGGCACTACGTAGTCAATTTCGACCGACCGCAGCGCACTTTCGGGCATGCTCGGAAACTCGGCATCGGTGGGGTCTTGCACCACGGCCGTGCCGCCGCAGCGCTTCACAAATTCGAGGCCGGCCGTGCCATCGTGCAGCATACCGGTGAGCACGATGCCAATCACGTGCGAGTCGTAGGCCACGGCCGCCGAGCGAAACAGCGCATCGGCAGCGGGCCGGTAAGAGTTTTCGTGCGGGCCGGTGGTCACCAGCACGTGGTCTTCCTTTACCAGCAAGTGGTGGTTGGGAGGGGCCAGGTACAGGTGGCCCGCCAGCAGCGGGGCGTGGTCGGTAGCGAGCTGGCACACAAGGGCCGAGCTTTTAGCCAGCCGAGCTACCAATGGCTCGCCAGTCGAGTCGGGGGCGAGGTGCTGCACTACCAGCACGGCAGCGGGCAGCGTAGCAGGCAGCTGGGCCACTAGCTGGGTAAGCGCCGGCATACCGCCAGCCGAAGTGCCAATAACAATAAGGTGCGAAGGATGTGGCAAGAGCAAAAAACGAAAGGAAGAAAATGAAGAACCCAAAGGCGCGCCCGGATCCCCCGGAACTCGCCTTTAGAAGTGTACGAGCCGGTGCTTTAAAAGGCTTACCTAAATTAGGCAATTCGGCCAAACCTTTGCCGACTACTTATCTTAGTAAAGTAAGGGAAGGCTAGGTGCAAGCTACCGCGTGCTCCGGCCCCACCAGCTGTTATGAAAAATCCTTCTGCATCCGATACTGCTAGCCTGCCCGTTATCCTCAACGAAGAAAATATACTCGCAGCCCCCGACCCCGCAGTGCCCCGGCCCGTTCGGACCCGGCGCGTGGGCGGGCGAGCGGCGGGCAATGGGGGCAGCAACGATAAGTTTGGGGTGGTAGCGCTGGGCGGCTCGGCAGGGTCGCTCGAAGCATTTAAGGAGTTCTTTGCCCACCTGCCGCCCCGCTCGGGGCTCGCCTTTGTGGTGGTGATGCACCTAGCCCCCAGTCAGCTGGGTGCGCCCGTGCAGGTGCTGCAAGGCTTCACGGAAATACCCGTGCTTGAGGCGGTCGATGGCCTGCGTGTGCGCCCCAACCACGTCTACGTCATTCCGCCCGACTGCGACCTGAGCCTGCTGCACGGCGCGCTTTTTCTGCTCAAGCCCGTGCAGGCGGCTGCCCGGCGGCTGCCCATCGACTTCTTCCTGCAAACCCTGGCCAAGGACGTGGGCGAGCGCGCCACGTGCATCATCTTCTCGGGGCTGGGCTCCGATGGCAGTTTGGGGCTCAAGCTCATCATGGAAAACTTCGGCATGGTGATGGTGCAGGAGCCCAGCACGGCAGCCTACGACGCGATGCCGCGCGCGGCTCTGGCCACCGAGTTTGTCGATTTTGTGCTGCCGCCGGCCGAAATGCCGGCGCAGCTGCTCAACTACGCCGAGCGGCCCTTGAGCACCCGGCCGGTGCGCGAGGCCGCCGCCAACCCCGCTTCGCAGCCCGCGCACGCGCTGCAAAAAATCTTCCTGCTCATTCGCCAGCAAACGGGCCACGACTTCAGCTTCTACAAGCGCAATACCGTGTTTCGGCGGATTGAGCGGCGCATGAACTCGCACCAGATCAAGGAGTTTACCCACTACGTGCGCTACTTGCAGGAAAACCCCCAAGAGGTCGAGCAGCTGTTTCGCGAGCTGCTCATTGGCGTCACCAAGTTTTTTCGCGATGCCGAAGCCTTTGAGAGTTTGCGGCAGCACCTGGCCCCGGTAGTGCTGCGCAAGGAGCCGGGCAGTACCGTGCGCGTGTGGGCGCCGGGCTGCTCGACGGGGGAGGAGGCGTACTCGCTCGCTATCACGCTGCACGAAGCCTTCGAGCAGCTTGTGCCCAACCGCCGCCTTAAAATTCAGATTTTTGCCACCGACATTTCGGCCGATGGCATCGAGGCTGCCCGGGCGGGCCTGTACCCGGAGAATATCGTGGCCGACGTCGGCCCCGAGCGCCTCGGGCGCTATTTCCAAAAAACGGACGGCCACTACCAGATTCGCAAGGAAGTGCGCGATGTAGTGGTGTTTGCCCTGCACAACATCAACAAGGATTCGCCCTTTACCAAGCTCGACCTGCTGTGCTGCCGCAACCTGCTGATTTATCTCAGCAGCGAGCTGCAAAAGAACCTACTGCCCGTTTTTCACTACGCCCTCCAGCCGGGCGGGCTGCTTTTTTTGGGCCCCAGCGAAAACTTAACCGCCTTTCAGGACTTGTTCCAGCCTTTGGATATAAAGTGGAAGATTTCGCGCCGCGCGGAAGGCAGCGTATCAGTACCGCGGCTAGCCAACTTTCCCTTCATGCTCGCGCAGCGTCCGGCTGCGCCTACGCCCCCCGCTGCTCTTATGTCCCCTTCGGTCTCGTCCCACCGCCACGGCAGCGCTTTTGCCAGCTTCGTGCAGAAAACACTGCTGCAAACGTACACGCCGCCCGCCGTGGTAATCAATGCCAAAGGTGAAATCCTGTACGTGAATGGGCGCACCGGCAGGTACCTCGAGCCCGCGCCCGGCCTCAGCGGCATGAATCTCTTTGAGATGGCCCGTGCCGAGCTAAGCTTCGAAATCAGCGGGGCCGTGCACCAGGCCGTCCAAACCCAAAAAGACGTGGTTATTGAAAGCGTGCGGGTGCAAACCGAGGCGGGCCAGCAGCTGCTGCGCCTCTCGGTGAAGGTGCTCACCGAGCCCGAGCCTCTGATGGGCTTGCTGCTGGTGGCCTTCGAAGACCAGCCTACTCCGCGCCGGGTGCGCCTGGCCAAAGGAAAAGGCTCGCTCGACTCGCAGAACCGCGACGCCATAGTGGCCGCCCTCGACAAGGAGCTGCAGTACACCAAGCACCGCCTTCAAACCACCGTCGAGGAAATGGAAAGCAGCCTCGAAGAGCTGAAAAGCACTAACGAAGAGTTGCAAAGCGCCAACGAGGAGCTGCAAAGCACCAACGAGGAAGCCATGACCAACAAGGAGGAGATGCAAAGCCTCAACGAGGAGCTGATGACCCTCAACATGCAGTACCTGGCCAAAACGGAGGAGCTGGGCCAGAGTGCCAACGACATGAAAAACCTGCTCGATGCCACCGACATCGCCATTATCTTTCTCGATAATGAGATGGTGGTCAAGCGGTTTACGCCGCGCGTGGGGCGCATCATCAATCTCCTGCCGGCCGACGTGGGCCGGCCGCTCATGCACTTCGCCTCCAACCTGCGCTACGAGCACCTCATCCGGGATGTGCAGCAGGTGCTCGATCGCCTCACGAGCCGTGAAGTCAACATCCAAACCACCCGCGACGAGTGGTACACGATGCGCATCTTGCCTTACCGCTCGCTCGACAACTACATCAACGGGGCCGTCATCACCTTCACCGAAATCACGCTCCTCAAGGTGCTCGAAGCGCGCCTGCAAGAAACTGCCCGCTTTACCCAAAGCCTGCAAGATGCCGTGAGCGAGCCCCTGCTAGCCCTCGATGCCGACCTGCGGGTGCACAGCGCCAACCGCGCCTTTAGCGAAGCCTTCGGCATGCCAGCGGCAGCGGCCGAGCTGGTCGGCCAGCCGCTGGCTAGCCTGCTCGGCGGGGCCTGGAACCAGCCCGCGCTGCAGCACGCCATTCAGCAGCTCGCCGAGCCTCCGCATAAGTTCGACGACTTGCCGCTAGCGGTGGAGCTACCGGGCCAGGGCCGCACCGAGCTGCGCCTCTATGGCCGCCGCATGCAGCACCAGGGCCAGCCCACCGGGCAGGTGCTGCTGGGAGTGCGCGTGGAGGTGCCAGCCAGCTAATCCGGCGGGTAGAAGCGTCGGTCGAGCTTGCGTATGTAAGCCGGTTAGCCTAATCTTACTTTTTTTATTATCCGAGTGCTAGCCGTTTTATGACTCCTCATAATCCCCAGGGAGCGCTTCAGGAGCTAGGGCCATTGCACCAAACACGTAGTTAACGTTTCTGCGGTTGAGCTAATAACCATATAGTATTGATTATTAGCACAATCTTAACGAAGTGGATTGCAAAAGCATCAAGGTAACTACTGGGTCAATTCACAAATGATTTTGAAGAATTCTAATCCAAAAAGTGGCCCTGCAAGCTAGAAAGTGACACCTGATTATTCTAAGCTCAACCAGAAAACGCTAACTATGCGTTTGGTGCAATGGCCCTATTCAGGAGCTACGGGCCCGCGCCGAGCGCCGCCGGCTAGCTACGGAGGCTACCTCGCCCGACATGACGCCCGCCCAGGTGCAGCAGCTGGTGCAGGAGCTGCAAGTGCACCAGATAGAGCTGGAAATGCAGTACGAAGAGCTGTTGCTAGCCCAGGTAGCTGCCGAAACCAGCCGCCAGGAATACCTTGACCTCTACGAGTTTGCGCCGGCGGGCTACTGCACGCTCGCCGCCAATGGCACGGTGCTCCAGCTAAACCTGCGCCTGAGCCAGCTGCTGGGCGAGGTGCGCCAAAAGCTGTTGGGCCGGCGGCTGGCTCTGTTCGTGCCCATGGCCGAGCGCCTCGAATTTGCGCAGTTTATGGCCCGGCTGTGGGCGAGCCCCGGTCAGCGCTTCACGTGCGAGCTGCCCATGCGCCAAGCCGACGACACGCTCTTTTTTGCCCAGATAGAAGGCGAAGCCGTGCCCGAAGGCCCCGACGAAAGCCAGCCGCCCACCACTTGCCGCCTCGTGGTGCTCGACGTGACGGCCCGCCGCCGCGCCACCGACGAGCTAGCTGCTAGCGAGGCCCGCTTCCGCGCCACCTTCGAGCAGAGCGCCGACGGCATGCTGTTGCTCGAAGGCCACCGCTTGGTGAGCCTCAACACGGCGGCGGCCCACCTGCTCGGCCACACCAGCCCTGGCCAGGTGGTGGGGCGGCACTTGCTCGAATTTTGGCCCGAAGTGCAGCCCAACGGCCGCTCTTCGCGGGAGGTGCTCAACGAGTGCGTGGCGCGCGCGCAGCTGGCAGGCTGGTGCCGCCTCGAATGGCAGCGCTATAATGCCGCCGGCCAGGCCGTGTGGGACGAAATGTCGTTTAACCCCGTGCTGGTGCAGGGCCAGCCGCTGCTGCATGCTTCCTGGCGCGACATTACCGAGCGCCGCCGCAGCGAGCAACGCCTCCAGGAAAGCGAGGCGCGCCTGAGCCTGGCGCTCGCCGCCTCCGAAACTGGCATCTTTACCTGGAGCATCGCCGACAACCGCTTTCAGTGGGATGAGCGCGCCCAGGCCGTGTTTGGCCGGCCCTTCGACCCCGCCAGCGTGCCGATCGGGGTGCTGCGCGCGCATTTTCACCCCGACGATGCGGCCCGGGTGCTGGCCGCCATCACGGCCGCCACGGCGGCGGGCACCGCGCTCGCTATCGACTACCGCGTGGTGTGGGCCGATGGGTCGGTGCACCAGGTGGCCGCGGCAGGCCGCACAGTACTCGGTGACCAAGGGCAGGTTACGGGCTTTGTGGGAATTCTGCGCGATGTTACCAGCTTGTATGCCGCCGAGGAAGAGCTGCATTATAAGAGCCTCGTGCTCGAGCGCTTGCTCAACAACATGCCCATGGTGCTGGCCCGCTTTCGGCCCGATGGCCAGTACCTCGAGGCCACCGGCCACGGACTGCGGGCGCTGAAACTAACCGATAATGAGCTGGTTGGCTCCAATGCCCTGGAGCATTTTCCGGCTTTTCGCCCAGCCGTGCAGCAGGTGCTAGCGGGCGATGATGCTACCCGGTTTTCGACGGAGGTAGTAGTAGATGGCCAGCTGGTAGTATTTCAAAACTACGGTTTTTTTGACGAGCAGCGGCAGCAGGTAGTCATGCTTTCGATCGATGTGACCGAGGCCGAGCAGCAGCGCCTGCGCCTGCTCAGCGAAAAAGAATTTACCCAGAGCCTGCTCGAAAACAGCGTCGATGGCATTGTAGCACTCGACCAAACGGGCAGTATTACTGCCTGGAACCGGCAAGCCACCGACTACTTCGGCCCCACCGCCGCAGAGGCCTTGGGCAAGTCGCTCTTTCAGCTATTGCCCCACCTCGACAACGACCAGGCCCGCCAGATTGTAGGCCGGGTGCTGGCCGGCGAGCTGGTGGTGTGCGAGGGCCTGGCTTTTGAGCACCGGGCGGGCCACTACGATGCCTACCACGTGCCCCTGCGGCAGCACGCCAGCGCCGAGCCCACGGGCGTACTCGTGCTGTTTCGCGACGTGACGGAGCGCAACCGGCTGGCCGAAGAAGCCACCAGCCTCAAGCTGCGTCAGCAGCAAGAATTGCTCTCCGCCATCCTGACCACTCAGGAGGAGGAGCGCCGCCGCATTGCCGAGGCCCTGCACAATGGGCTGGGCCAGCTGCTGTACGGCACCCGCCTGCACCTCGATGCGCTGCCCGCTTCGCCGGCCGTGCGCGCCACTCAGGAGCTGCTCACCGAGGCCATCCACACCACGCGCACGATTTCGTTTGAGCTCACGCCCGACATCCTCGAAGACTTTGGCCTGGTCGTGGCGTTGGAGGAGCTGGTCAAGCGCATTCCGCGCACTCAGCTGCTCATCGACCTGAACTTCAGCGGCCTCGACGACCCGCTGCCAAAGCTGCTACAAATAGCTATCTACCGCATTGTGCAAGAGCTGCTTAATAACGTAATGAAGCATGCGCAGGCCCAGGAAGTCTTTGTGCAGGTGAGCCGCGAAAACCAGTTGTACATCAGCGTCGAAGACGACGGGGTGGGCTTCGACCCCACCAGCCCCACGAGCCGCAACGGCATTGGGCTAGCCGGCATTCGCACGCGCGTCAACCTGCTGAGCGGCATCTTGGCCATCCAGTCGCGGGTGGGGCAGGGCACAGGCATTTTCCTCACGCTGCCCATTCCGGCGGGCTAGCGGCGCCGACTGCTCTTTTTATTTCTGCGTAAAGTTTCTTCGAGAAAGAGCTAGCCAGCTACCAACAGGAAATTCCTGCTGGTAGCTGGCTAGCTCTTTCTCGGCGTTGAGGTAGTTCTAAGTAGTTGGCTAGGAACAAGTACGCTGTTCAGGAAGTAAGCGAGTAGCTAGCTGTAGCTTGGACTACAAAGTCCAAGCTACTTGCTTACTTAGTAAGCAAGGCACTAAGTGGTCAACCCTGTTCATTAAGAAGTTATTAATCAGAAAGTAAGCTGGCAGTTTGCTGCTTAAAGCTACACGGGCGCCTGGTCGTAGCGCTCGTCTTGGGATTGGGGCCAGCCGCCTTCAAACATAAACTCGGCGAGTGGCTTGCGCACGCGGGGGGCTAGCTCGCGCTCGCGCAGCTGCTCGGGCAGCTTAGCGAGGTCGCCGGGATAGCCGATAGTGAAGACTGCCACGGGGGTGTAGCCCTCCGGAATGCCAAAGGCCGCCCGGGCGCCCTCGGCCGAGAAGCCCGCCATCTGGTGGATTTGCAGGCCCAACTCTACCGCCTGCACGGCGAGCGAGGCTACTGCCTGGCCCACATCGTGCTGTGCCCAGGCATTGGGGTTGTTATCGTGCGAAAACGTCGTTTTGGCAATGCTGATGGCGAGCACCGGCGCATTTTTTACCCACACCTGGTTGAACTCGGCTAGCGTGCCCAGAATTTTGGCGTACGCCCCGGGGCTGGTCTGCTGGCTGCCCACGATAAAGCGCCAGGGCTGCTCGCCAAAGCACGAAGCCGCCGAGCCCGCGGCCGTAAAAAGCTGCTGAAGCGCCTCAGCTGGTACGGGCTGGCTGGTGTAGGCGCGCGGGCTGCGGCGCGCGGCAAACTGCGGCAAGATGGCGTACTCCGGAGTGAGTACATTCGTCTGGTCTGACATACAAAAAAGGGTTTGTTTCGTAGGCCTAAAGTTACCTGATAGCCCGTATGTTTTTGCGGCTTTATTGCCGGCTGGCCCCGGCGCTGGCTTGGGAATACGTGGTGACGAGGCTTACCTTTCGCCCCACTTCCCTCCCGTTTTCCTCGTCTTATGCAGCCTCAATCCCCCGCTCCCGAAGCGCTGTTTCCCGATTCTTTACTGGTTGAGGTAGCCTGGGAGGTCTGCAACCAGGTGGGTGGCATCTACACCGTTATCCGCTCCAAAGTGCCGGCGACCATGCCCGCCTGGGGCGACCGCTACTGCCTGCTGGGGCCCTACTTTCCGCAGCAGGCGCAGGGCGAGTTTGAGGCATACAGCGATGCGCAGGTAGCCGCCATGACCGACCCCTATGCCGTGGCCGTGCGTACCCTACGCGAGCAGGGAATGGACATTTGCCTCGGCGTGTGGCTCGTGACGGGCCGGCCTCGGGCAGTGCTCATTAACCCGTTTCAGGTGTATGATCAGCTCGGCACGTTGAAAAGCGACCTCTGGCGCGACCACCAGATTCCGGCTCCGGATACTGACGATCTGTTGCACCAGGTGATTGCCTTTGGGCACCTGGCTACCCGCTTTATCGAAACCGTGGCCCGCCAAACCGTGGACCAGTGGCAGGTAATCGGGCACTTTCACGAGTGGATGACGGGCGTGGCCATCCCCGAGCTGCGCCGCCGCCAAGTGCCCGTGCACCTGGTGTTTACGACGCACGCCACGCTGCTGGGCCGCTACCTGGCCATGAACGACCCCG
>CAZERY010000128.1:0-9897 GCA_964514915.1 uncultured Hymenobacter sp.
TGGGCGGGTGAATCACCATCCAGTAGTTTTGGAGCAGGGCGTTGAGGCCGGTGCCGTCTTTGGGCACGAAGTTGGGGTTGGTTTTCCACACTGGCAGGTCGGTGAGGAAGTCGCGCACCAGAATAAAAGGCGAGGAGCCAATCTTGGTGCCGGCCACGACCACCCCCAAAATCATGCTCACCAGAAAGGCCTGCACGGTGGCAAATACGGCCAGCACGGGCGCTTCCCACTGCTTATTGAACCGCATGATGGCTAGCCCCAGCACCACTTGCCAGAATATCCAGAGCAGGAAGCTGCCCTCCTGCCCTTCCCAAAAACACGAAATCATGTACTGCACCGGCAGGTGGTTGGAGGAGTGCGACCACGCGTAGTAGTACTCGTAGCGGTGCAGGTAAATGATGTTAAACAGGCACCCTACCACCGCCAGCACCGCCGCCCCGTGCATGAAGAATGCGCCCCGGGCCAGCCGCAGCCAACTGGCATCGGCCTCGCCGAGCGCGCGGCCCCGCGCCGCCTGAAAGTAGCCGTAGGCAGCTACCGCCGCCGCTACAAACGCCAGGATTACGCTAGCCTGACCTAGATTTCCAATCAATAAATTCACGGGCTAATTATTTTTTTGGCAAAGGTACCGCCTAGCAGGCAGGCGGGCGGGCTAGCCATCGGGCAGGCTAGCGGTAGCTTTACAGGGCCTACCGGGATGGGTCCCGGGGCTACTTTTGAAAAGCTTTATTTACTACCTTTTATGGCTGGTTCCAGTTCCTCCCCGGCGGTTGGTGAAGCCGCTAGCCAGCGCGATGCCGAGCGCATTGCCCAGCTCGAAAAGGAAGTACGGCTAGCCACGGGCCTACTCGCCCGCAATCCTAATCCCGTCTTGCGCTTCGGTGCGCAGGGGCAAACTCTCTACCGCAACTCGGCAGCTAGCCACCTCAAGCAAACACTCCTCTTGGCTGAGCAGCAGACGGCCCGCGCCCAGCTGCAAGCGCTCGTAACCGAAAGCTTGGCGAGCGGCCAGCCACAGGAGCGTGCCCTGAGCGTCGGCAGCCGCGATTTTACGAGCTGCATCGTGCCCGACCTCGCCGAGCAAACGGTTACGTTCTACTTTACCGACGTGACTACGCACCGCCGCCTCGAGGCTCAGCGCGAAGCCCAGCGAGTGTTTTACGAAACGGTGCTCGACGAAATCCCGGTAGAAGTAGTGGTGCTCGATGCCCAGTGCCGCTACCTCTACGCCAACCCCCAGGCCGTGCCCGACCCCGCGCACCGCGCCTGGCTGCTGAGCGGCCACACGGTACTTGAGTATTGCCAGCGCTACGGCTTTCCGATGGCGCTAGCCGAGCACCGGCACCGTATGTTTGCCGAGGCGCAGGTGAGCGCCGAGCCCGTGTTTTGGGACGATTGCACGCCGCTCGCTACGGGCCCGGTATATCACCAGCGGCACTTCAAGCGCTTGTCGGGGGCGGGGGCAGGCAACGGCGCCTACATGCTGGGCTGCGGGCTCGACGTCACGGCCCGGGTGGTGGCTGAGGAACGTAGCCAGCGCAGCGAGCGCGCGCGCCAAGAACAGCAGGAGTTCATTCAGCAAGTGCTCGATACTAGTCCCAACCCGGTGTACGTGCGTAATGCCGCCGGCGAAGTGGTCTTTGGCAACCGGGCGCTTTTTCGGCTAGATAAGCAGGCCGACTACGGTACGGCCAGCCCTCAGCTACGGCTAGCCAAGGCGCAAGAAGCTGCGCAGTATGCCGCCGTGGATGCTCAGGTGCTGGCCACTGGCCAGGAAGCGACCTCAGAAGACCCTTTCACGCTGCCCACCGGGGAGCTCCGTTGGTTTTATACTATCAAGCGGCCTCTGGTGCGGCCCGATGGCAGCGTGCAAGTGCTCGCCGTAAGTACCGATATTACCGCCCTAAAAGCCGCTCAGCTGGCTGCGGAAGCGGCCTCCACGGCCCGCGAAAACTTCCTAGCCAATATGAGCCACGAGATTCGCACCCCCATGAACGGCGTGCTCGGCATGGCGGCTCTGCTGGCTAAAACGCGCCTCAGCGACCAGCAGCAGGAGTATCTGCGCGCCATTCGGAGCTCGGGCACGCACCTGCTGGGCGTGCTCAATGACGTGCTCGAAATAGCCAAGATCAACTCTGACAAGCTGGAGCTAGAGCGTACTGCGTTCGATCTCCTCGAATCTATCGAGCAGGTAGTGGCGCCGCTAGCCTTGCAAGCCCAGCAAAAAGGCCTGGCCTTTCATGTTGAGCGTATTATGCTGGCTTGCCCCTGGGTGCTGAGCGATCCGCTACGCCTCAACCAAGTGCTGCTCAACCTGCTGACTAACGCCATTAAGTTTACCGATAGCGGCAGCGTGACGCTCGGCAGCAAGCTGCTCGCCGAGACTAGCGATGCGCTAATGGTGCAGTTTGAGGTACGTGACACGGGCATTGGCATTGGCGCGGAGGCCCTGGGCCGCATTTTCGACAGCTTTACCCAGGCTCAGGCCGATACTACCCGGCGCTACGGCGGCACGGGGCTGGGCCTCACCATCAGCCGGGCCCTGGTACGGCAGCTGGGCGGCGAGCTGCTGGTGACCAGTACGCCAGGCCAAGGCAGCACGTTCACGTTTACCCTGGCGCTACGCAAAACTCCCGCGCTAGCCAGCGCCGGGCCCGTTGCCTTCGACACCGGGCAGCTGCGCGGCACGCGTATCCTGCTAGCCGAAGATAACTTCATCAACCGCACCGTAGCCTGCCTGCATCTGCTAAACTGGGGCGTGGTGGTCACCGAGGCTGCCGACGGCCTCGCCGCGCTACAATTACTTGAGCAACAGGACTACGACGCAGTGCTCATGGATATTCAAATGCCGGGCATGAGTGGCCTCGAAGTGACGCAGCACTTGCGCCAGCACCCTGACCCCGCGCGGGCGGCTACTCCCGTGCTCGCGCTCACAGCCAATGCATTTCGCAGTGAAACCGAAAAGTACCTGGCCGCGGGCTTTCACGATTTTTTGATCAAACCTTTTGCCGAAGAGCAGCTGTACACCAAGCTGGTGGCGCTGCTGTGCCCGCCACCTGTCTCCGCCCCACCCCGCGCTTACGACCTTACCCGGCTACGCCACGAAGCACAGGGCCACGAGGCCTTTGTAGCCGGGATGGTCCATTCGTTTTTGACGCACATGCCGCCCACGCTGCACGCGCTGCGGGCGGCAAGTAAGGCTCATGACTGGCTCCAGGTGGCCGAACTGGTGCACCATATCAAACCCAATCTGCTTACCCTGGCCATCGAGAGTGCGCTTGGGCCGGTGCTAACGCTGCAAGAGCCACCCCTAGGGCTGCCTGCCTCCGACGAGCTGGTGCGCCAGGCAGCGGTGCACCAGCTGGTAGCGGCCGTGGAAAGTGCCTTACGTGAGCTGCCCGCCGAGCTGGCGAGCAGCCACGAGACGGGTTGATTACCAGTTGCCTCCTTCTCCACCTGCCCCTCAAATCCCTCGCAGCCGGCGATAAAAGTCATCCTGGTAAGCCTTGGCTACGGGTACCTCATAGCCGCCGGGTAGCTGTAAATGGTTGTCTTCCACGCCTTCTACGCAGTGCGTATTCACCATATAAGAGCGGTGCACCCGTACAAAGTGGGCGAAGGGAAGCTTCTCCTCGAAGGTTTTGAGGGTAGCGTACACAATGTGCTTTTGCTTGAGCGTCACCAGCACCGAGTATACCGACATCGCCTCAATATAAAGTACTTCGTCGAAGTTGACGCGGGTAAGACGGTTGTTGATTTTCAGAAACAACGTATTGCCGCCGGTCCCGAGCGGGCCGTCGGCTGCTTGAGCCGCCGAGCGTGCCACGGGCGCTAGCGCGGGCCGGCGGCTGCGCACGTACTCAACAGAGCGAATAAAGCGCGCATAATCAACGGGCTTAACTAAATAATCGGACACGTGCAATTCGAACGCGTCGATGGCATAATCGCGATGCGACGTCACCAGCACAACCTCGGGATGCGGCTTGGGCAGGATGCTCAGCAGTTCCAAGCCCGTGAGCTCGGGCATGCTGATATCGAGCAGCAGCAAGTCGGCCTGCCCGCCCGCCCGAAAATAATTCAAGCAAGCTACCCCATCGGCAAAGGAGTTGACTAAGGTTAGGCCTTCGGTGATCGTGACAAAGTGCTCCAGCATGAGTCGATTCATCTCATTGTCATCCACTACTACGCAAGTCAGGGGTAGTAGCGCCGTGAGCGGAGCAGCCATAGAAATAGCCATAAATAACTAGGTAGACTAGCAAGTATTCTACAATCAGGCAGAAAGGTACTTCACAAAATGAAAGAATACCATTTTTATTGCTCAACGCGTCAAGGTAATTTAGCTCGTCAAAGCAATATCCGATTGGGAAAGCCCCATATTTTATCAGATAACTTGCTTTATTTCAGCTTAAACTATAGCTAACCGCCGCCAACCAACTTACTAAGCCGACAGCCTAACAAATTTTACCCATCAATCAAAATTACTATTTTTTTCAAGCAGCTTACCGGCTTAAAAACAAAAGGAACGCCACGCTACGCATGGCGAAGCATCTTGGCTGCGCTACGGAGGGCATTCCCCAGCAGCGCAGCCAAGATGCTTCGCAGTACTTAACATGACGTTCTATTCAGCCAGTCGGCTTAGCGACCTTGGGTATTCATGGCCGTGGCGGGCGGGCCAGTAGTGCCGAGGTCCTTCTCCACGTATTTGCTGGGGCACTTGGTCAAGATCTGGTCGGCTTCAAACACGCCGTCCTTCATGGCGCCCACGATTACCACTTGCTCCGATTTATCCAGGTCTTGGGGCTTAGGGTTGCGATACACCACACGCTGGGCCACGTGCAGCGTATCTACCAGCGTGAAGGCGAAATAGTTAGGATTCACCACCGGATCGTATTCCAAGCCCACGGGCTGCTTTTCGGCGTCGCGCGGCAAGGTGCCTACTACGTGCACCTTCGCCTCGTTGCCAGCCGCGGCCAGCTGCCGCGCGATGGTAAAGGTTGAATACGTGCTGGCATCCGACATCGTGCTGATGATGATGCCCACGGCGGCCGCAATGACGACCAGGACGAAAATGTGAGACTTTTTCATAAGTAATTAATAGAAAGACAGTAGCGCGAGCGTGGTGGTTCGCATGTTAGGCTGGCGCTGGTGCTTGGTAGCGCGAAGTGCCGCGCTCGTTTCGCGGGCTAGCTTAGCGGCCTTCCACTTCGCGCTCGAGGGCCGTCACTTTGCGGTCGAGGCGCACCAGGTAGATTAGCAAGCCGCTCAGGATGATGACGATAACGAGTACTACCACGTAGATTTTGCCACTGGCCCGCAGGGCATCGGCCATTTCGGGCTGGTCGGCGGCTACGGCGGTAGTGGCTTGGGCCCCGGCGGCGCTGGCTAGCAGCAACAGCGGCAGCAAAAGCAGCGTGACGCGGCTACGCAAGCTGTTTTTTATCAACTTTTTCATAGATCTTTTCTTTGACAAACGCCAGGCGGCAAGCTACTTCGGTAATCCAGACGCCGAGGAGCGTCCAGCCAATAACGGCGGGATAGAACACGGCCCGCATGGCGCTGTCGAGGTCGTATTTCGAAAAGCCGGGGTTGCCGCCCATGCCGGGGTGCAGCGACGCCGAAGCAATGCGGGGCATGATAAACAACAGTGGAATGGCCGCCGAGAACGCAAAAATATTATAGATCGCCGAAAGCCGCGCCCGCTGCTGCTCGTCGGCCACGGCGCCGCGCAGCACCAGGTAGGCCAGGTAGATAAGCATCGTCACGGCCGCGCCGTTGAGCTTGACGTCGGCCGTCCACCACGTGCCCCAGGTGTAGCGTGCCCAGAGGCTACCCGTGAGCAATCCCAAGACACCCAGCAAGATACCCGTCTTGGCCGACTCGTGGGCCAAGATATCGAGGCGCGAGCTAGGATTGCGCAGGTAGCGAATCGAGTTGACCACCGACGCTCCCAAGATAATCGTCATGCCAAACCACATCGGCACGTGGAAATACAGGTTGCGCTCGGTTTCGTTGAGAATAGCCAAGCGCGGCACGTGGCCCAGCAAACCCGCGATGGCCGTGTACAGCAGCAGCCCAATGGTCAGGTATTTCCACCACTTCATAGGATTAGATGCGTTAGGAGGTGTGAGTAAGAAGTTCGGGGCGGCGGGCCACCACGCCATAGAGCGGGTCGCCGCCCTGGGGGCGGTGCGCAAACACCTCGGTGGGGCCAAAGCCGGCGGCGGCGAAGTAGTGCTGCACCAGCCCCACGTGGCCGCCATCGTCGAGGGCTTGCCACGCATACACGGCCTTGTCGGGAAAGCAGCGGTTAGAAAACGTGACGACCAGCGGCGCCTCTGGCCGCAGCACCCGCGCCAGCTCCGTAAACACGGCTACCGGCTGGGTGAGGTACTGCACCGATACGCAGATGCCGGCCGCATCGAACTCCGCATCGCCGTAGGGCAAGTGCGGGTTTTCGTTGAGGTTGCGCACCAGGTGCTCCGTGAGGCGCGGGTTGCGAGCCAGCTCTAGCTCGTTCATCCCCAGGCCGGTCACGCGGGCGTACTGCGCCTCGGCAGGCAAGTGGCTCACCCAGCTGCTCATTAAATCGAGCACGGTGCCTTCGGCCGGAAAAAACTGGCGGTAGAGCTGCGTCACGGCGGCCACGGCGGCGGGGTCGATGTGCGTTACGAGGCGCTCGAAGCGATAAAACTCGGCGTCGGGCGCCTCATCGTGGCGAGCAAAGGCGCCGGGGGGCAGCACCGGTAAAGGCTTATCGGACGGGGGCATACAAACGGCTAACGGGTTAGCTTCTCCACAGAAAGGGAAACAACAAATAAGACACCGCCGCCACGATAAAGTTCAGGGCCACCAGCGTTATTACCGAGCTCTGGCTCGCTTCCCAGGGCAGGCCGTCGAGGGCGTTTTTGCTTACTTTCACCAGCAGCAGCAGCACGGGCACCAGCACCGGTAGGCCCAGCACGGCCAGCAGCGTGCCGCCGCCCGCCTGCCCCGCCCGCGCCGCAATGCCCGCCACCAGCGTCAGCGACGACGCCAGGCTAATGGCTCCGAGCGCTACGCTCGCCGCGTACAGCGGCCAGTCTTGCACGGGATTGCCGAGTAGCAGGGTATAAAACAACAAGCCAGGCAGTGCCAACGCCAACAGCAGCAAGGCATTATACCCAATCTTAGCCAGGATGACCGCCTCGGGCCGCGCCACCGTGTAGTAATACAGCCGCAGGCCAGCCGACTCCTGGGCTAGCCCGCGCCCCGCCGCCCCGAGCGCCGCAAACAGCAGAATCACCCAGAATAGCGCGTTCCAGGCCGGGGCCGGCGGTGGGCCGCCGCGCAGGCTAAAGCTCAGGTAGCACACGTACACCGTGCCCGCCACGTAGAGCAGCAGCCCGCCCAGAGCCGTGCGCTGCCGCCATTCGAGGCGCAGATCTTTGAGCAAGAGCAACCAAATTTCGGCGGGTAGCGACACGCCTGCAAAGATACGGCCGGGCGCGGAGGCAGCTAGCCAGCCCGTAAAAAAGCGGCGGCGGTGCGCATGGGCGCGCAGGGCACTTATTGGCAGTTGCAGCCAGGCCACCCCAGCATAGCGCTGGGCTCGTCAGAGCAGCAAACATGCTATTCTGGCGAGCCCAGCCAATAAACCAGTAAACCTTTGAAAGCTAGCGCACTTGCAACTGGATTGCTTGGGTGCCAGCGCGCACCACATACACGCCACTGGGCAGCCCAGCGGGTAGCGCCAGCGTAGCCGTGCCCACCTCGTCGGCCGTGGCCTGCGTTATGGCCCGGCCAAACTCGTCAAACACGTACACCACGCTGCCCGGCACTGCCCCCGTCAGCGTGGTGGCGGTATGGGCCGGGTTGGGGTATAGCACCGGCGTTGCGGCCGTGCTGAGGCTGGCGGCAAGCGCTTGGCTGCGGGCCGCCGGGGCGGCTGTAGCCCGGAACAAGGCCGCGGCCGGAATCAAGGCCTTAGCCAGGCTGGGGCCGGCGTAGCTGACGTTGAGCACCTGATCACCGCCCTGCTCGAAAAAACCGACCGTAATAGCGTGTAGCCCGGCTTTGAGCCCGATTTGCCCGCTGCGCTCCTGCGTGCCGTGCGGGCCGTCATTGTTCACAACCAAGGTCGAGCCGATAGAAAGCTGCGAGCCGTCGTCGGAAGAAGTGTAGAACGTGTACACGCCGTCGGTGGGTATGCTCACGTAGCCCGTGTAGCGGAAGGCAAAATTATCGTCGCGCAGGCGCGGGCTCAGGCTGAAGGTAGGTACCGTGCCGCTGGCCGTAGCCGAGGCTGTGGCAAAGCCCGCTACGGCCGACCACGTGCCCTGGTAATAGGCGTAGTCTAGGCCAGCCGCAGTAGTGGCCGGGCTATCGGGCGTGCGCAGGGTGGGCAGAGTCGTAGGAGTGTCGGTAACCGTGAAGGCAAACGTAAGCGCAGTGCCCGCAGTGCCCGCTGCTCCACTCTGGGTGTAGGGCGTTATGGTGAGCGCATGGCTACCCACGGCGGGCGTCCACGCATTATAGTCCGGGATATTGTTGACCAGCACGTCGCTGCCGATGGCATAAGGAGCCACACTCTCAATGCGATAGCCAGCGTTGCCATCGTAGTTGAAGCGCACGCTGCCCACCAGGGCGGGGTTGGTATTCGCCCGAATGTTGAGGTTGCGCGTGGGCAGGGCGGCGAGGTTCAACGGGGTATTGCTGGGCATCGGGTCGTAGCCGGCAATGGGCTGGTCGGTATCCGCATTGATGAGCGTAAGCGACGTCACCGCCTGCGTTGGCGTTGGCGTTGGGGCCGGAGTCGGCGTGGTGGGTGGCGTTGGCGTCGTTCCGGTTACTTGCTGGTAGGCGAGTTGCTGCAACTTCACCGCGTCACTAGATGCAATACCTAAATCCTTGGCAGCTTGTTCGCTAGTGCCCAGCGAGCGCGGGTCTACGCCGGTGATGGTGTACAGTAGCACGCAGGCATTGAGGTAGGCGCTCCACTTGCTGGGGTGGTAGTTGTCGGGGCCCCACAGGTTGAGCTTGCTCGCATCGGGCGAATAGGGGTTATGCATGGCTACACCCGCGTTAATGGCTGAGATCCACGCATCGCCCGCCGGGGCTATACCTGCGTACTTACCATTGGCCTTATACTGCGTAAAATAACCGTTGTGCAAGTCCTGGGCCATCGTGTCAATGGGAAAGCCCGAATATGGCTGATTGCTTTGGTAGGTGAGGTCGGCCCGCGCCCACGTTTCGTAGAGGTACACCTGGGCCGCCGCGTTGGCTTTGTGCACCGCCTGTTCCAAATTAGTGGAGTAGGTGTAAAATGAGCTCCGGGCACCCCCACGACTAGTTGGCAAGGGGCCGGTGCTAAGCTCCTGCAACACCACCTTATCCCAGGGCTGAGCAATGACTGAGAGGGCATTATCATAGTGGTATTCCAGCGACCTACCCGCTATGGCTTCCAGGTGCACCTCATAGTTCAGCCCCGCCTGGTCGGTCAGCTTTTTGAAGATGCCTGCAATCCCGCTCCACTGGCCGCCGCTGTTGTCGGTGGCCTCGTAGCGAGGGCTGCTGGTAGGCAAGCCGTAGTTCTCGTCCTTTACATTGGCCGCGTTGTAATTGAGCACGGGCGCGTATTTACCGTGCGTGAAACTGTTGCCCACAAATAGAATTCGGGTTTGGGCGGCGGCTGTCGTGCTTAAGCCAAAGGAGCAGACCGCTAAACCAGCCAACCGACACGTAGCCAAAAAGGGTAGTCGAAACACCATAAAAAGGGAATAAAAATGAGGAATACAAATAAAGAAGTCAAGTGAAAAGATACTGCAATAGGCGAGCCCTCATCAGTATTTACCAACTGAGACTACCTGTATAGTCCCGGAAAGTCGTGGGTTGGGTCTCGTATAAAGATACCAGGATTTT
>CAZERY010000129.1:0-9890 GCA_964514915.1 uncultured Hymenobacter sp.
AAGATGGCGTGTCTACCAGTTTCACCACGTGCGCAAAAGGCAATCGGTAACTTGAGTATGGTACGTAACCGGCTTCGCTGAGGCGGCGAAGTGGCACAAAGGTACTACCAGAGGCATACTGCTCGCAAGCTTCAGCTGCAGTTTTTGGCGTGAAAGCACTCGCTTCAGCCTGGGCTTATGGCTTTAGTCCTTACTTGGCAGAATATTAGGTAGATTAAGTAGTGTATCCCTTTCGCTTCTTTTTTTATAATCGACTTGCCTCCTTCTGGGAAACGCTCCTTTTTTGGGCGCTTTGCCGAGCAAACTACCAAGTATTTTGGGGAGCATACCGGTATTTGTAGGCGCTGTGGCTATCGTGTTACTCTAGGCGGCCGTAGGGCCTCTTTTCAACTATTCCGAAACGTGGCGGTTCGTCATCAAAACGGACACCATCATCATCACCTTTTTGATGGTGTTTCTCATTCAACGCGCTCAAAACAAAGATTCGCTTTTCATTCCCCTCAAGCTGAACGAGTTGCTAGCAGCTACCAAAGGCGCCAGCAACCGCCTCATAAACGCCCAGGATTTCTCGGAAGAAGAAATCAGGCTCATCCATCAATTTTATTACTTATTGGCTGATAAAGCTAAAGATGACAATGACTTAGGGAAACGCATTCGGTGGAAGACAACCACTATGAAAAGCTAGCGGCGCACCGCGAATAGCTGGCCTCTCCTCTAGCCAGCCTTATAGCCAATAAAAAATGCTCACCAATTGGCGAGCATTTTTTATTGGCTATAAGGCTGGCTAGTACTTATTGAGCCCGCAGCAGCGGGGTATCAACTAAATGCTCCGAAACGAACCATACTTCCTGCTCGTTTTCGCGCATTACATTACTTACGGCCAGATCATTGGTGCCATCATCACCGCTGTCGTCGGCGCGCTTGGCAATGTCGTGGCACTGCTGGAGGATAATCTGGTGCGCTTGCAGCAAGCGCGAAATCATAACTGGTACTTCTTCGCGATCACGGGGAGCGCGCGGAATGCTGGTCAACTCAGCTACGTCAAACGACAGCGCTACAGCTATACCACCCAGCAATTGGATGCGCTCGGCAATAGTGTCGATAAGCTCTGCTTGCTTCTCGTAGTGCGCGTCGAACAACAAATGCAGTTGGTAGAAAGTCGGGCCTGTTACCTGCCAGTGACTCTTCTTGTAAAGGTCGCGCAGCGTCATAGTATCAGCTAGCAACTGGTTAAGCATGTTCACGCTGTCGAGGCGCACCTCATCTGAAAGTACTATGGGCAAGCGCTGGCTTACCGTACCGTAGCGTTGAATGGGCTCGGGCGCCTGAATCTGCTGGTTGAGTAGCGGCTGCACGTTTACCGCTGGGTTAGTCTGGGGTAGGCCAGCACCTTCCATTTTGGTAATGGCTTGGTTAGCTGGCTTCGTAGCCGATTTGGTGGAGGCTTTAGTAGCCATAATTGAAGAAAGAAATGTTAGAAAACGCGGGAAAGATGGGCATAATAACCCATGTTGCCTGTTTGTACGCAAAGGGCAGCAGCAGGTTGAGCCTGCCGTACTTTTGGAATTCTTATTTTATAGCTGGCTAGTCTCCGCTGGCAACTATGCCTTCCTTTTTACTTTTATGAACCAAGCGCATTGGCACCTACTTTTCAATCATGCCCCCATTTTTGGCGCACTGGTCGGGCTACTCTTGCTAGCGGCGGGCGTGCTACGCAAGCAACCAACAATCACGGAAGCAGGCCTAATAGCGCTGGTGCTTGCGGTAGCTGTGGGCCTACCCGCGCAGCTAACTGGTGCGGGCGCCGCCCAGGTTGTGAAGGATATGCCCCGCGTTAGTCAGGCGCTCATTCACAACCACGCCGATGCGGCCAACTTTGGTTATTACGTGCTGGTGGGCACTGGCACGCTGGCTTTGCTAAGCCTGACTATGCTGCGTCAGCGTTTGGCCCGGGCCACCTTACTGGTATGGCTCACGCTGGCCGGAGCCGCTGCGAGCTTTGGCCTGCTCGCCCGCGCTGGCAACCTGGGTGGGCAAATTAGCCACCCTGAAATTCGGGAAGGCTTTGGCACTCCCGACGAACTGTAGCTCGTGACTCCTAGTGAAGTGCCAGCCGCCCAACAAATTTCCCTCATCACCCTTTACGAACTTTTCGAGTGGCTTTTCCTTTTTTTGGCGATGATAAATCGACGGTAGCGCGGCTGCTGGCTACCCTGCCACAGCAGGGCCGCCTCGAATGGATTGGCTTGCGCCCGGCCCGCCGGGCCGCGCTGCTCGCCGTACCCGAAGCTGAAGTGCTGACCGACTCGCGCCTGGCCGGCGACCATGCCAGCCCCAAGCCGGGCGGCAAGCGGCAGCTCACCCTTATTCAGCACGAGCACTTGACGGCGGTGGCTGGCTTTTTGGGCCTCGATGCGCCAGTTGCTCCCGAACGCCTGCGCCGCAATCTCGTGGTAAGCGGCCTCAATTTACTGGCTCTCAAAGGCCAGAAAATTCAAATTGGGGAGGAGATTATCCTGGATATTACGGGCGAATGCCACCCTTGCTCGCGCATGGAGGAAGAGCTGGGTCCTGGCGGCTATAATGCCATGCGGGGCCACGGCGGCCTTACGGCGCACATTGCCCAAGGCGGCCTGCTGCGGGTGGGCGACGTGGTGCAGGTGCTGCCCGGCCCGGCCGAAAAGGCCAAAAATAAAAACCCCTCCGCCAAAGGCGAAGGGCTTTCCTCACTATGAAAACACGGCTCTGGCGAGCCTGCACTACTTTACGAAGCTGAACAGTTGGCCGGATTTATGTGAGCCAACTTTTTTGCAGCTATTCATATCGATATAAGCCTGGCTACTGCTTATCAACTGGCTAAGCGCCAGCCATTCGCACAAGTTTGGGCGTGAAACTCCCGAGCACATCTACTAGCTTGCGCTGACCAGCCATCGCGGTGTGATTGCCTTTGCAGGCCACGGGCACCTCACAGAGCCGCCTGCCAATAAGATTGATGCCATGGGCAGGTGATGACCGAGCAACTGTCAGACAAGTACTCTTCCCAGGCAAAGTTGTGGTAATTTCCAACCTTGGCTAGCGGCTTTCCCCAAAGATTTGATTAGCTTAGGTTTGGAACGGGCCGCCGGCGCAGAGAGGCCCCGGCGGTAGTCCGTTCCGGCCAGCGGCTGCCATTAAGGGGTCAGCCGATTGCCTAAGTGATGTAGCACGAAAGTGCTTGTTAAAAAGGCAATACAATTATTTGGCCATTTTCTCGGCGTCTATCGCGGTTTTGTGACCAGCATACCCCTTTTATCAACCCTATAAGCTGGCAACCAATTATTTATTATCTAAAAAAAGGTACTTAGCTCACGAAACCGCTATGATTGGGGCTCGCAATGGTTCCTATTTTTGCACCTATGGCTGATTCTTCTTTGCTCCTGCGCCAACTGCTGCCCGACCATGTACCGACCAGCACACCACTACAGCAGGCCTTTCGGCAAGCCATTCGGACGGCAGAAAACTTGCGCGAGCAATTACAGGCCTTGCGCACGGCCCAGGCAGCTGCTCGCCAAGCGTACTGGCAACAGGTAGGGCCACTGGCAGCTGCTACCGTAGCTTCTCGCCGGGCACTTTACGAGCCCCTGGAAATGGCCCTGACGGCCGGCTATTTAAGCCGGGCGGAGGAAAAACAGGTAACAGAACTGCTGTTGCGCAATGCTTTGAGCTTGCAAATGCGTTTTGGAGAAGACGAAGCCGCTAGTGTGGCGCGCTATTCTGCGGCGTCACCTGCCACTGATCTGATGCCAACCCCTAGCTCGGTTGAACTACCGCCTTACGAGCTAGCAGCGGCCGCTGCCCAGGCCCGTCGCCAGCAACAACAGCAACAAGCCCGCGAGGCACAGGCTAAAGCGGCCGACACGGCTGGCCAGGCACTTTTGCAAAATACCAAGGCGGTTTACCGCCAACTAGCCCGCCTGCACCACCCTGACCGCGCTGCTCAGGCTAGCGCAGCCGCGCAGCAAACCCAGACGGCTCTGATGCAGCGCATTACGGCTGCCTACGCAGCCGGGGACCTAGCAGGGTTGCTAGCCTTGCTAGCCGATGAGGAAGCCTCCGCGCCGCCCACTGTCGAAGCCGAGGAACTGCTGCAACGCTATACCCAAGCCTTGGTCCAGCAGCAGGCGCAGCTCAGCCAACAGCTTGCCCAGGCGCAGCGCCCGTTGGAAGATGCTCCTTGGAGTGGCACCGAAAAGCAGCAGCGCACCCGTTTACGCCAAATCAAGCGGGACTTACGGGCTGAGAGTGAATACCTGGGCTTTTTGTTAGCACAACTACGCGAGCCGGCTAGCCTCCGAAACTTGCTGCGCGAGCTGACCGCCGCTGGGCAGCAGGAGATTTGAGGATAACTCTTTAAGTTCGGAGCGACTTGATCCTTAGCTTAAGCCAGTGCCCACCGCTATTGATAGCTAGCGGCTTAGGGCATCTACGGCGGCCTGCACCGCTTGGGCGCGGTAGGCTGGCGCAGTGGCGGGGGCGCGTAGCAACTTGAGCAAGTGGAGGTATTTGCGGCGGCCTTCGGCTAGCATATCGGCCGGTACTTCGAGGGGAAAAACCCCGAAGGGTTCTACTTTCTGCACTCCTACCAGCAAAAAGCGGTCGGCCCGGAGCGCATCGGTATAGAACGCGGCCTGACGGTCGTAGTCGTAGTGGCTGCACTGTAGCCGAAAGTGGTCGGCATCACGCGCCAGCGTGGTCTTGAAATCAACGGCTGTGTAAGGCTGGCCGGGCTGGTCGAGTACCAAGTCGGTACGCAGCTTGCAGAGCGTATCGGTAGTAGGTTCCGTAAACAGGGCGCTTCGCTCCGTGACGCCGTGCGTTAGCAAGCGGTTCAGCTCGGCATTCAATTTCACGCCTTCGACCAGCCACCAGATAAGCGTATCGTTGAGCCCAGGCTGACCGGGCTGGTACTGGTCGGGTTCGAGCAGTGCCGTGTGGAAAGCGGTACCAAAACTCAAGGCACCGGAACCTGAGTCGGTGCGCGGCGGACGACCATCAAGGGCATCGCGCAGGCGCGAAAGGTCTGAGTTGGCGACAGCGGGCAGGGCACGGTAGTCATCGTACGCTACACGCAATAGGTCGGGACGGTAGGCGGAGGCGGGGAGCAAATCGGACACAGTGGCCTAACAACGAAAAGGCGCTAAAAGTAGCCGCCTTTAGCCAAGAATATTGGCAAAGTGCGCTACAAAAAAGTACCCCGAAGCTGAGCTCCGGGGTATTAAGCGAATCGCTACGTAGCACCAGCACTGCTGGCTACTTCACCTGAATGAGATAGAGCCGTAGCTGAAGCCGATTACTAAGGTTGTGAGGGCTACCTAGCACCACCCGGTTGGGCAGCTCGGGAGCCGTGACGGGAGCAGTTGACGTAGCCGCCACCACTGCCGGGGTTAGCAGCAGCCCGTTGTTAGGAATGGATCGACTGAGCACGCCCTGAATGTAGGTTTGCACCGACCACTCATAGCTTCCCTGATCTAGGCCAGTCGTGCTGGACACTGCTCGCAGATAAGGCACGCTGCTGATATAGGTACCGGTAGGCCGATTTACCCCATCGCTCAAGTTGATAGCGAGCGTGGGGGGCTGGGGTACGTAGGTACTCAGCGTGTTATTGGGTACCAGCGCCGTCACGGTAGCGCTCGTGATGGTGAGATTAGCGCCGTATTCCAGCAAGTTGGAGAGGTAAGGAAACTCTAGCTTGGTTTGCAAGCCGATAGCACCTTCGATAAACGTTTGCTCACCAGTGGCACTAGCTGGCACCGGCTGGAGCGGCGTACGGGGTAAGCCCACCACACCAGCCGTACTCCGGTCGGCTTCAATCTGGTAAAAGTGTCGGGCTCCAGCAGCCAGGGTAAAGCTAGCACTAAGCACCGTGCTAGCATCGAGTGGGTCGTGGTAGTACACCGTAAGTCCGGAGGTAGTTGCCAAAGCGCTTAAGCGTACTATCGCGGCATTGTCAGTAGGCGCGCCCGTGAGCACCAACCCGGGCAGAAACGCGTCGAGCTGATCTTGCGTAATGAGCTGACCAGCTTGCCCAGCCCTCATTAATTTAAGTCCAAATGCTGGGTCTAGCGGTAAACGCAGCGTAGTAATATTTGGACGGGCCCGGCGTACTAGCGCGGCAGCACTTCCTTTATTAAGCAACGCAGCGCTATAATTCAGATTAGTGTACTTAGACGACGAAAACGACGGCGTAGTAGCTGAGATAGGGTCGATAAGCTGGTGGACCTGCACCAGCGTTTGGGTCTTGGTCGTGTCGCCGTAGCGATAATTATCCGGGTTGAGCACCAGCGTCACCGAGTCAAAGAGGAAGGTGGCGTCGGGCTGAAAGGCGGCGCTGAGTCCCAGCCGCACAAAACTCTTCGCGGTGAGTGTGCCCAACAGGGGGTCGGTGGTGCGGCCCACGTGCAGAAAGGCCGAGCTGGACGTTACAACGGAGTCGCGCAGTACCGTAGAGGCCCGCACGGTAATCGTATCAATCAAATACGCGCCCGTGTTAGACTGCGAGCTGGGCAGGCCCACCCCAATGTCACTCGTGCCTTTGGTGCAGGCAGTAGCGGCTAGCGCCAGTGCCAGCAAAGCTAGCAGCGGGCGCCAGCCGGCCACCGCTGCTAGCCGGTACTTATTCCTGCGCCGCATCGGGTGAAAATTTCCAGAAGTCATCGTAACGGCCGCTAGTCGAAGAGCTACCCGCCGTGCCCAAGCCTATGTAGCCGGTGCCATTGATGCTAAAGCCTACCGCGTTGCTACGGCCCACACCCAGGAACGGGTTTTTCAACGTCCAGGTATCGGCCGAGGGGTCATACACGTAGCAATCAGTACGTACCGAGCTATTGCTGCCTGCCGTTACAAAACCCAGGTTGTTGATGCTGAACGCTACCGCGTAAGCACGAGCCACCGCGCTGTAATCATATGTCGCAGAGGAAGTGCTCACGTTAGCCAGGTTGCGCAGCTGCGTCCAAGTATCACTGGCCGGGTTATAGGCGTAGAAGTCGGTCGTGTAGGCGCCATTGTTGATGCCCGTGCCGATGTACATCTGGCTGTTGATTACGAACGAGATAGCCCCAATCCGCTTATCGCCTGGGAAGCCGGCAAACGTGCTCCACGAGTTAGTGGTAGGGTTGTAGCGGTAGAAGTCTTTCTTGTAGTTGCCGTCGTAGCCGCAGCCCACGTAGCCATAGTTGCCCATGCCAGCCGCCACCGCGCTGTAGCGTGCTGTGCCCCCAGCTGCCGAAGTAAGGTCGGCAACCTGCCGCCAGCTGCCGCTAGTAGAGTTGGTAGTAACGACAGTACCAACGGTAGTAGTGGTAGTGGTAGTGCCAGCCGGGTCAAATTCCCAGAAGTCGCTGAGGTAGTTAGTGCCATCGTAGCCGGTGCCGACGTAGCCTTTGCTGCCCACTACGAAAGCCACGGCATTATAGCGAGTAGCAGCAGCAGCAGGCATCGGCGTGAGCTGCTTCCAACTGCCG
The DNA here is from genome assembly GCA_964514915.1 of uncultured Hymenobacter sp. Lineage (GTDB taxonomy): Bacteria > Bacteroidota > Bacteroidia > Cytophagales > Hymenobacteraceae > Hymenobacter. The sequence continues at coordinate 7,500 of CAZERY010000129.1, forward strand.
GTAGCTGGGTCGTACGAATACAAGTCCTTGTATTTCACGCTATTCTGATCAATACCAGTACCTACGTACGCTACGTTGTTGATAACGAAGCTTACCGAGTTGCTACGTGCCACGCCGGCAAATGAATTGCCCTTAGTCCAGTCGCCATAGACGGTTGTCGTGTCATCTTTGTGGCAGCTGCTGAAGCCGAGGCTGGCCAGCACCACTAGCAGGGCCAGCAAACGGCCGGCCAGCCGAGGAAAGTTTTTCATGAAAAAGAGAAAGTTGTGATATCCCAAAGAGCTTCGCGAGCAGCAAACTGGTTGCACCCCGCTTTTATTTTTGAATAGCCCATTTGGCCCGCTAAATTACGCCTATTTCGGCAATCGCCCTCGATTTCATCGCTCAGCCACCGGCTTTAATCGAGTAAACCAGCCGAATCACCAAGGCGCTTCTGCCCTCAGCCCTTCACCAGCCGGGGCTGGCTTAGTCGAAGCGAATGGCCACCATGGGTTTGATGCGTGCAATGGTATAGGTAGGAATAAGCACGGCCAGCAGCGCCGCCAGCAACGTGGCGCCGTTCAACAGTAATATCACTTGAGAGTCCCAGGCAATGGGCACCCGGTCCATGTAGTAGTTCTCGGGATCGAGCGGAATGACACGAAAATAATATTGCAACGCATTGAAGCCTAGGCCTACCGCATTACCAATTACGAGGCCTTTGATGGTGATAAAAAGACCCCGGAAAAAAAACATTTCTCGAATCTGGTTATCGGTCGCGCCCAAGGCTTTCAGAATGCCAATCATCTTGGTGCGCTCCAAAATCATGATGAAGATGGTGGCGACCATATTGAACGTCGCCACAAAAATTATCAGAATGAGGAAGATGATGACGTTGCGGTTCAGCAATTGCAGCCAATCGAAAAGCTGGGCGTACTGGTCGGTTATTTTCTCGACGCGCACCTCGTAGGGCAGCCGCTCGTAGAACTGGTCAAACGTAGTATTGAGCTGGCCAAAGTCGCGCAGACGTACTTCGAGGCCGCCCACCAGCGAGTCGGGCCAGGCGTTGAGCTCCTGAAGCTGGCGCAAGTCGCCGAGCACGTACACTTCGTCAAACTCGTCGAGGCCGGTTTGGTAGATGCCCGCCACCCGAAACTTACGAATGCGGGGCGGCTGCTGAATAAAGTAAAACAGCGCCGGGCTACCCACTTGCAGGCGCAGCTTATCGGCCACTTTGCGCGAGATAAGGATGTCGTTGCTAGCCGCCGAATCGGTGAATTCGATAAACTTGCCGGCCACCATATTCTGGCGCATCGGGTTGGGTCCGTGCTTTTCAGAAATACCTTTTAGCACCACTCCCAGCACCTCATCGGTAGTTTTGATGATGGCCGTCTTGCGGGCAAACGCCTGTACCGAAGCCACTTGTGGATAGCGGGCCAGCTGCCGCCGCAGCTCGACCTCGTTGATGGGCGCTACTTCGAGCGAGTTGCTGTTGTCGTAGCGCGAGAGCTGCAAGTGCGCCCCGAAAGAGAAAATTTTATTTTGAATCTGCTCGCGAAAGCCGTGCAGAATCGAAAATGAAACGATCATCACGGCAATGCCCAGGGCAATGCTGACTGTGGCAATGCGCGTGACAGAATGGGTAAAGGAGCCGGAGTCGGCCCCGTCCATGCGGCGCGATATGAAGCTAGCGGTATTCACGAGTGGGCGTAAAGCTACGGCCGGGCTGGGTCGTTTGCGGTGCAGATCAGGCAAGCTTCCTACGAAGAAGGGTACTTTTGGAACATGATGAAGCAGATTTCTTTGGCACTGGGGCTGGGAATCGGACTGGCAGCGGCTGGTGCGTGCGGCACGCCGGGGCAGCCCATGGCCAGCGCCAACCCGCCGCCGGCAACCTTGCAGGTGGGGGCGGCGCAGCTGCCGGCGTACCTACCATTGCTTCAAAAGCAGCGCGTCGGGCTGGTGGTCAACCAGACTTCGCGCCTAGGCAACACCTACTTAGTCGATACGCTGAAGACGCTGGGCGTGCGCCTCACGGCCATTTTTGCGCCCGAGCATGGCTTTCGGGGCGAGGCCGCCGATGGCGCTACTATCACCGATGGCCATGATGCCCGCACGGGGATACCCGTGCGCTCGGTGTACGGCAAAACCAAAAAGCCCACGCCCGAGATGCTAGCCGACGTGGACGTCCTGGTTTTTGATATCCAGGACGTGGGCACGCGCTTTTACACCTTCATCAGCACCCTGCACTACGTGATGGAAGCCGCCGCCGAGCAGGGCAAGCTGGTGGTAGTGCTCGACCGGCCCAACCCCAACGGCCGGCTCGTCGATGGGCCAGTATTGGAAGCCAAGCACCGTTCGTTTGTGGGCCTCGACCCGCTGCCCATCTGCCACGGCCTCACGGTGGGCGAG
>CAZERY010000130.1:0-9888 GCA_964514915.1 uncultured Hymenobacter sp.
TATTTGTGATTACAATAAGAAGATGAAAGCATTACATTTATAGCACTACCCTTTTATCAATTCCCTGGGCTTGCAGAGCGGCCTTTAGACAGGGCTTTAGTCGCTCTAAACAGACACTCGCCGCGAAATTAGAAAAACCAAAATACATGCCCAGGTTTTGTAGCGTCGGATAGGCTTTATAGTAATGCAGGATAAAGAACAACGCTTCCCGTTTATCGGTTAAAACCGGGCTACCAGAAGTAGTATAGGGATTAACTTTTTTAGGCTCATAGTACCGCGCAAACCAGGGGTAGAGCGCATCGAATGCGGCTCGACTCAAGCCAGTTGCTGCCTTGTATTGTGGGTCAGTTCGAATGTTTTGATAGATGCTGGTCGCCATAGGAAGGGTGAACAATTAGTAAGCTCTCAATGTTTTGTCTGACAAGCAATAACAACTCTAATGGAGTTTTTAGCTGCCGAATTATAAACCCGGGCGGCTCAATACCAGTGATAAACGCTGTAGTTACTCTACCCTACTATTTTAGTTGATTGATAAAGAGCTACTTGCTCTACAATCCATCGTAAGACGGCGGCTAGACTGGCGGTGAACGCCTGGTCCGGAGTGCGGCCAGTTCGGCTGTATTGCCGTAAGGCATTGAGGCGTGGCGGCTGAAACCAGTTCGTTTGTAGCCGTGCTTTTTCAGGCCGATGAATTGTACGTTTTCATGAAGTCGAGTTCCCGCACTCACGCACAATGCGTAGGCCAGGCTCACGAGGCCAACGAGTTTTTTGAGTTTGGCCCGACACTGCACATGCGTCCCGCGCAAGGCAAATCCGCGCCCTTTCAGGTTCTGAAAACACGCTTCAATCGTCCAGCGCTTGCGGTAAAGCTGGCCCAGGTAAGCGGGGTTGGCCGTCCCGAATAAAAATAAGTATTCCCCACCAGCCAGCGCCGTGACCTGCGCTCCGCCCCAGACCCCATCGACCTGGCACTCGGTCAGGCGGCACTGCCTCGGCTGGAGATTCCAGTCGGCCACGACGTGGCTTCGGCCCCGGCGGTCGGTGAGCAGATGATGTTTGAGCAAGTGCATGACGAAGAACAGCCCCTTGTCTTTAAGGTATTTGAACCACTGGCGGCCTACAAACTTTCGGTCGCCTACCACCAGCCCCACCCGGTCCGGCCCGAGTACGTGCAGACAAAAATCAAGCAGCGCGGTGCGGTCGTCCGTGTTGGAATTGCCGCTGCGGTTATCAAGCAGCTCCCAGCACAACGGCCAGTGACAAGCGCCGCGCCCCACCGTGACGAGCAGGATGTTGACCTGGTACTTGCCAAAATCCCACTCCGTGCGGTCCAGGCACAAGCGCAATTTGCCCTGGCCCGGTAGCAGGCGCACCAGCAAGGTGGCTAAGGCCAGGTAATTGAGCGGAACTTCCCGAAAAAAGCTTTGGATGCGTGTCTCATTGGAAGCCGATTTTACCCGGTCATTGAGGTGCTGCGCTACTTCACGAAATTGAACATTTCGGCTTTTGAATTGGCCGACCACGAAGCGGGCAACGAACTTTTTGCGGGCTAGATTTTGCACCAGCGGCGCGTGGTGCAAAAGGGTCGTAATTTTGGCGATGAGGCAAGGCTTCACGAGAAGGAGCGCTTTTGGTAGTTGAGGAACTCCAAAGGTCGAGCCTGCCCGTTTTTATGCCCCATTTTTAGTAGGGTAGAGTACGCTGTAGGAATACCGTAACGCTGCCCGGCAGTGTTTCTTTGAAGAAGTTGAAGTAGTACCTTTTTAGTTTTTGCCGCATGTACACTCCCCCCACCGACCAGCCTATCGAAACCGTTGAAAAAGAGATGCTGCCAACTTTGAAATTTCCGTCCAGCGACGTTTTAGCCAACAGCTCGACTGAGCAGGAACGCCGCCGTGCCGATGCCGACCGGGCCTGCCGCCTCGGCAATGCCTACCAAGGTAAACTGGATATTTTCTTTCAAACTGCTGACGGCCAGACCAAGCGGGTGCAAACCGCCGTTTGGGGCGCGCACCCCGAATACCTCACCCTGAAGGCGGGCATCATGCTGCCACTGCGGGCGGTGCTGGGGTTCGATTTTTATTAACTGTCTGAACCGCGGATTTATCGGATTCGGCGGATTTATCGGATTTTGGTGACGAATTCTAGCGTCTCCGGAAAATTAGCAGGTATTAGCAGTTCGCAATACAGAAAAGGCCGCTCCAACGAGCGGCCTTTTTGGCGTCACCAAAATCCGATAAATCCGCCGAATCCGATAAATCCGCGGTTCAGACAAGAGCCAGCGTGCGGGCGATGAGGCGGTCGACGATGTCGCCCGCGTCTTTGGCAAATTCGCCGGTAGCGCGGTTGGCTACGATGGCGTTGAGGCTGAGCACTTCGTGGCCGAGTAGCTGGCCCAGCGCGTAGTAGCCGGCGGTTTCCATCTCGAAGTTGGAAAGGCGGAAATCGCCTTCCGGGCTTTGGTGCCGGAACTCTTGTAGGCGTTGCATATAGTCGGGCGAGCGCAGGGCGAGGCGCAAGCGGCGGCCCTGCGGCCCGTAAAAGCCGGGGCAGGTGACCGTGTTGCCGATGAGCAGGTCGGCGGCTAGCTGCTCGCGCAGCAGGTCGGAGCCGCGCACCACGTAGGGGGCGTAGGGGAGGCCCAGCGACTTCTGCAAATCCTGGGCAACCTGCGTTTCCAGGCCCGTTTCCATGAAGGGATAAAACTGCATCAGCGAGTCGAGGCCCACGGCGTGCTGCGTAGCCAGCATACTACCCACGGGCACATCGGCCTGGAGGCTGCCGCTGGTGCCCAGCCGGATGATGCGTAGGCTGAGGCGCTCTTCGGTGGGCCGTACGGTGCGCGACATAAAGTCGATGTTCACCAGCGCGTCCAGCTCATTCAGCACGATATCAATGTTATCAGTGCCCATGCCAGTGCTCAGCACCGTGAGGCGCTTGCCGCGGTAGTAACCCACGTGCGTGACAAACTCGCGGTGCGTACCCTCAAACTCGATGGAGTCGAAGTGCCGGCTCACCTGCGCTACCCGCGCTGGGTCGCCCACGGTCAGGATGGTGTCGGAGATGTGGTCGGGCAGCAAATTGAGGTGGTAAATCGTGCCGTCGGGGTTCAGGATGAGTTCGGATTCGGGAATCATGGCAGGGAATTATGAATTAAAAATTATGAATTAAGAAGTAAAAATCACCCATTAGCCACCCTTGGTAGCTGACTGAGCGGGGATTTTCAATTTATAATTTTTAATTCATAATTAAGCTTTAGCGTAGGAGGCTAGCCCCTGTGCGGGCGTGTAGTGGTTGCTGATTTTGGGGTAGGTGCCGGTGCCATCGTAGGGGCGCTTGTCGGGGTGCTCAGCGCAGGCTTCGGAGCAAGCACCGTCGAGCAGCTCGCCGCAGCTTTCACACAGCGGCAGGTGGGCGTTGCAATGCGGATTGGCACAGTTGATAAGGCGGGGAGACGGCTGTTGGCAATGGTGGCAAAGCGAAATCACGGTGGGATTCACTGTATTCACAGCCACGGCCACGCGGTTGTCGAATACGTAGCACTGGCCGTCGAAATCTTCGCCGCCCACCTCGTGGCCGTACTTGATAATGCCGCCGTGCAGCTGGTAGACGTTTTCGAAGCCCTGCTCCAATAAGAAAGCGCTCGCTTTTTCGCACTTTACGCCGCCGGTGCAATAAGTCAGGATTTTCTTGTCCTTGAACTCCTGCAAGCGCTCGACGCGCTCGGGAAAGTCGCGGAAGTTTTCAATGTCCAGAGTCACGGCGTTTTTGAAGCGGCCCAGGTTGTACTCGTAATCTGAGCGCACGTCCACCACTACTACATCGTCGCGGTCCTTCAATGCTTTAAACTCCTGAGGCGTAAGGTGCTGGCCAGTTTTTTCGTGGGGCCGCACGTGGCGCAGGCTGCTGTGCACGATTTCGTCCTTCAGCCGCACATGCAGCTTCTGGAAGGTGTGGGCCGGCACCTCGTCGATCTTAAACTCCAGCGCAGCAAAGCGCGAGTCGGCTTTAACGGCGGCCATGTAGGCGGCGCACGCCTCGCGGGTACCCGACACGGTACCGTTTAGACCCTCCGCAGCCACGATAATGCGCCCGCGCAAGTCCAGGTCGAGGCACAGCCGATGGTGCTCATCGCGAAATTGCTCCGGGTTTTCTAAAGGCGTATAGCAGTAATAGAGAAGGACTTGATACATAACTAATGGTTAATTATTAGTGGTTAATGGCTAGTTGTTATGGACAGCTCTTTACAGCATTATACCATTGATAATTAACCATTAACCATTAAAATCAAACTTGCTTCGCCGGGTTGCCAAATACCGTCTGGTTGGCCGGCACGTCGGCCACTACTACCGAGCCGGCGCCCACGCGGGCCTTGTCGCCCACTTTCACGCCGGCCACCAGCACCGCGCCCGCGCCGACGAAGGCACTGGCGCCCACCGTGGCCCCCACGCCGATTTGGGCGCCGCTGCCCAGCTGGGCATAGTCGCCCACCGTGGCCTGGCCTTCGACTACGGCATTGGGGCCAATGAGAATGCCTGCGCCGAGCTTGGCAGTGGCTGCTACTACGGCGTTGGGACCCACGTAATTGCCGTGGCCCAGCCCAGCGTGGCCCGATACGCTGGCCCGCTGGTGAATGCAGTTGACGGGCACCACCTCGTACTCATCGTGCAGCATTTGGGTGAGGCTGCGGCGGCTAGCCGCATCTTCGGTGGCCACGAATACTTCGCACTTTTTGCCGAGTAGCTTCAGCAGCTCGCCGTCGTCGGTATTGCCCATTACGGGTACGTCGAGCAGCTCGGTGCTGTGCAGCTTGGGGTCGTCGTCGAGAATGCAGTACACCACAACGTCATTTGATAAAAAGGCATCCAAGGCGGCCGTGCCTACGGCTTGCGCGCCGAGAATGATAACTGGGTTTTCCATAAGAAGCAAAGTTACGACGGGAAGAAATGAAGCAACAGCCAGCCTCACGTTTTGCTTTCGCCGGTTAAAGGCCGCAGCAGGCGGCGAGCGTAGTCGTTCTGAAGCAGCAGCAGTAGCAGCCACGGCAGCAGCGCCGCCCGGTAACGATGCAGGGTGCCCAGGTTGGGAGTGCTAAGGCCGATGAAAGCGGCGATAACCAAGCAATAAAGCAGTAGCAGTACCACTACCGGGGCCGGCAGCTGGCCGCTCCGGCCCCGGGCCACTGCCATCCCCGCTAGCCCTAGCAAGACGAGCAGGCCAGCATTTTCGAGGGCGGCGCCGAGATACAGCGGCTGCGTAGCCTCGCCGAACCAGGGCCGTAGCAAAACGTGCCCCACAGCTTCGGGCGCGTGGCGCAGCAGGCTAGCCGCTGTAGGGGCCAAGTGGGCGTACACGAGGTGCGGCCGGCCAGCCGACAAGGCGATGCCTTTGCTATACTGCTCGTAAAACTGGTAGCTGTAAAAGCCCTCCGATACCTGCCCTACAGCCACCCTCAGCCCCAGCCCGCCCCCCAACAGGAGCAACCCCAGCAGCGCGGCGGTCTGGGCCGCGTGGCTGACTAGCCAGCCGCGCCGCGCCATCAGCCGCACCAAGGCCAGCACCAGCAGCCCGCCAAGCAGCGGCAACGCAAAAAAGTAGCGCATTCGATAAGCCAGCCATGCTATCGGCAAAGCCACTAGAAGCTTGATAATGAGGCGCCGCCGCGAGCCAGACTGTGGGCTAGCTGGTGGTCCATAGCTTGCTTGCAGTGCCAGGGCAACCAACAGCGTCTCGCTGCCAACCAGCAGCGTCTCTTTGCCGAGGCCGGCCGTCCACCAGGTCACCGATGGCCACAGCAGCAGCGCTACGATAGCTGCCCCAGGTGGCGTGGCCGGGAAGGCCTGCACCCAGACCCGGGTGAGCACCCAGCAGCCTGCGAAGCAAAAAAGGCTCAGGTACAAGGTGTTGAGCCAAAGCAGGCTGAACGAAGCTACGTTAAGCACGCTCAGAAGCTTGACGAAAAAGTAGGTGTTTGACAAGGCATATTTGCCGACGCCGGGTACGTACAGGTTGTCCCAAATAGCGGAGATATTGCCTGGCGTGCGCCAAAATTCGGTGGTAAGCCGGTGCGCAAATGCGCTCAGGCAGACGGCATCGGGGCTCGGGAAAATGATACCACTTGTAGTCAGCAACAGTCGCCAGGCCAGGCCTGGCCCCAGCCAGCGGCGGAGTACTGGTGGCGCACAGCGGTATTCGTGCCGCAGCCACCATCCGAAGCTACCGAAGAGCAAGATATTGAGTGCTAATGCACTAACTAGTTGTATCATCGCCCTAGTCGATTAGCGCCGCCCACTAGCCGCCCCCCAATGGTGCAGTGCAGGCAGCGCCGGGGCTGGCAGTAGCCCTTATGCAGGGCAAGCAGGCCCTGTGAGTCGGCGGCGGTACGGTGCTCAAAGCCCAGGTCCTGGTACAGGTCAGTGTACTGGTTGTGCTCGGCGGGCAGCTCAGTGAGCAAGGTTACGCTGCTTTCGACCAGGGCGGGCTGGCCGACGTGGCGGGCGTAGGCTACGCGCAGAGGTACTACCACGTTGGTAATGAGCAGGTCGGTACTGCTTTTGCCCAGGCTGGGTACTTTGCCCGGGCGGCCTGGGCGAAAGTGCTGCCGCCAGTACTCGGGCGCCGGCGCGCCGGTAAAAAACTCGGTGAGCGCCGCCACGCTCCGGGCCGTGAGCAAGGCGTCGAACAGCGCCGGGCGGCGGTGCAGCAGCCCTACCAGCTGACCCAGGCGCACAGCCGGAAAGTTGGCGGGTCGCAGGCGTAGGTAATTCCACTCGTGGGGGGCTAGCGCCGCGGCCCCCAGCCCATACTTATGGCGCAAAAACTCGTGCTCTTGCTGCCGGTCCTGAATGTAAGTATCGCCCGCAGTTTCCTCATTTTCAAGCAGAAAGCCAGCCTGCCCAAATAGTAAGGCTTCCAGCTGACGCTGGTCGTGGCGGTGGCGACGCAAGATGGGCAGCGGCACGGCCTTGGCCAGCCGGGCAAGCGGCTCACTGTTTTTTTGGAAGCCAAACGCCGCCATCAGGGCGTGGTAGGCGGTGGCTTCCCAATCGTGGCTCAAGTGCGCGTGGAGCTCGGCGATGGCATCGGCTTTCTGCTCCACGCGCTCCAGCAGGGCGCGCTCGGTCATCATGGTGCGCACGAGCTGCGGCACCTGCCCCAGGAGCGGGGCGCAGGGGAGAGCCGCGGCGGCGGGAGCCTGCACGAGGGCTTCGTAGCGACTCAGCAGGTCGGGGGCGAGTCGCGGGGCGAGCGCCAGGGCCGGAATGAGGCTGCCGTTGGTGCGAAACACGTCGGCGTCGGCAGTGTGTACCACATGCAATACGACCTGGTCGTACTTGCCATCTGTTTGGTGGTGATGGCGTTGCCAATCGGAAGCGCGCAGGTGAATCTCCACGGCGCCGTTCCACTCCACGGCGCCCAGGCGCAGGCGGGCGTTGAGAAAATCTGGGCCCGCGTCGGCGTTGCGCTGGCCGGGGCGCAGCACCTGAATGGCCTCGCCCGCCGTGGTGCGCAGGTCGGCTTTATCGAAGTACTGGTGCTGCCAGATGTAGTGGAGAAAATCTTCGCGCATGTGACAAATGTAGAATGAGGTACCGCTCCGGCAGCATAAAAAAGGCTCGCCTCCACGGAGGCGAGCCTTTTTAAGCAGAGATAACAGCTTGAAGCTACCTACCGCAGGTCGACTACTTTCACGCCTGGATGCTGGGCTTTGTCAAAAGCAAAGCTAGTGGCGGTAACCGGTACATTGGGCTTGAAGTTCTTGAGGGTGAACGTCGTGCGGGTGCCATTTTTCTTGAACGTCTTTACGCTGTGGATGGCTTTGTCGGCCGTGCCCACGATAAGCTGCACTTTAAAGACGTCGTTTTTACGGTCTTCCGGCGTGAGCTCGATGAGATCGCTGGCTACGCCGGCATCTTTGAGCGACTGCACGTAGGTGTACTTGTAGCCCTTTTTATACATCGAGTACATTTGGGCGGGCGACATATCCTGGTTGCTCGGGTCCGACTCGGAGATGTTGACCTCGTTCTCGCTTTTGAGGTACGTCCAGGTGGTTTTGCCATCGTTGATGACTTCCTGGCCGCTGGTCTTGAGGTGGTATTTCTGTCCGCTCACGGTCACGTCGCCCGTCAGGTTTTGCTTGAGCTTGGCGGCGGGGTTTTCCAGGGTTTGGGTAAAGCCAGCCTCAAACGACTTGAGCGCCGTGTACTTAGCGCTTACGGCATCAAGAATTTTGCCAGCTTTAGGGTCTTGCTGCGCCGCGGCGGGCAGGGCCAGGCCAGCAGCGAGCGCCAACAGAATGAATTTCTGAGTCATGGGGAAAAGAAATCCCGGTAGATTGGGGCCGGGTGGGGTTAATACGCAAAAGCGTCTGCAAAAGGTCGGCCAAAATCGGCGTTAACCTCTTCAATTACTGTAAAGGCATTCGCAGGCTCTAAGCGTACATGTCGCTTGGGTCAGCATGAGCCAACTCCGTCAGGAAACGGCCGATAGCCTGGCAGGCTTCCGCTAGTAGGGCAGCGCCTTTTTCGGCGGTGGCCTCGGCTGGGTCGCCCGCGCCGGTATCGGTCGTCACCTGGCTCCAGTCGCGCTGGGCCCAGGCCCAGCCCTGCCGAAGAGCTTCGATGCGAAACTGCCGCGCCTGCCCCGAGCCCGGCACGAGCGGGCGCACCAGCTCGGGGGAAATGTGCAGCATGGCGCTGGTTTCGAGCGCATCGGCATGGTCGCCCGGCGCCGTAAAAAACTGAGCCCGGTCTACGGTGCGAAACCAGGTAACAGTGCTGAGAAATACCGTCGGAAACTCCGCTTGCAGCTCGCGCAGGTGCTGGCGAAAGTCGTTGCCACCGTGGCCATTGAGCACCACGAGCTTGGGAATGCCCTGGCGGGCCAGCACCCGCACTACATCGCGCAGCATGGCGAGCTGCGTACTCGGGCTCAGATTGATGTCGAGGGTAATGTCCAGCTGCCCGGTATTAACCCCGAAGGGAATGATGGGCAGTACCACTACCTTGGCTCCCGCTTCCCAGGCCAGGCGCGCCGCCTCGGCGGCGATGTAATCGCACTGGATGTTGTCGGTGGCGTAGGGCAGGTGCACATTGTGCGCCTCGGTAGCGCCCCAGGGCAATACTACCACTTCATAAGCAGCGTCTTTCACCTGGGGCCAGATGCTTTCGGCCAGGATGTACGGGCGGGGTACCATAAGCAGCAATAGGGGTTATTTGACCAGCGTATTCAGCAGCTGTTCCAGCTGATACTCGTCGGGGATGAGCACGGCGCGGGCCTTGCTGCCTTCAAACGGCCCCACGATGCCGGCCTGCTGAAGCTGGTCCATAAGGCGGCCCGAGCGGTTGTAGCCCAGCTTCAACTTGCGCTGAATGAGCGAAGTAGACCCCTGCTGGTGCAGCACAATGCAGCGGGCTGCCTCAGCAAACATAGAATCGCGCTCGCTAGGGTCCAGCTCGTCCTGGCCGCTGCCTTCGTCGCCGTCGGCGCCGGCCACTTCGGGCAGCAGGTAGGCGTCGGCGTAGCCCTGCTGCTCGCCGATGTAGTCGCAGAGGCGGTCGACCTCGGGTGTGTCGATGAAAGCGCACTGCACCCGGATGAGGTCGGAACCCGCCGAAAACAGCATATCGCCCTGGCCAATGAGCTGGTCGGCCCCGCCGGTGTCGAGGATGGTGCGCGAGTCAATCTTACTGGTCACCTTAAAGGAAATCCGGCAGGGGAAGTTGGCCTTGATGATACCCGTAATAACGTTTACGCTCGGGCGCTGGGTAGCCACAATGAGGTGAATACCAATGGCGCGGGCAAGCTGGGCGAGGCGGGCAATCGGGGTTTCAACTTCCTTGCCGGCCGTCATCATGAGGTCGGCCAGCTCGTCGATTACCAGCACGA
>CAZERY010000131.1:0-9868 GCA_964514915.1 uncultured Hymenobacter sp.
CGGCGACCGCGTGCAGCACTGGATGGTGCTCAACGAGCCGATGGTATTTGTGGGCGCGGGGCACGCGCTGGGCGTGCACGCGCCGGGGCGCCGCAGCCTGCCGGGCTTTTTGGCGGCGGCGCACCACGCCACGCTCGCCCAGGCCGAGGGCGGCCGGGCTTTGCGGGCGACGCTGCCGGGCACGGCGCGCATCGGCACCACGTTTTCGTGCTCGTACCTCACCCCGGCGCGGCCCGGCCACGGCCCCAGCGAGGCGGCTACGCGCCGCGCCGACGCGCTGCTCAACCGGTTTTTTGTGGAGCCCACGCTCGGGCTGGGCTACCCCACGGCCGAGCTGCCGCTGCTGGGCTGGCTGCTGCGCCGCTATCAGCAGGCCGGCGACCAGGAGCGGATGCAGTTTGACTTTGACTTTTGGGGCGTGCAGAACTATACCCGCGAGGTGGTGCGCCGGGCGCCCTGGCTGCCGCTGCTGGGCGCCGCGCTGGTGCCGGCCAGCCAGCGCGGCGTGCCCACCACCCAAATGGGCTGGGAGGTTTACCCCGAGTCGATTTATGAAATGCTCAAGCAGTACGCGGCCTACCCCGGTGCGCCCGAGCTCATCATCACCGAGTCGGGCGCGGCCTTTGCCGACCAGCCGCAGGCCGGGCGCGTGCCCGATGCCGAGCGGCTGGCCTACTACCAGGCCGCCATTGGCCAGGTGCTGCGCGCGCGCCGCGCCGGCGTACGCGTCAATGGCTACTTTCCGTGGAGCTTTACCGACAATTTTGAGTGGGCTGAGGGTTATCGGCCGCGCTTTGGGCTGGTGCACGTCGACTACGAAACGCAGGCGCGCATTATCAAGGATTCGGGCCGCTGGTACGGCGAGTTTTTGGGCGGGGCGCGGGTAGAAATGACGCCAGCCTTGGCTACTCAGGTGGCCGGCTAGGGTGGCTCTAGTGGGTCAGCAAAGTCGGCCGCACGTCCATAAACCGCTCAATCAGCCGTGCGGGCTGCTGCTCGTCAAATTCCGCGAAGCCGAGCACAAACGCCGGTGCGGGCTGCACAAACCGAATAGCCTCCGTGACGGCTTCGAGGTAAGGTTGGAGGCGGGCTGGGTCGCCGTTGGCCGCGGCCACCTCGGCATCCCAGCGCAGCGCGGCCGGGCCTTTATGCACCAAAAAGGGCAGCACAAACGGGATGTAGTGGCTGAAAACCGGGTTTTCTACGCTGGTCAGCCGCGTATCAGGCCACACATGAAACTCACTGAACGAGGCTGGCGGCGCTATTACAAACCGCGCTTGCTCCTCGGCCATCGCCGTAAACAGCGCGGCCCGAGCGGGCTGCGAATACAGCTGGGCGTAGGCCGCGTACCACACCGTAACGCCCGCCTGGTTAAGGAGTTGATACGGATGAAACGAGCTGCTGAGCCCCACGCCGCCGTGCTCACCCACCACCAGGTTGTACAACTCCCCAAACTTGGCGAGGTCCGTCGATTGCTGGTAGGGATTGTTGGTGAGGCCGTAGAGGTAAAAGCTGGCAAAATCAGCCAGCGAAGGCGTAGGAAAATCGGTAACGGGCAATGGGAGAGGAGCTAAGGTAAGATTCGCAACAAGTCGTTCGTCATTGCGAGTAACGCGAAGCAATGACGAACGACTTGTTGCGTACGTTCTATAAGGAAAGAGGCCAGGCCACCTGCCAGGTCTTACTCCCTGGCAAATTTCGGCAGCAGGGTGGGTATGGCGCCACTGGCCTACGCTACCGAAGCTCGGCGCTGTTGCTGATAAAGGCGAGGCGCTTGCCATCGGGCGCCCACGAAGGCGTGTTGATAGTGCCCTGGCCGCCATATATATAGGCGATAACCCGGGGCTGGCCGCCCCCAATGGGCAGCAGGCGCAGGTACACGTGCTTATAAAACGGATGGTCGCCGGCCGGCACTTCATCTTTCAGAAAGGACACGAACACGATCCACTTACCGTCGGGCGAGATGTGCGGAAACCAGTTGTGGTAGTCGCCGGTGGTCACGGCTTCCTGGGCGCTGCCGTCGGGCTTCATGCGCCAGATTTGCATGGTGCCGGTGCGGTTCGAGTTGAAATAGATGTACTTGCCATCGGGCGTGTACTCGGCGCCATCGTCGAGGCCGGTGGCCGTGGTAAGGCGCACCTCGGGGCCGCCCGCAGCCGGCACGCGGTAGATATCAAACTCCTTGTTGCGCTCCCCAGTAAAGAGCAGGCTTTTCCCGTCGGGCGACCAGCCGTGCAGGTAGGAAGGGCCGCGGGGTGTAATCTGGCGGGGCTGCCCGCCGGCCGCGGGCACCGTGTACACCACCGAACCACCCAGCTGCTCGACGCCGCTGCTCAAGCCCAGCATAGCGCCCCCGAAGGCCAGCACGTGGTCGTTGTTATTGTTTTTGACGTCGCCTGTGGGCAGCACGGCCGGCTGCCGCGTTGCCAGGTCGAAGTTATACATCAAGCCATCGCTGTTATAAATCAGGCTCTTGCCATCGGGCCGCCAGTTGGGCGCCTGGATGGAGACGGGCGATGTATAGATGATTTCGCGGCGGCCGGTGGCCAGCTCCAGCACCTCCAGGTGGCTGCCCAGGTACTGCTTGTAGGGAACCAGGCCGGCGGGCGCGGGCACGGTGAGGCGTACATCGCGGAACGTTGCCTTTTCGAGCCCATCGGCCCGGTGTGCGCACACGAACAGCCCCACGAATACGTCGGAACCCAGCTCAACATTCGCCACTTGCGCCGTCACGAAGGGCTGGCCAAACTGGGCTACCCGCATGGTGTACGTGGTGCCCTGGCGCTCAAGCTGGAGCACATCGGCGTGCGCCACGGTGGCGCGAACTTCTTCCGTGGTCGCCCCCGCCGTCCGGCGAAACTGTAGGGAGGTGAGTCCGTCGCCGTGCTCGGCCACGCTTACGTGGGGCGAATTGGGGGCCAGGCTTTGGCGCACCATCCAGCCCATTTTGCGGTGGGCTTCCGCGCCCGCACCCACAAATTCGGCCCGCGCATACAGAATAAAGTCTCCTTTCAGCTGGCGGTAGACGTAGTGAAAATCGTCGTGGTCGCCCCAGATATTGGTGCCCCCGCCCGTGATGCTGTACTGTTGCGTGGTGGGCGAGTACGTAGCCGTGCCGGGCTTAGCTTCCGAGCCGATGGTTTGCTGGCTTTCAAAAACGCCTAGCTGCTGGGCTAGCGCGGGCGTAGCCAACAAAGCGAAAAGCAACGCAAAAATTGTTTTTGGTACGGAGGTGAACATGAAATTGGGGCAAAAGGGTGGGCAGATAAAATAGAACAGGAAATGCAGCTGAAGGCTGCTTAGCGCATACGTTCAGGAGCAAGCCAAGGGCTTGACTTTTGGGCGGCCAGCCGAAAGTTTTCCAGCTTCTGAGGGAGGCTGTAATTGAGGCTGCTGTCGCTGCCCGCAGTGGGGAGCCTGCGGCCCGGAAGCTTTTTCGACCCCGGCGGGCTAGCCGGCCCAGGCTAAAGGCCTGCTGGACGGCAAAGGCTGGCTGTACCTTTAGGCTTCCCCTCCTCTGGGCTGGGCGATTCTTATCCCTTTTTATGCAAAAACACGTGTACCCATTTGGGCTTTGGCTGGTGGGGCTGCTCTGGCTAACCCAGCAGCCGGCCGCCGCCCAAACTCGCATCACGCTCAGCGGCACGGTGCAGGACGCGACCTCGGGCGAAAATCTCACCGGCGCCACCGTGCGGGTGCGTGAGCTGCCCGGCGTGGGCGCCGGCGCCAATGCCTACGGCTTCTTTACCCTCACGGTGCCGGCGGGTGCGTACACGCTGGAAGTCAGCTTTGTCGGCTACGCTACCCAGCAGCGCCAACTCACGGTGAGTGCCAGCCAGCGCCTCGACTTTCGGCTAAAACCAGGTGGCAGCGAGCTGACTGAAGTAGTGGTGACCGGCCGCCGCGCCGATGCCGCCATCAGCAAAGCCCAGATGGGCGTGGAGCAGCTCGACCTTCAGCAGATAGCCAAGGTGCCGGTGCTTTTTGGGGAGAAAGACGTGATTAAAACCCTGACGCTGCTGCCGGGCATCAAGTCGGCGGGCGAGGGCAGCAGCGGCTTTTCGGTGCGCGGCGGGGCCATCGACCAGAACCTGATTTTGCTCGATGAGGCGCCCGTGTACAATGCCTCGCACTTGCTGGGCTTTTTCTCGACCTTCAACTCCGACGCCATCAAGGACCTGACCGTGTACAAGGGCGGGATGCCGGCGCAGTACGGCGGCCGGCTTTCATCGGTAGTTGATATCAGGATGAAGGATGGCAACAACCAGCAGCTGCACGGCAGCGGTGGCATCGGGCTCATTGCCTCGCGGCTGGCCCTCGAAGGCCCGCTAGTGAAGAACCGGGGCTCGTTTCTGGTGACGGCCCGGCGCACCTACGCCGACGTGTTTCTCAAGCTCTCCAAGAACGAAACGACCCGCAATTCGAGCCTGTACTTCTACGACGTCAATGCCAAGGCCAACTACGTGCTCAACGACCGCAACCGGCTCTATTTCAGCGCCTACCTGGGGCGCGATGCGCTGGGGCTGGCCAATACGTTTGGGCAGTACTACGGCAACAAGACGGCCACGCTGCGCCTCAACCACTTGTTTAGCGACCGGGTGTTTTCCAATACGGCGCTCATTTACAGCAAGTATGACTACGAGATTGATATTGCTTCGAACGCCCAGAACTTCGTCATCAAGTCCAAGATTCAGGACCTGAACCTGAAGCAGGATTTCGAGTTTACGCCCAGCACCACCCAAACGGTGCGCTTCGGGGCGCAGGCCATTTACCACACCATCACGCCGGGCTACGTCACGGCCGACGCCGGCTCGTCGACGAATAGTGCAGCCGAGCGCACCAACTACTCGCTCGAAACGGCGGCCTACGCCTCGCACGAGTGGCAGGCCGCGCCGCGGCTCAATTTCACCGCTGGCCTGCGGCTTTCGGGCTTTAGCCTGCTCGGTCCCGGCACCTACTCGACCTACGACGCGGCCGGCACCGTGCTCAACGCCACTACCTACGCCAAGGGCAAATTTCTGAAAACCTACCTGCGTTTGGAGCCGCGCTTTGCCGCCAGCTTCCAGCTCACCGAGGCCAGCTCGCTCAAGGCCAGCTACGCCCGCAACGTGCAAAACCTGCACCTGCTCAGCAACAGCAGCACCTCGCTGCCCACCGACCTCTACGTGCCCACCACTTTCAACGTGAAGCCCGAGCTGGCCGACCAGATTTCGGCCGGCTACTACCGCACGCTGGGCCCGAACAAGGCGTACTCGCTGACCGTCGAAACCTACTATAAAACCCTGCAAAACCAGATTGACTACCGCGACGGCACGCAGCTGCGCGGCAACCTCGACGTGGAGGCCAGCCTACTCTACGGCATCGGCCGGGCCTACGGCATCGAGTTCTTGCTGCGCAAAGACGTGGGCCGCCTCACCGGCTGGCTCGGCTACACGCTGAGTAAGTCGCAGCGGCAGTTTGCCCAAATCAACGGGGGCGCGTGGTTTAACGCTCGCCAGGACCGGCCCCACGATTTGTCGGTAGTCGCCATCTACCAGCTCAACTCGCGGTGGAGCCTCTCGGGTACTTTCCTGGCCAGCACCGGCAACGCCGCCACCTTCCCGGTGGGTAAGTACGAGGTGGCCGGCCAGGTAGTGAGCCTCTACGGCCTGCGCAACGCCGACCGCCTGCCCAGCTACCGCCGCCTCGACCTGGGTGCCACCTACGAAAAGCCCCACCAGGAAGACCACCGTTTCCACAGCAGCTGGTCGTTTTCGGTATATAACGCGCTGGGCCGCGAAAACCCCTACAGCATCCGCTTCCAGCCCGACCCCAACGACGCTACCCGCACCCAGGCCGTGCAAACGGCCCTGTTTCGCACCATCCCGTCGGCTACGTACAACTTTAGTTTTTAAGCAATTATAAATTAAAAACAACGTCATGCTGACGACAGGAAGCATCTTGTCAGGCGTGTTAGCGCCAGGGTGGGCGAAGCAGCCAAGATGCTTCCTGCCGTCAGCATGACGTTCTGCCGCTTTGTATATGTTCGAAAAATCAATTGGCCGCACGCGCCTCTGCTCACTAGTAGCCGCCGCGTTGCTGCTAGCCAGCACCGGCTGCGAAAAGGTGATCAACCTCGACCTTAAAACCTCGGCTTCGCAGCTCGTGATCGAAGGCAACCTGGCCGATGATGGCCGGCCCTGCCAAGTCAGCCTGAGTACCTCGGCTAACTATACCGCTACCAACACGTTTGCGCCCGTAAGCGCCGCCACGGTTACGCTCGCCGACAACGTGGGCGGCCTCGAAACCTTGCGCGAGGCTACGCCGGGCCAGTACGTGGGCGTCACCATTACCGGTGTGCCAGGCCACGCCTACACCCTGCGCGTCGAAACCGGCGGTACGGCCTACGTGGCCCTTTCCACGCTGCCGGCGCCGGTAGTGCCCTTCGAAAAGCTGAGCACCCAGGTTAGTGTGGTGGGTACCAAGAATATCCAGGCAGTGGTGGATTACACCGACCCCGCCGGGCTGGGCAATAGCTACCTGTTTCGCCAGTATCGCAACGGCCGCCTCAATACCACTATTTTCTTGCAGAACGACCAAACTACGGACGGCAACCACGTAAGCCAGGTGCTGCGCACCGCGGGGGGCGGGCCAAACGCCACCAACGACCTCGATAAGCTCGTGTCGGGCGACAGCCTGCGGGTCGAAATGCAAAACCTCGACCCCGGCGCCTACGAATATTTCCGCACCCTCAACCAGATTCTGACTGCCGGTGGCGCCCCCAGCACCACGCCCGCCAACCCCAAATCTAACTTTTCGGGGGGCGTGCTCGGGTACTTCAGTGCCCACTCGCGCCGCGTGCGCACCATTAAGGTGCCGTAGAGAAGCCGCGGCGCAGCCCGACGCTTCAGCACCGCAGGGCAGTTTTACGTAGGAAAATTTCCGTCCATTTAATCCTCTGCGCTGCATGAAAAAGCTCTTTTGCTGGTCCGTTCTGTCCTTTTGCTGTTTTTGGCTCCTTAGCGGGCGCGCCGTGGCTAGCCCCTCGGCCTCGGCCGAGCGCCCGGGTTATTTCGAGCTGAAAGTATATCACCTCAAAAGCGCCCGGCAGGAAGCGCTGGTTGACAGCTTTTTGCAGCACCAATATGTGCCTACGCTGCGCGCCGCGGGCATTCCTACGGTCGGCGTGTTTAAGCCCATCGGCAACGACACGGCCGCCGACCGCCGAATCTACGTTTTTACGCCTTTTTCCTCGCTTCAGCACTGGGAAAAAGTCAGGCAAGCAACCGCCAGCAAGCTGCTGGCCGCCGGCGGCGCTTATGAAAATGCCGCGTACAACAACCCGGCCTACAGCCGCTTAGAGACTATTTTCATCAAAGCCTTTGATGAGATGAAGGGCCTCACCGCCCCTCAGCTCGGTACTCCTGCGAGCGAGCGCGTGTACGAGCTGCGCAGCTACGAAGGCGCGAGCGAGAAAATATTCCGTAATAAAGTGCAGATGTTCAACGCGGGCGGCGAAATCAAGCTGTTCGACCGGCTCGGGTTCAACGCCATTTTCTACGGCGAAGTCTTGTTCGGCGCCAAAATGCCGAACCTGATGTACATGACGTCGTTTGCCAACATGCCCGCGCGCGAGGCGCACTGGAAAACCTTCGGCAACGACCCCGAGTGGAAAAAGCTATCCGCCCAGCCCGAGTACCAGAACAACGTGTCGCACATCGACATCACGTTCCTGCGGCCCACCGCGTACTCGGCCCTTTGAGGTTCGTCGCAGCCAGCAGCTAGCCGCACTAAGTGGCCGTAAGCAATGGCTGGCGCCTCTGTCTTACAGCCGCTTAGCGCAAGGCAGGGAATAATGAGGTAGCTTGGACTTTGTAGTCCGAGTGCGAGCAAAGCGAGCATCCGGCGTCTGAAGTCGTTTAATCTTACCGGCTCGCTTTGCTCGCACTCGGACTACAAAGTCCAAGCTACTGCCTGCCGACTGGTTCACTTCCTGAACCGAGGCGCTTATATGCGGCGCGAGGAGTATTGTGCAGGCCGGTAGTACTTTCGGCCGTATTCACGCTACTTGCTTCCCACCCGCATGGCCACTTCCCGTCGTCACTTCCTGAAAAACACGGCTGCCCTGGCCGCTACCGCCGCGCTCGCGCCGCACCTGGCGGCCAACGCCCTGGCCGCCCAGCCATTCTTCGAGATTTCGCTGGCCGAGTGGTCGCTGCACAAAGCGCTGTTCGGCAATAAGATGAGCAACCTCGATTTTCCCGTAATGGCGAAAAAGGAGTTTGGTATTAGCGTAGTAGAGTATGTCAATCAGTTCTTTAAAGACAAAGCCCAGGATAAGCAGTACCTGAGCGACTTGCTGCTCCGCTGCCACGATAATGGGGTGCGCAACCACCTCATTATGATCGATGGCGAAGGCGAGCTGGGCGCGCCGGCCGCACCCGAGCGGCTGAAAGCGGTTGAAAACCACTACAAATGGATCGATGCGGCGCACTACCTGGGCTGCCAGACGGTGCGGGTAAATGCGTTTGGCAAAGGCTCGGCCGCGGAGGTGCAGCAAGCGGCCGTCGATGGCCTGAGCCGGCTGAGCGAGTACGCCCAACAGGCCGGCCTCAACGTGCTAGTCGAAAACCACGGCAGCTACACCTCCGATGGCAAGTGGCTGCTCGCCACCATTCGGCAGGTAGCGAAGGCCAACGTGGGTATTCTGCCCGATTTTGGCAACTTCTGCATCCGCCGCGACACCGGCGACCTCTACCGCGGCAAGTGCCTCGAAGAGTACGACAAGTACCAGGCCGTGCGCGAGTGGATGCCCGTCGCCAAAGGCGTCAGCGCCAAAACCTTCGACTTCGACGCCGCCGGCAACTGCACCGAAACGGATTACCCCAAAATGTTCGGCATCATCAAAGCCTCTGGTTTTAAAGGCTTTGTCGGTATCGAGTACGAAGGCGAAACCCTGAGCGAGGCCGACGGCATTCGCAAAACCAAGGCCCTACTCGAAAAAATAGCGCGGGCGTAGTACCACCTGGTTTGCTGGGCAAATAAATAGTTAGATGTTATGGTTGAGATACGCGTCGGCAGTGCTTAGCGCCCCGAGGCCGGTGTGCGGGCGCTTTTAAACTCCGACCCCGCCCGCCACTGTGGGAACGTGGTTTCGCTGGCCAGGCGCTGGCCCACGCGGAAATACAGCTGCGCATCCTGGGCCACGCCGCTCAGGTCCCAGGTGAGGTCGAGCTGGTCGGCGGGCTTGTGATACATATTGGTGGTGTACTCCTGGCGCTTTTGGGCGATGTAGGCTTTGCCCTGGGTGCGGCTCTCGAAGCCGCCGCTGGCGTAGAGCGAGGGCACCCCACGTGGGCAAAGCTGAAGTGGTCGGAGCGGTAGAACATGCCGGTCTCGGGCGTCTGGTCGGGCAGCAGGTAGCGGTCCTGCTCCTGGGCGGCGGCGCGGGCGTAGTCTTCCAGTTCCGACTGCCCATAGCCGATGACGGTGAGGTCCTTCATGGGGCCGTAGGGCCAGAGCATGTCCATATTAAGGTCGGCCACCGTTTTAGCCAGCGGGAAGGGCGAATGCTGGGCGTAGTAAGTGGAGCCCAGCAGGCCCTGCTCTTCACCCGTCACGGCCAGAAATACGATGCTGCGGGCGGGCTTGGTAGGGGCGTTTTTAAAAGCCTGGGCAATACTGAGCAAAGCGGCCAAGCCGGTGCCATCGTCCACGGCCCCGTTGTAGATGGAGTCGCCCGCGATGGGTTTGCCCACGCCAAAATGGTCCCAGTGCGCCGAGTAAATAACGTACTCGCTCGCGTTGGTAGTGCCGGGCAGCACGGCCAGCACGTTTTTAAGTACTCGTGCATAAGTAATCGAGTAGTAGTTTTGGGTCATGCTACCAC
>CAZERY010000132.1:0-9691 GCA_964514915.1 uncultured Hymenobacter sp.
CAGGCCAACACGCTGGGCGGCACCACCAACCTGCGCGGCTACCGCCGCACCCGCTACGCCGGCCGCAGCAGCCTCTACGGCAACTTCGAGGCCCGCCTGCACTTGTTCAAGTTCAACGCCTACCTCTTTCCCGGTACCTTCGGCGTGATGGGGCTCGCCGACGCCGGCCGCGTGTACTCCGATAACGATACCCGCAAAGGCATCAGCGCCCTGCACAGCGGCTTTGGCGGCGGCGCGTTCGTCAACATTCTCGACCAGGCCGTCATCAACGTCACTTACTCGGTAGGCGAGGAACACCTGGTGTTCGTGGGGTTCGACTTCTTATTTTAGAAAAACAACCTTCCAACAAAAATCCCCGGCTACTTAGGCAGCCGGGGATTTTTGTTGGAGGGTTAGCTGGGTGAGGTACTTGGCGCGCCCCTCCCCCAACCCAGTTGCGCTAGCAGTTCAAACAACGGCTGGTTGACGTAGTAGTTGGCCCGTCCCAGCTTGTGTTTTTGCAGCAAGCCGCCGGGCGCAGCTAGTTGGGTGAGGTACTTTGAGGCCGTGAGCCGACTTACGGCCAGCTCCTTTTCTACAAACTCGGTGCGGGTGTAGGGGTAGCGAAAAAGGTGGTGAAGCAAGTCCTGACTATAGAAACTATAGCCTCGCAGCTGCTCGCGCGCCTGCTCCATCAGGTGGTGCATGGCGTTGATGAGGGCGATGGTTTTCTTAGCCGTTTGCTCTACGTCCGCAACGAGCAGGCAATCCGCCTGTTGGCCAGGGGGCAGGTCGAGGTGGACGCAGTTGCCCAGCGCGTCCAGCACGCCATGGACCTTGGTGGAGAAGCCGCCCGGCGGTGGCCGAGGCACTCGCATGGAGCCGAACTTTTTTTTGGCCAGCGGCGGCATGGGCTTTGACGCTCGTCGAATCGAGCATGACCCACTCCCAATCGGGCTCTTGCACGGCCTGAAAAATCTTTTTCCACACCCCGGCTTTCGCCCAGCGGCGAACACGGCGGGCCGTGGCATTCCAGGTGCCAAAGCGTTCGGGCAGGCCGCGCCACGGGATGCCGGCGCGAATTTACCATACCATCGTATTGATAAACAAGCGATTATCCTGGCCCGTACCTCCAGCCGTACCCGGTCTGCCTACCGTGTGGGGTTCAATGAGCAGCCACTCGCATTCTGCAAGTTCATATCGGTGCAGCCTAAAGTATCCTCGGACTGTCCACACTCTCTAGAATAGCGGCTGGACCTCACCGAGTTTTTTAATGACGTGCTGCGCGGCCAAAAAAACAGCTACCGCCACCGTGACCAGCGGCAGCGGCTACGTGCTGCAAGTCAAAAACAATCAGCCCAAGCTGCTGGCCCACATTCAGGTCCGTTATGCGGCCGAGCCCACCCCACGCGGCTGGCATATCACGAGCAGCAACAGCTGCGCAGCGGCCGCCCTAATGTTTGGAAAACCAGCGTCCATGGGCTGCCACGGCCCAGTTGTGCCAGCCGCGTGGGCTGGGCTAGCCCGCTTCGTGGTGGTGGTTAAAACCGTAACCTACCGCAGGCAAACTACCCGCAGCAGCGCTGCTGTGTGACGAGCCTGCTACCTACGCCCTACTTCCGGGTATCCAGAAACGCAATAATCGAGGCCAGCTCCTTTTCCGAAATTACGCCCCCATACGCGGGCATGTTGCCGCCGCCGTTCACGATGCGGATGCGCAGCTCGCCGGGCGTGAGGCGGCGGGCCACCGCCGTTAGCTCAGGGCCGCGGTGGCCGCCGTGCCCGTCGATGAGGTGGCAGTAGAGGCAACCTTTGTTGGAAAACAACATGGCCCCGTGCAGCACGGCCGGGTCGGCCGAATGAATGCTATTGGCAGTGAGGGGCTTGGCGTCGAACTTGGGCGACCACGGCGCCTGCTCGCCCAGCAGCAGCAGGCTGCCCATAAACACCACCACGCACCCCGCCCCAAACACCGCCCAAGGCCGCCGCAAGGGGCTGCGCTCGCCGGCGTTGGAGACAAAGGGTAGCGCCAGTAGGGCCAGCACCGTGAGCACCGGCCCGATAAAGATGACGTAGGACTCGATGCGGGCCGGCATGAGCGCAAACAGCGCAAACACCGGCAGCAGGTACCAGTCGGGCGCGGGGTTGGTGTAGATGCTCGCTGGTGAAGGCGGCTGCGTCAGCTCGGGCGGGCCGTAAATGGCGGCCAGCGTAATGATAACCAGAATAACGACCGCACTAAACGTGATGTCGCGCCAGGCCGCATTGGGCCAGAAAGGCACGCCCACTTTTTTGAGCATATCCTGGTACCACTGCCGGTAGGTTTTGGGGTCGACGGGCCGGCCGGCCTCGGCGGGCTCCGACACGCCGTTGCGCAGCACCAAATACAGGTGCAAACCCAGCAGCCCGAACAAAATGGCCGGAATCAGCAGTGTGTGGTAGGAGTAAAACCGGCTCAGCGAATGCCCGCCGATGGTGTCGCCGCCCAGCAGCAGCCGCGCCGCCAGCGTGCCAATAACGGGAATGCGCCCCACCTGCTCGGCCGCCACCACCGCCGACCACACCCCGTTAGAATCCCAGCGCAGCAGCTGCCCGGTAAAGGCCATGGCCAGAGTCAGAAACAGCAGGATAACCCCGCTCACCCAGCTCATCTCGCGCGGGAACTTGTAAGAGGCCGTGATGTAGACGCGCAGCATGTGCACGCCCACCAGCACCACCATGCCCGATGCGCCGAAGTAGTGAATAGCCCGCAGCATGCGCCCAAACACCGCCTGGTGGGTGATGAATTGCAGCGACTTATAAGCATCGGCCGAGGTGGGCTGGTAGAGCAGCGTGAGCGCTACCCCCGTGACTACCTGCAAGATAAGGCAAAACAGCGTGGCGCTGCCAAAGACGTAGCTCCACTTGGCTCCCGGTGGCACGAGGTGCCGGGCCAGGGGCATAATGGTATCCGAAATGCCGAGGCGGTCGTCGAGCCAGGCTCCCACCGCGCGTACAAATTTTAGCATCGGCGGGGGCCTAAGACGGCGTGATATTGGTGATGGGCACCGGGGCCGTGAGCAGCTCCACGTCGTGGTTATCAGCCACCCGGATGCGGTATTGCGTGAGGCCCTGGGGCGGCGGGCCGGCCGCCACCGAGCCATCCTTGTAGTAGATGCCGCCGTGGCAGGGGCACATAAACAGGCCCGCATCCTGCTCCCAGCGCACGGGGCAGCCTAGGTGAGCGCAGTTGACGGAGAAGGCCGTGAAGGCCGTTTCGGAGTCGCGCCGCAGCCACGCCGCCGACTCGCTCGCTATACCCGACCATGCCACCGGGGCGGCGTTCTCAAATTTGACGAGGTGCGTCGAGCCCACCGCAAAATCGGTGAGCGTGCCCACCCGCCGCCAGGTCTGCGGGTCGGGCTCCAGCAGCGGGGCCAGCACGGCGCTCACCACCGGCACGCCCGCCGCCAGTGCCGCCACCCCGCTCAGCCCCAGGCTCAGCTTGACGAGAAACTCGCGGCGCGGCGCGCTCAGCTCGTGGTCGGCGGCCTGCTGATCGGCCGCATCCACGGCCGATGGGTTAGGGGCTTGGTTAGTGGGTAGGTCGGGGTTATTCATGGCGCAAAATATTGATCCAGCCCGCGAGGGCGATAGCGAAAACGACCAGTCCCGCCACCAGAATGACCCAGGTCGTGAGCAGGCCCCAAAACATGAAGGCAAGCCCCACGGCCAGAAAAAACGGCCAGTACGTGGGCTGAGGCAGGCGCTCGGGGCGAGCTTTGGGCCAGTCGGTGGGCTGGGGTTGGGGAAGGGGGCTGGGAAAAGGCATAGTCTTTATTTTATAAAATCACTTATTGCAAACGGTGCGACCGTGGGGCCTTATCCCCGGGCCCCACGGTCGCACCGCTATACCTGAGCCGGAAGTGCCGCCATTTCCGGCTCATCTGCCCCAAAATACTTAATAAGCAAGTACATACACCCGCTTAAATAAATAAAGCAACACGGCACCCACATAATGAGCCCGGCCGCCTGCTGGTCGTCGGCCAGCGACAGGCCCCAGGGGTTATTAGCGAAGTCGGGGGCCAAGGTGGCGGTGCCGCACCAGCCGGCGCGGGCGTAGTGCTGGTAGGTATCGGCGGGCGCGAAGGTGATGAGCAAGCCCAGCAGCGAGCAGCCCACGCAGGCCGAAAACAAGTACACCACTCCTGCCAGCGGGTGCAGATGCGCCTCAGCATTTGGCCCAAACAACGGCCAGCTAAACAGCGCTCCCGCTAGCAGCATAGCTCCAATGGGCAGCAGCGCCGGTAGATCGAAGGTTGCGTTCATCCTACCAAACGAAGCGTCGAACACGGCCGGCACGTGCAGCCCCCACATGATGCCCACGCCCGCCAGCCAGGCTAGCCAGGTATGCCCATTCAGCCAGCCCGAAAACCGGCCCAGCTGCCGGGCCACCGCCGGCGGCAACTCGGGCGGCAGGCCCAGCACCAGCAAAGGCCCGCACAGCAGTAGCACCACGATGTGCGCCACCATGTGGGCGCTAAACAGCGCGTGCATGCCCAGGTAATGCAGGGGCGAAAACTCGACCAGCGCCAGCAGCCCCAGGGCCGCGAAATACAGCCCGCCCCGTGCCTGCCAGCGCCCGCCGCTCAGCCCAAAATAGGCCGCGGCCAGCCCAGCTACTAGTAGCAGCGCCGGGCTAGCCTGCCACTGCCCCCAAACCGACGAATGCAAAAACAAAGCCATAGTTGAATGAGCTATTAGCTGCTAGCTGTTAGTTATCAGCTTTTTGTGCATGAAACTTAATTGAACGAAAAGCTAACAGCTAGCAGCTGATAGCTGATCAGAAATGAGGCAGCACGTAGACCACCGTAAATACCACCGCCCACACGATATCCACGAAGTGCCAGTAGATGCCCACGGCGCTGAAAATGGAGGAAGTCGGCCGGTCGTAGTCGCCGGCGAAGGCTAGGCCGGTGAGGATGCTCAGGATGAGCAGGCCGGCCAGCACGTGCAGCCCGTGGAAGCCAGTGAGCGTGAAAAAGCTGGTGCCAAACGTGTTGGCCGACAAGTCGATGTGCCGGGCAAAGAGCCCCCGGAACTCCCGCGCCTGCCCTAGCAGGAACACCGCCCCCAGCCCAATGGTAGCCAGCAGCCAACCCTTGAGGCGGCCCGGCGCGCCCTGCCGGTAGCTCGCCTCGGCCCGCCAGTAGGTGAAGCTACTGGCAAATAGCAGCAGCGTAAACGCCCCCGTCGGGCGCCAGTCGAGCGCCGCCAGTTGCTGCTCGCGGAAGCCCGGCCCCAGCGAAAAGTACACGAAGGCCATGAGCAAGGCCAGGAAAAACAGTGCTTCGGTAGCTACTACCAGCTTCATTAACAGCTTAGTTTCCATGGACGCCTTTCTTTTTGCCCGGTTTGAGATAGTCGGCATCGTCGGGCCGCTTGTGGTCGCGCCAGGGCCGGGTACTACGCACGGGCGGCACGCGGTCGAAGTTTTGCAGGGTGGGCGGCGAGGTGGTGGCCCACTCCAAGGTATAGGCATCCCAGGGGTCGGCCGGGGCCAGAGGGCCGCGCCGTAGGGCCGTCACCAGCATATACACCAGCAGCAGCGTGGCCGCGCCCATCAAGAAGCCGCCGATGGTCGAAATCATGTTCAGAGCCGCCCAGCCCGGCAGGCCGGGGTAGGTATACACGCGGCGCGGCATGCCGATAGTGCCTAGCACGTGCTGCACCAGAAAAGTACCATTGAAGCCCACCACCCAGAGCCAGAAAAACCACTTGCTCAGCCGCTCATTCAGCATCCGCCCACTCATCTTCGGAAACCAGTAGAACAGCGCCGCGAACAGCCCAAACAGCGTGCCCCCAATGAATACGTAGTGGATGTGTGCCACCACGAAATAAGTATCCGTGAGCTGTAAATCAATGGGCACGATGGCAAATGCGATGCCGCTCAGCCCCCCGATAGTAAACTCGACCAGAAAGGCAACGGCGAAGCGCATGGCCACCGTGAAACGTAGCGAGCCGCCGTGCATGGTAGCCAGCCAGTTGAAAATCTTGATGCCCGTCGGAATGCCAATCAGCATGCTGCTGGCCGAGAAAAACCCGTTCACCGTATTGCCCAGCCCCACGGCCAGCATGTGGTGCACCCACACGCCAAACGCCAGCAGTGCAATGGCAATGCCCGAGCCCACGATGAAGGCGTAGCCAAACACTGGCTTGCGCGAAAACACGGCGAAAATCTCCGAAAAAATGCCGAAAGCGGGCAGGATGAGCACGTACACCTCGGGGTGCCCAAACAGCCAGAATAAGTGCTGCCAAAGCACCGCCGAGCCCCCGCCCGTCACGTCGAAAAAGTGCGCGTGCAGCTGCCGATCGAGTAAAAGCATGGCTAGCGCCGCATTTAGGGCCGGAAACGAGGCTAGCACCAGGCAGGCAGTGAGCAGCAGCATCCACACAAATACCGGCATATCCTTGAAGCGCATGCCCGGAATGCGGTAGCGTACAATGGTGACCACCAGATTGATGGAGGCCGTAATGGTGCCGATGCCCGCCAGCAGCAGCCCCGCGCAATAATAGTCCACGCCGGGGCTGGACGAGTAGTTGAACTGGTTGAGCGGCGCGTAGTTGAACCAGCCCGCATCGGGCGCGCCCCCAGCCAGAAAGCTGAAGTACATCAGCGAGCCGCCAAAGAAGGTTAGCCACAAGCTCAGGGCATTCAGGCGCGGAAAGGCCATCTCGTTGGCCCCAATCATGAGGGGCACGAAGTAGATGCCAAAGCCAAAGAGCGCCGGCATCGCCACGAAGAAGATCATGGTGGTGCCGTGCATGGTAAAGAGCTGATTATAAGCTTCGGGACTCAGAAACGTGTTGCGCGGCACCGCTAGCTGCACCCGCACCAGCAAAATCTCCAGGCCGCCGATGAGCAGAAACAGCAGCGCCATCCACAAATACATAATACCCAGCTGCTTGTGGTCAACCGACGAAATCCATTGCAGCAGGCCCTGGCTGCTATTAATGCTCAGGCCGGGCAGCCGCCGGGCGGGCTCGGGCACCAGTACGGTAGTAGTAGCCATCGCTTATTTGAGCTGAGTGAGGTAGGTGGCCAGGGCCTGAATGGTATCGCGGCCAAAAATGAAGCGCGGCATGTGCGCCCCCGGCTTGATGGCCTGTGGGTCAGTAAGCCAGCGACTAAGGTTCTGTGGGTTGTTCGCCATCAGCCCTGCCAGCATGGTGTGGCGGCTGCCGAAGTGCGTGAGGTCGGGCCCCTGCTGGCCGTGAGCGGCGGTGCCCCGAATCTGGTGGCAGCTGCTACAGGCATAGTGTGCAAACAGCGCGCCACCAGCCTGGGCCAGCGCCCCAGTGGGCAGCGCGGCGGGCTGGCCGGCCGCGGCGAGCCAGCGGGCGTAGTCGGCCGGAGTGTGGGCCACTACCCGGATGCGCATCCAGGCGTGCTGCTGCCCACAAAACTCGTTGCAGGCCCCCTCATACACGCCCGGCTCGCGGATGGTGACCCACACGTGGTTATTGCGGCCTGGTATCACGTCCATCTTCTCCCCGAAAGCGGGCAGCCACCAGTCGTGAATAACATCGGCCGAGGTGCCTTCAATGAGCAGGCGCCGGCCCACCGGTAGGTGTATTTCATTGGCCGTCACCACGTTGCTGCCAGGGTATGTGGCCTCCCACCACCACTGATGCCCGGTGATGCGCACGGCCGGCACGAGCTGGCCGGCCGGCGGCAAAATGGCTTGCGTGGTGCGGATGGTGAGGAAGAAAAAGCCGATAACGAGCAGCGTCGGCCCCACTATCATGGCCGTTTCCAGCTTCAGGTTGCTGGACGTTTGCTCCGGCTCTACGTTGTCGCCTTTATCCTTGAAGCGAATAGAAATGTACGTCGCCAGTGCCGCTACTAGCAGCAGCACCGCCAGCGCGGCAATAATGAAATAAGTGTCGAGCCGATGTAGGCGCTCGGCCTCTTGGGTAGCCGACGAGAAGATAGAGCGCATGTAGAAAAGGAGGCACCGAGAGGCGGGCGAGTAGCAGAGTACGCCTGCAAAGGGAAATTTGTTGAGTGAAGTTTAAGTGAGGTTATTGATTTGCAAGCTATAAGCATAACCCATGAACTACTTACGGGGTATAACTCACCGCGCCGAGACTCGCAGGTTTTGGCTGCTATATCCTATTTAATCCAGTCTTTGCCATGTTCAACGCCGTTGATTATCCCACCCAAAACTTACTGAGCTTCACCATTGCCGGCCAGCTCACCAAAGCCGACTACGCCAGCGTAGAGCCCATGCTGGCAGCCAAAGTGAAGCGCTGGGGCAAGGTGAACGTGTACCTCGAAATCGGGGAAATGGACGCCATTACTTTGCCCGCGCTGTGGGAAGAAATCAAACAGGACGCCCAGCACTTCAACGACTTCAACCGGGCCGCCATCGTTAGCAGCGGCAGCCTGCTGCTCAAGGCAGCGGCGGCCGTCACCAGCACCTTCACCCCGGCCGAGGTCAAGCACTTCACCGCCGACCAGAAGGCCGAAGCTCTGCGCTGGGCGCTCGGGGCCGACCCAACCCACGAGGAGATGGTGTCGGTTTATCAGTCGTAGCGGCGTTGCCTCACTCCCCGGCTCCTCTTCTTCAGAGAGGGAACCGGGGAGTGAGGCGCTTCGTCCGCTCCCCTTACAAATGGTCGAGCAGGCTGCTATCCACGCGCATCTCCGTGCCCTGCACGCAGGCAACATCGTCCAAGGCTAGGTAGGCAATGGTGAAGCCGCGTTTTTGGGCTTGCCCACTGAGGTGGTCGGATAGGAATGGAAACGGCGAAAGTAACTTTCCCTATCCCTCACTTGCCACGGGCTGTTTTTACTGGCCTGCCTCAGGTTTTAAAATGTTCGCTAATGCTATACTCGTCACGAAGTGATTTGCGAACTTACTGCGCAAAAAGTCCTAAACTTGCGTCATGGAAGTGCACCTGAGTCCCGCTGAGCGCCACGCCCTACGCGAGCTACAAGGGCAGTGTCGCGAGCGGGCGGACTATGTGCCGGTGACGGTCGTGCTGTTGCTGGACAAAGGGCGTTCGGTGCCCAGCATCGCCGACGACTTGGGCGTGTCCGTGGCCACAGTCTACCGCTACGCGGCGCTGAACGCGGTGGTCGCCACCGAACTCTACCTCGATGAAACTGACTGCGTGAATGCCCAAAGCACGCGGCGCTTATACGAGCAACTACTCCAAGCCCACCCCAAGGCCCTAGCTACGTCGTCTGCGACAACGCCCGCTACTACCAAAACAAGGCGCTCACTACCTGGCTGGCCGACACACGCTTAGTACAAGTCTTCCTGCCCCCGTATTCGCCCAATCTGAACCTGATTGAGCGCTTCTGGAAATTCTTGCGCCAGAAAATCATCCACACCGCTTTTTACCGCACCAAAGGCGCGTTCAAAACGGCCGTGCTTGACTTTTTCACCCGGCTCGACGAGTTTGGGCCGGAACTCGCGTCCCTGCTAACCCGCAACTTTCCTATTCTCGACGCGCAACCTACTTCGTGACGGGTATAATAAAGCATCACCGTTAAACTACGGGGCCCGTGTGCCCCAATAACTTGAGGTGGTCGGGTGCGAGTGGACACGAGACTAAGGCAGGTTGAAAAGGTAATGGAGTTCGACTTCGAGCGGGGTACAGTAACCTAAGGCAGAATGCAGCCGCTGCGTGTTGTAGTAGTGGTCCAGGTACTCCGCCAGCT
>CAZERY010000133.1:0-9678 GCA_964514915.1 uncultured Hymenobacter sp.
AGTTTAGTACTTTGGTGCCTAATCAGTCGCAACTCTCTTCGCAACGAGTATAACAGTCTCAAAGAACGGTAGGCGGTGAGCGTGTTGGGCCGGCGGCCGGCTAGCTGGACGGGTATTTTGGGTGGCCCACTGATTTGGACCGCCCAAAGGCCCAACATTCTAAAAGCAATACCGTACCTTTGCCCCCCGAATTTTCGGTAATTTCCCCCTAGTACTGCCCATCATGGCGATGAAACTGCATGAGTTCAAGTTTGAACTCCCCGAAGAGCTGATTGCCAGTCACCCTGCCCGCCACCGCGACGAATCGCGCCTGATGGTGGTAAACCGCGCCACTGGCCAGATTGAGCACAAAATGTTCAAGGACGTCCTCGATTATTTTGTGGAAGGCGACGTTTTCGTTTTCAACGATACCAAAGTATTTCCGGCCCGCATGTACGGGCAAAAAGAGCGCACCGGTGCGCAAATCGAAGTATTTCTGCTGCGCGAGCTGAACAAGGAGGGTCGCCTGTGGGACGTACTCGTGGATCCGGCCCGCAAAATCCGGGTGGGCAACAAGCTGTACTTTGGCGAATCCGACATTGTAGCCGAGGTGATCGATAACACGACTTCGCGGGGCCGCACCATCAAGTTTTTATTTGACGGCACCGACGAGGAGTTCCGTAAGGCGCTCCACGAGCTAGGCGAAACGCCCGTACCCAAAGACGTGCTGAAGCGCGAAACCGAGCCCGCCGACAAGGAGCGCTACCAGACCATTTTTGCCGAGAACATTGGGGCCGTGGCCGCGCCGAGCGCGGGCCTGCACTTCTCGCGCGAGGTGATGAAGCGCATGGAAATCAAGGGAGTAGAAAAAGCGTACGTGACGCTGCACGTGGGCCTGGGCACTTACCGCAACGTGGACGTCGAAGACCTTACCAAGCACAAGATGGACTCGGAGCAGTTCTTCGTGGGCCCCGAGGCCGTGAAGATTGTCAACAAGTCGATGGATGAAAAGAAGCAGGTGTGCTCTATCGGCACCACCACCATGCGGGCACTCGACGCCTCGGTGTCGGCCAACAGCCGCATCAAGGTGACCCAGGGCTGGAACGACAAATTCATCTACCCGCCCTACGACTTCAAAATCGCTAACTCACTGCTTACCAACTTTCACCTGCCCGAAAGCACACTCGTGATGATGGCTTCGGCCTTCGCTGGCTACAAGCTGCTGATGGAAGCTTACCAGGAGGCCATCAAGGAGAAGTACCGTTTCTTCGCCTTCGGCGATGCCATGCTGATTTTGTAAGGCGCTGGCCAGCTTTTGGCATTCCATTTGAACTGAATAGAACGAGCGTCCCGCCGCCATCTGGCGTCGGGACGCTTTTTTTGTGGGTTGGCCCATCGTTTTTGCTCTTTAGCCATGTCTACTTTCCCTGCACCACCTTCCTCACCTCCACTCCGCTACGCTATTCTGGTAGCCGGGGGCAGCGGGCTGCGCATGGGTGCCGACCGGCCCAAGCAGTTTCTGCTGCTGCGGGGCGAGCCCGTGCTGCTGCACACGCTGCGGCGCTTTGCCGAGCCCGCGCTGGGCGTAGCGCAAGTAATAGTAGTGCTGCCCGCCGACCAGCTTGGCTTTTGGCACCAACTCGTTGAAGAGTACGGGATTACTATTCCCCATGCGCTGGTAGCGGGCGGGGCTACCCGCTGGGCTTCGGTGAAGGCCGGGCTAGCGGCGCTGCCAGCCGCACCGGCAGCGGGCGCGCTGGTAGCCGTGCACGACGGCGTGCGCCCACTGGTGCCACTTGCGGTGGTGGAGGCGACCTACCAGGCCGCCGCTAGCCACCAGGCCGCGGCCGCCGCCGTGCCGCCCAAAGACTCGGTGCGCATGCTGGGCGCCGCGGGCTCGTCGCCACTCGATCGCCGCCGCCTGCGCCTCATGCAAACGCCCCAGACGTTTGACCTCGACTTGCTGCGCCGCGCCTACCGCCTGCCAGAGCTGCCTGCCTTCACCGACGACGCCAGCGTAGTTGATGACCTACACCCGGTGCAGCTGGTGCAGGGCGACTACTGCAACCTAAAAATCACCACGCCCGAAGACTTGCTCCTCGCCGAAGCGCTGCTGGCGGCCGGCTCAGCAGCTAAGCCGGGCTAGCCAAGTCAGCTGCGAGGTGGCCTTTTTCGTTGTCTTGGCCTGGGGTAATACTCACCTGCTTTTTCTTTCGGCTGGGGTAATGCGCCACACCGTGATTGGCTAGCCGGCGATTGCTAAAAAGCGTGTGGGATGAGGGCAATACTTGAAATGAGGCAAAAAAATGGGTGCAAGCAGGTTGTGGCCAGCAACAGCTGAGTTAATCTTAATAATTTAACCTAACTAATTGCTTTCCAAATACCTGATGCCGGCTTAAGTACTTATGCAACAACAACATTATCATAAATTTATCGTAAGCCTCGCTAATAACTTATTCTTTCATCCCCATGAAAAGTCTTTTTCTCCCCCTGCTTGGGGCTTCGATTTTAACGCTGAGCGCCTGCGGCACTAAAAC
This sequence comes from uncultured Hymenobacter sp., assembly GCA_964514915.1. GTDB lineage: Bacteria > Bacteroidota > Bacteroidia > Cytophagales > Hymenobacteraceae > Hymenobacter. The sequence continues at coordinate 2,517 of CAZERY010000133.1, forward strand.
GGAAGGCGACGGTAATAACACGGCCTCTAAGTCGGGCGCCATGACCGATTCGACCACCACGACTATGCCGGCTGGCGCCACCGACCCGGCTACGCAGCCCGCTGCTGCTGGCTCTGCCGCTTCAATGGGTGCTGCTGATCCTAACGGCCCCACGGCGCCCCACGCCGACGACAAGGAGTTTATGATGTCGGCTGCTCACTCTGACCAGAATGAGATTCAGCTCAGCAAAATGGCCCTGGCTAAGGGCGTAACAGGAGCGACCAAAGACTTCGCCGACAAGATGATCGCCGACCACACCAAGAGCACGGCCAACTTGAAGCCCATTGCTGCTAAGGCTGGGGTAACGCTGCCCACCGACATGGATGCTGACCACAAAGCCATGGCTCCCGAGCTGGAGAAGCTGTCGGGCAAAGCCTTTGAAGATAAGTATCTACAGCAAATGGTAGCTGACCACCAAAAAACGGCTAACACGCTGAAAGCCCACGAGACGATGACCAAGAATACAGCGCTGCAAGGCTGGATCACGACTACCTTGCCCGTAGTGGAAAGCCACCTGAACATGGCTAACAAGGATGCCAGCATGAAAATGTAAGCTTTCTTTAGCCAGAAAACGAAGAAGCCCCGGTGCCAGTAGGCGCCGGGGTTTCTTCGTTTTCTCTTAAGCAGGTAGCTGTTAACCAGCGGTTACGGCAGCACCAGCTTCGCTGAGGCGGATACCCATGTGTGAGGCGTGGTAGCGCACCTGCCCATCTTGGATAAGCAGCAACTGCGGCGACTCGTGTTGCACGTTAAACTCCTCAGCAATCTGCCCCGAGATAGGGCGGTAGCGCAGCAAATCGAGGTAGTAGATGGGCGTGTTGGTGGGCAAGGTAGCCTCAGGCCACTGGCGCTCAATCTTGGCCTTGGCGGCCGCGCTGATGGAGCAAGTCGTACTATGCTTAAAAATGAGAACCGGGTGCTCGTGCGATTCCTGCACGATGTCGCGCAGCTGCTCGGGCTGCGTAAGGGGAAGCCAAGGGGTAGCCATAAAAAATTGGTAGTAGAAAGGCAGAATGTTAGGCCCAGCCGCGGCTTAGCCAGCCGCCGCAGATGATCTTTAAACTATGGAACTAGGGAGTGGGTTCGTTTTTGCGCTTGCGGCGCAGGCCCGGAAACTTGCGCGTGGTCACGTGCGGCGTACCGTCGCGGCTAAAGCGCGGCTCGCCTGCCACGGCTCTGGGCACTTCGCTGCTGCCGCGCTTTAAGTGCTGGGGCTGCACGTCGAGGTGGCTTTCCTTGTAGGGGACTTCGGCGCGTTGGGCCTCGCGCAGGGCCTGGCGGTTGGCCGCCCGCTGGCGGGCGGGGCTGGTTGGCTCTATTTGCCCCTGGGCCTGGCTCAGGGAAGCGAGCAGGAGCACTGCGGCCAATGATAAGTGCTTGCGCATAAATGATAGGTAGCTAGCCGCTATTGGTCACCCTTGAAGGGCTGGGGCTGGGTGGGGTCGGGCTTCGGTACGGGGGCTTTCTTGGTTTTCTTATCGCTCTTGACTTTCTCCGCTTTCACCTTTTCCGGCTTATCCTCCTTTACTTTTTCCGGCTTTTCCGCTTTGACTTTCTCCACCTCCACTTTTTCAGCCTTCGCGGCTTTTACGGGCTGGGCAGGGGCGGACTGGGGAGCTGGCGCGGCAGGGCGCCGGTCTTCGCCAGCGGGAGAGCGGGCGGGCGCGTCCATAGCCGGCGAGTCTTTGTCCCGGCCGTGGCCCTTGCTGCCGTGTTTGCGCAGGCGGCGGTTTTCACGGCTGGCCTCGCGCGGGGCAAGGGGGCGCGTCTCGTAGTAGTGCCGGCTACGGCGGCTGAACGTCATGCGATCGAGCTTGCTTCGCTTCAGCAAGCCTTGCTTATTGTAAGTGAGCTTGGTGGCTTCGGGCAACTCAGTGGTCGAGGCTGCCTTGGGCTTATCGGGGGGCGGGTCGGCGGCACCGGCCGGCGCGGCTGGGTCGGCAGCAGCGGCCTTATCGGCGCCGGCCTCGTCGGTTATGGCTTCCTCTTTTTTGAGTGTAAGGCCTTGGTGCCGGGCTTTATCGGCAGCTTTGGCCTTGGCTTTGGCCGCGGCGCTCATGGGCGGCGAGGCCAGGCGATGCGGATGAAACACGGATTCGTACACCGAGCAGCTACTCAGCAGCAGTACGAAGCCAGCTAGCATCAGTAAATATTTTACCATAATCGTGGGTAACTAGTAGCTCTGGCCTAATTACCGGCAATATACAAAATTGCCGGGCCTCGGCTAGTAGTCGCGCAGCGCCCGCAGCTGCTCGCGCAGCCGCTGCTGCGGTAGAAAATCAGCCTCCAACATCGGTGCGAACGGCACGGCCGTATCGAGCGAGGCTACCCGGCGCACCGGTGCATCGAGGCTGCTAAAGCAGTTTTCGGCAATCCAGGCGGCGATTTCGCCGCCCAGGCCGCCAGTCAGCGTGTCTTCGTGCAGAATAAGGACGCGGCCGGTTTTGTGCACGGTGCGGCCCACGGCGGCCGTATCCCAGGGTAGCAGCGTGCGCAAGTCGAGAATGTCGGCCTCGACGCCCAGCTCCTGGCACGCTGCCAGCGCCCAGTGCACCCCCAGCCCGTACGTAATGATGCTGAGCTCGTTGCCTTCCTGCGCCAGCGCTGCCTGGCCGATGGGGGTGGTATAATACGCTGTGGGCACCGGCCCGCTTAGCGAGCGGTACAGAAGCTTGTGCTCGAAGTACATCACCGGGTTGGGGTCTTCGAGGGCGGCGCACAGCAGGCCTTTCGCATCGTGCGGGTTGCTGGGGTACACCACTTTCAGCCCCGGCACGTGCGTAAACCACGCCTCGTTGCTTTGCGAGTGAAACGGCCCGGCGGCCGTGCCCGCGCCGGTGGGCATGCGCACCACCACGTCGGCATTCTGGCCCCAGCGGTAGTAGCTCTTGGCTAGGTTATTTACAATTTGGTTGAAGCCGCAGGTCACGAAATCGGCAAACTGCATCTCGACCATGCTTTTCTTGCCCCGAATGCTCAGGCCCAGCCCCGCGCCCACCACAGCCGACTCGCAAAGTGGCGTGTTGCGCACGCGGCCTTTGCCAAACTCGGCCACGAAGCCTTCCGTAATCTTGAATACGCCGCCGTACTCAGCAATATCCTGGCCCATGAGTACCAGCTCAGGAAAGCGCTCCATGCTTTGCCTCAAGCCCTGCGAGATAGCGTCGATAAAGCGCAGGGTTGGTGCTTGGTGCTCGGTGCTTGGTGCTTGGGCCACTGATGCACTGCTCATGGCTGATTGCTCACTGCTCATGGCCACCGGCGCGTACATATCGGCGAGCTCGTGGCTGGCATTGGCGACCGGCGCGGGCGCGGCCTCGGTTTCCTGCCAGCCTTTCTCTATTTCTTGCTTAACGCTTTCGCGCATCTGCACGCGGGCCGTTTCGCTGAGCAGGCCTTCGGCCAGCAGCCACTTTTCATAGTTCTCGACCGGGTCTTTCTGGGCCCATTCTTGCAGCAGCTCGGCGGGCACGTACTTGGTGCCGCTGGCTTCCTCGTGGCCGCGCATCCGGAAGGTGAGGGCCTCGACCAGCACCGGGCGCGGGTTTTGGCGCAGGTCCTGGGCCAGCTGGTTGATGGTGTGGAACACCTCCAGCACGTTGTTGCCATCTACTTGCACGGCCTCCATGCCGTAGGCGGGGCCCTTGTCGGTGAATGACTTAAAGCGGAACTGCTCGTTGCTGGGCGTGCTCAGGCCGTAGCCGTTGTTTTCGATAAGGAAGATGACCGGCAGCTGCCACACGGCCGCCACGTTGAGGGCCTCGTGAAAGTCGCCCTCACTCGCGCCGCCGTCGCCCGAGTAGGCGAGCGTCACGCGGGGCGCTTTATCCAGCAGGTCGGCCAGCGCGATGCCGTCGGCCACGGCCAGCTGCGGGCCGAGGTGCGAGATCATGCCCACAATATGGTGCTCGTTGGTGCCGAAGTGGAAGCTGCGATCGCGCCCCTGGGTGTAGCCCGTAGCCTTGCCCTGCCACTGCGCAAACAGCCGCCCCAGCGGCACGCCGCGCCCCGTAAACACGCCCAGGTTGCGGTGCAGCGGCAAAATGTACTCGTCGGGGTTCAGCGCCAGCGTGCTGCCCACCGAGATGGCTTCCTGCCCGATGCCCGAAAACCACTTGCTCACCTTGCCCTGGCGCAGCAGGATCAGCATCTTTTCCTCGATGAGGCGCGGCCGCAGCAGCTCGCGGTAGAGGCGCAGCAGCAGGTCGGTAGGGTAGTCGTGGCGGTCGAAAGTGAGGGCAGAGGCAGTAGCTGAGGTCATGGAAAGGCAAAGATGACTTGGAGCTAGCAAAGGTAGTAGGAGCTATTTCCATCAAGGGTCAAGCCGAATAGTCAGACGTAGCTATTTTCTACCCGAGTCAGTAGCAAGGGTCAAATATAGGGCAAACTAGTGCTTAATTTTGGCCGGTTTCATCCTTTACCCATTGTATGACAAAACTTTATCTTTCTATTGTGCTACTAGGTTTCGCTTCACCAGTGGTAGCCCAAACTACAGTGCCAACAGCGTTGGCCGATACTACGCGGCCCACCTTCGCCAACGATTCCGGGATGATAAGAATTGGTAGAGTTGCTACCGCTCTTCCCGCCTTCACTACTATTCAGCCGGCCCTGAGCCGCATAGCTGGGGTGCAGTATACGCCGTTTTCTGGCGCGCCGGGGGCTTGGGCGGTGGTGCGCATCCGAGGGGCGGCCAGCGTGACGGGCAGCAGCCAGCCGTTGTACGTGGTGGATGGCATACCCGTGCACAACACCGAAATAACGCCGACCGAGTGGACTGGTGCAGCAGATTTCTTTACTAGAGTTTAATCGGAAGAGTTGGCGAGTTTCGCGGGCGTAGGGGCGCGATACGCCCGGTGCGGACTGCGGACGCGCAGGTTGTGCAGGCCGCAGGCCACCACCATCACGGTATCACGCACGACCTCGCCACGCAGGCGCACCGTGTCGCCGACCATGCGCAAGCGCTTGATGCCCCTGTGGGCGTGCTCAATTACCACTCGTAAGGGACTGAGCAAGTGATTGTAAAGCTTCTGTGAGAACGACAGCTCGCGCTTCGGTGGCTTCTTGTGCGGCATCTCCACTACCACCCCGGCCGGCGCATGACCCAGCAGCCCCAAATCCTGGCGCAACACACTGCCGGCCGGCACCTGCAGGGCGTACTCGTCAGCTAAGCGCTTGTCATGCTGTCGCCCGCCTTCCGTGGGCGAAAGAAAATATATGTACTGCGTTGAATCACAGAGGGTCATGTTTTTCACGCGGTGCGCTTTTTTTGGGCGCTGTACTCCTCCGCCTGTGCCTGGTTGTCGGCGTTGCGCGGTACGCCGCGCTCGACTCCGGCGTAGGCAAAGACCAGCTCGGGGTGGGTAGCCAGGCGCTGGGCTAGTTCGGTCCCGTCCCGCACGGGTAGCAGCCCGCGCCGGGCCAGCACGTGGTTAAGCACTGGCAGCAGCCCGGCGGCCAACTGGCTAACGCGGGCTTGTGAAATGCCGAAGCTGGCGGCCTGGTGCTACTACAAGCTGTTGCTTTTCAAGTAGGTGAGCAGAAAAAAATAGCTTCACCTCGCTGCCCGCCAGTACGGCGTTGGGCCGTTCGCGGTGGGCGGCAAACGCGCGCCGCTTGCCTTCCAGCGTGTGCCAGCGGTGGTGGCGTTCCCAGGCCGGCGCGAAGTCCGTGAGCAAGTCCTCAAATTCTTCGGGCAACAAGCTCGTCAACGCCAAAAATTGGCGCGGCTTCTCGCGCAAGGCAGCCTATTCCATCCTCAAAAGTACGGCTGGCCCTCGCGGGATGATTTAGCGACTTTTTTCGAATTAGGTCTATTGTCTGCCGTGCCGATGCCCTCAATATAGAGCGAAAATTAGTCCATGCTGAACACCTCAACGGGGCTCTTAGTGAGCGGAATCGCTTTCGCTTCGTTCTGGAGGGTGAGGGCGGCTTTTTGGAAAGGCTTATCGAGGGTGAAGAGCAGGGTGATGGGGCTCTGCGGGCTGAGCTGCTGCAAGGTGCGGAAAGCCGCCTGCGTCTCGGCCTCGTCGAAGGCCTCTACCCGCAGCTCGTAGCGGGAGCCGTGCGCAGCCTGGCCGTAAAAGGAACAGGCGGAAGGGATAGGCTTGGGGGTAGGCGTGAGCAGTACTTGATTGTAAGGAGTGGCGTCGCGGGTGAGGGGGTAGTTGGTGTACTCCTCATTGACGTAATGGATGTTGTAGCTCGTATAGAGGGGAAAAGGGACATTAAAGGCTACGTGCCAGGGGTAGGTCTTGAGGTACTCATCCCATTTCTTGGGGCTGATCGTCCCCGCCTTAATCTCCTGCTGCACGGCAGCCGGCATCTCAGCTCGGCGCGTTCTTACGAAGTCTGCCCGGTTAGCGGTGCCATAGTAGCGCTCATAGTCCTCGGCCGAAGGAAACACCTCGTGCCCCTGGAAGCGCCCAAGTACTACCTGGTTGCCCCCTTGAAGCCAGGCCACTACCCCGCCCTTGGGCAGCACGCACACGATGAACTCGTTGTAGGTGCCGTGCTCGTTCTTGTCCGTGTCCCAGTAGCCGGCTTTGAGCAGAGCGTAGATTTTGTCCTGGGGCAAGGCAAAGTCGCCCTCGTAGAACTTGTCCTCGGCGTAAGCAAACCAGAGCAGGTGCAGGTGGTCGGGCACGCGCTGCATGGGGTTGCCTACCAGCCAGGCCGTACCCGAGGAGCCCCAGTTCCCGTCCAGCACATGGCCCGAGGGTAGGGCGATAGAGCTGCCGTTGGCCCCGCGCAAGGATCCGCTCTGTATCATGACTGTATAGCCATCAGCAGCGCATGGCCCTGCCGAGAGCTTAAACTTGTCGGTTTGGACTGCGGAAGACATAGGCAAGTGTGCCGCGAGTGAATCGGCCAAAGAGGGGGAGGAGTGTGAGCCGCAGGCACTCACGCTGAGCAGGAGCGTAAGCTGGAGTAGAAAGCGGATCACTAAGGTAGAAGGCGAAGCCATAGCGGAGAGAAGCAGGAGAAAAAGCGTACTAAGGCTTGTCTTAGCCATGAAATATCTCGCGGCGGGGCAGGCGCTCCGTCATGCCAATACGCTTATCCGCCTCGTAGCTATACTCGTCACGAAGTGAGTTGCGCGTCGAGAATATGAAAGTTGCGGGTT
>CAZERY010000134.1:0-9663 GCA_964514915.1 uncultured Hymenobacter sp.
CAGGCCACGATTACTGCCTCCGTGCGGGCCCGCCTTTTCACGAAATTACCTGAGTAAGCAAGCCTTCCGTTTTGGTTGCTAGCCGCATAATGTCGGCCCGGATATCCTGGAGCTTGCGCAGCGGCTGGTACTGGTAGAAGTAGCGCGTAAAATTGACTTCGTAGCCCTCCTTGGTCTTGGTCAGGTCCAGAAACGCCTCGGGCACGTGAGGCAGCACCTCACGCCGGAAATACTCGTCGGGGTCATCGAGCAGGGGCCCATTCTCGAAGTCGCGTAGGCTGCCATCGGCTTTGGGCGGGCCCTTGCTAGCCTTCAGCGCCTTGCCGTCAGGGCGTACGCATCAAAAAAACAGAAACTGCTTTTCCTGCTTCTGGAGCCACTTCGCCACCAGTTGTAGGCAGCAGATTTCCCTGACGAATGTGGCTCTAACCACGGAAATTGAAGCGTCAAACTTTTGATGCGTACGCCCTGGGTGCCGGGCACCCAAAGTAGGCTGTCAACAGTTAAAGGCCGAAGGCTGGTGATACTAGGGATCACCAGCCTTCGGCCTTTCTCAGGATAAGTACAGTTGAATTCAGTAACTTGGCTTGCTGAATAGCCTTACTTGGTAAGATTCCCCCAAGTAGACCAGTGAAAAATAGAGGACGGCGGTATTTTCACCCCCTCTTTTTTTACTGTGCCTGGTTAGCCTGGTCTATTATCCTACACCTTACTGCTTAGCAGGTTGCTTGCCCATCGTTAAAATCCACTGCGGAATTAGGGTCATTGCACCAAACGCATAGTTAGCGTTTTCTGGTTGAGCTTAGAATAATCAGGTGTCACTTTCTAGCTTGCAGGGCCACTTTTTGGATTAGAATTCTTCAAAATCATTTGTGAATTGACCCAGTAGTTACCTTGATGCTTTTGCAATCCACTTCGTTAAGATTGTGCTAATAATCAATACTATATGGTTATTAGCTCAACCGCAGAAACGTTAACTACGTGTTTGGTGCAATGGCCCTACTGCGGAATAGGAAAGGGAGGCACCAACCAGCCAGCAGGGGGCCTGGTGGATGCTAGCCGGGATCGCAACCTTGAAATAGCCAACATTGGAACCAGGGTTTAGGCTGTCGTACTTCCCGATGAAACGCGAGCCAATAGCGGTGTCCATACCCTTGTCACTCAGACTACTACCTTGGCAACTGGAGTCCGCTACTGCAAAGCGAAAATCGAAGTACTTGCCGTTCTTTACGGAATAGTGCGAGCCCGTAAGGTAGCCAATCGTGTATTTAGCTCGCTGCGCTAGCAAATCCTCATCTCACTGTGCCAGTACCCAAAAAAATGCTACTAGCAGCAGTAAGGCCCACCAGGCAGGTATTTAGCCATCTTAAGACAGTCATAAAGCAACGTAGAGTAGTTAGCGAGGCTATCTGGTAGAATTAGTCACTGATGTTACGCAGCACCTGAACCAGTTTGCTGGAAACAAGCTTTTTCTGCTCTCCTGGAGGTCATTTCCAGCAAGCTGACGTGGATAGTGCGTAACAGCAGTTAGTCACCTTGGCCCAGCAGTCGGCCCAGCCGAACGCCTTAGCGGAGCTGCTGCTGGATATCGCCCGGGCCAACAGTCCGCTGCGCGTAGCAACCGACCAGCTGGGCAATTTCCAGCGCGTTGTCAATAAGCCAGCTATTCCGGCTAACCAAGCTGTGGCGGTGGGCGATGCCGTGGGCGTGGCCCTGGGTTACGGCATCGGCAAAGCGCTCGGCACGTTAGCCAGCAAGTACGGGCCTGCCGTGGCCGAGATCTTCGCCCAGCGCGCCGCTGAAAAGACGTTGCCGGAAATGACTGCGACCTTTCGCCCGGCCACGTTCGAAGAGTATATAGGAAGTGTTGAGGACTTTGGTAATGGGGCCAACCAGGAGCTGGCTCAAGAATCCTATCAGCTTTACCAGGCCCAAAACTGGGTAGCCCTGGAACACCTGTTTACCAAAAACAAGGGTCGTGTAGTGAGTATGTAGAAGTGATTTACTTTGGGTTATGGTACTAGTGTTTGAAATAGGGCTTACGCACTGACGAATGGCTTTTGCGTAAGTCCTAAATTTGCAAGAAAAGGAAGCGCCTCGGCACGACAAGTACCCGGCTTACACTACTTTAGCCTAGCCTGGCTTTTTTGGCAAGAAGGTCAGCGCCTAATTTTCCGTGCTACTAGCCAGCTAAGTAATTGGCAGAAAGTCAAGTGTTAGCCAACGTGCGTTAAAACTTGGCAGGCTGCTGCTTCCCACTACTAGCTGCTACTGCCGGCTGGGCAGGCCGGGCCACAAGAGTTTGGTCTGCACTAGCAGAGCACTCCCAGCCAAGCAAACGACTATCCTTTTCTCCTCTTTTCCCACCCATGAAAAAGCCCCTCGCGCTAGCTCTCCTCGCGGCTAGCCTAGTGCGCATTCCCGCCCAGGCCCAGCTGCAACAGATGAAGCTGCTCAACGCGCCCATCGACATCACGCCCGATTTTCGCAGCTTCACCAATACCTATTTTCTGGCCGATAGCCTGGCGAAGTTTGACCCCGCTACCGGGCGCGGCGAGCTGAAATACCGGCGCTACAACTACGCTACCCGCCAGGCGTTCAACAACATGCTGGGCGTGCTGCGGCCGGCGGCAGCCAACGAGTTTCCGACCACTGAGTACGCCGCAGCGCCCAGCCTGCCGTTTTCGGTCGAGTTTGTGTCGGCGCGCACCGTGCGGATTCGGGCGGCGTCGGGCTTGCAGGTGAAGCCCAACGAGGCTTCGCTGATGCTGGTGGGCGGCCAGGCGCCGGTCGATACCAAGTCGTGGCGCTACCAGGCCATCGCGGGCGGGCACCAGTACACGAGCGCGGCGGGCTCGGTCACGATTCGGACTTACCCGTGGCACGTCGAGATTCGGGATGCGCAGGGCAAGCTCTTGACCCAGACCATTCACCACCAGGATAATGCGGAGGCGTCGTACACGCCGGTGATGCCGTTTTCGTTCGTGCGGCGGGCCGAAGACTACTCGCGCAGCATGTCGGCGGCGTGGTCGCTGGCCCCGGACGAGAAGATTTTTGGCTGCGGCGAGTCGTTTACGCAGTTCAACAAGCGCGGGCAGCAGGTGGTACTGTGGGCCGACGACGCCAACGGCGTCCAGAACGAGACGCAGTACAAGCCCATCCCGTTTTTTCTGAGTAGCCGGGGCTACGGCATGTTCATGCATACCTCGTCGCCCATCACCTGCGATTTTGGCAAGTACTTCAACGCCGTCAGCTCGCTGCTGATTGGCGATGACGCGCTCGATTTGTTTGTTTTTTTGGGTGAGCCCAAGGACGTGCTCAACGAGTACACCAACCTGACGGGCAAGGCCGCCATGCCGCCGCTCTGGTCGTTTGGGTACTGGCAGAGCCGCATCACGTACTTCTCCGAAAAAGACGGGCGCGACGTCGCCGCCAAGCTACGCGAAAACCGCCTGCCGGCCGACGTTATTCACTTCGATACCGGCTGGTTTACCACCGACTGGCGCACCGACTACCAGTTTGCGCACGCCCGCTTCCAGGACCCGAAGAAGATGCTGAGCGACCTAAAAAAGGACGGTTTTCACGTCTCGCTCTGGCAGCTACCCTACTTCACGCCGCAGAACAAGCTCTTTCCCGAGCTCATCGCGAAAGGCCTGGTAGTGAAGGATGCCAAGGGCAATATTCCCTACGAAGACGCGACCCTCGACTTCTCCAACCCCGCTACCGTGGCCTGGTACCAGGCCAAAATTGCCAGCCTGCTCAAGCTCGGCGTAGGGGCCATCAAGGTCGATTTTGGCGAGGCGGCGCCGGCCACGGGGCTCTACCACTCGGGTAAAACGGGCTTTTACGAGCACAACCTCTACCCACTGCGCTACAACAAGGCGGTGGCCGATATCACGCGCCAAACCACCGGCGACAACATCATCTGGGCGCGTAGCACCTGGGCCGGCAGCCAGCGCTACCCGCTGCACTGGGGCGGCGACGCCGAAAACACCGACGACGCGATGGCCGCCGAACTACGCGGCGGCTTGTCGCTGGGCTTGTCGGGCTTCTCGTTTTGGAGCCATGATGTGGGCGGCTTCGTGCAGCAAACGCCCGAAAACCTATATAAGCGCTGGGCGGCCTTCGGCATGCTGACCTCGCATACCCGCAGCCACGGCGCGCCGCCCAAGGAGCCGTGGCTGTTTAGCCCGCAGTTTCTCAACGACTTCCGCCGGGCCGACGAAATGCGCTACCGCCTGATGCCCTACATCTACGCCCAGGCCAAGCGAAGCACCGAAACCGGCCTGCCGATGGTGCGGGCGCTGTTCGTGGAGTTTCCGCAGGATGCCGGCGCCTGGCTCGTCGACAACGAGTACCTGTTTGGCAGCGACATGCTGGTGGCCCCGCTGTTTGAGGCGGCTCCCGACCGCAACGTGTACCTGCCGGCCGGCAAATGGATTGACTACCAGACTGGGGAAGTGTACGCCGGCGGCTGGCACCGCCTGAAGCCCGGCCCGGTGGAAGCTGTGATTTTGGTGCGCGACGGGGCCGTGATTCCGCACATCAAGCTGGCCCAGTCGACCATGCAGATGGACTGGAAAAACCTGATTCTGGTAGCTTACTCTGCCGATAATACGGCCCCCAAAGGCTACGTGTGCCTCCCTGCCGACAACGTGCTGCGCCCCGTGGCCCTCACTCGCCAGGGCGCGGGTTTTCAGCTTGCCACCGACCCGCTGGCGGGCAAGGTAAAATGGCAGGTGCAGTCGAACACGGAGTACACCAAGTCAGTCCAGTAAGTCGATGACAATGCTTCGCAACTTGTTTTTAACCAGCGCCCTGGCGTTGGGCCTGGGTGGGCTGCGCACGGCGGCGCAGGCAACTTACCCCTTCCAAAACCCTAAGCTGCCGGCCGAGCAGCGCATTGATAACATCATCTCCTTGCTGACGCTGGAGGAGAAAATCAACTGCCTGAGCACCGACCCCAGCGTGCCGCGGCTCGGCATCAAGGGCACGGGCCACTCGGAGGGCCTGCACGGGCTGGCGCTCGGCGGCCCGGCCCAGTGGAATAAGCCGCAACTGGTGCCCACCACGCAGTTTCCGCAGGCGTACGGGCTGGGCGAAACCTGGGACCCCGACCTCCTGCGCCAAGTAGGCCAAGTGGAAGGCTACGAGGCCCGCTACGCCCTGCAAAGCCCCAAATACGGCACCGGCAACCTCGTCATTCGGGCGCCCAATGCCGACCTAGGGCGCGACCCGCGCTGGGGCCGCACCGAGGAATGCTACGGCGAAGACCCGTTTTTTAACGGCACGATGGCCGTCGGCCTGATTCGGGGCTTGCAGGGCGACGACCCCACCTACTGGCAAACGGCCGCGCTGATGAAGCACTTTCTGGCCAACAGCAACGAAGTGGGGCGCGAGCGCACCTCGTCGAATTTCGACGAGCGGCTGTTTCACGAGTACTACTCGGTGCCGTTTCGGATGGGTGTGACGCTGGGCGGCTCGCGGGCCTACATGGCTTCTTACAACGCCTGGAATGGCATTCCGATGATGGTAAACCCCGTGCTGAAGGATGTGACGGTGGCCAAATGGGGCCAGAACGGCATCATCTGCACCGATGGCGGGGCGCTGAAGCTGCTGGTGAAGGAGCACAAGTACTACCCCGATAGCGCGTGGGCGGCGGCCACGGCCGTGAAGATGGGCATCAACCAGTTTTTGGATGACTATAAAGACGCGATTCGCAGCGCGCTGCGCGAGAAGCTGCTGACGGAGCGCGACATTGACCAGGTAATCCGGGGCGATTTTCGGGTGATGCTCAAGCTGGGGTTGCTCGACCCGGCGGGCCCCAACAAGTACGCGGCCATTGGCACCGGGCCCGAGCCGTGGCTGAGCGAGCAGCACCGGGCCACGGCCCGGCTGGTGACGCAAAAGTCCATCGTGCTGCTCAAAAACGAGGGCCAGCTGCTGCCGCTCGACAAAAGCAAGCTCAAAACCGTGGCCGTGATTGGGCCGCGGGCCAACGCCGTGCTGCTCGATTGGTACAGCGGCACGCCGCCCGCCGTGGTGACGCCGCTGGCCGGCATCCGGGCCCAGCTGGGCGACCAAGTGAAGTTGCTCTACGAGGAAACCAACCAGGACAACCGCGCCGTGAACGCCGCCCAGGCGGCCGATGTGGCCATCGTGGTGGTGGGCAACCACCCCACCTGCGGCGCCGGCTGGGCCAACTGCCCCGATGCCTCGGAGGGCAAGGAAGCCGTGGACCGCAAGTCGCTCACGCTCAGCGATGAGCTCCTGATTAAGCAGGTGCGCCGGGCCAACCCGCATACCATCGTGGTGCTGGCGGCGAGCTTCCCGTACGCCATTACCTGGACGCAGCAGAACGTGCCGGCCATCGTGCACCTGGCCCAAAACAGCGAGGAAATGGGCAACGCCCTGGCCGACGTGCTCTTTGGCGACTACAACCCCGGCGGCCGTCTCACCCAAACCTGGGTGCGGGCCGTGAGCGACCTGCCGCCCATGCTGGACTACGACATCCGGCACGGCCGCACTTACCAGTATTTCGACGGCAAGCCGCTCTACCCCTTCGGCTTTGGGCTGAGCTACACCACGTTCCGGTACACGAACTTCCGCCTGAGCACCGCCAAAATGGGCCCGACCGGCGCAGTCACGGTGAGCGTGGACGTGCAAAACACCGGCAGCCGCACCGGCGACGAGGTGGTGCAGCTGTACGCCAGCCACCTCCACTCGACGGTGGCGCGCCCCAAAAAGGAACTCAAGGGCTTTCAGCGCGTCACGCTGCGGCCGCAGGAAACCAAGACTGTGCGGCTAACGCTGCGGGCCGAAACGCTGCGCTACTGGAACGTGGGCTTGCAGCAGTGGGTACTGGAGCCCGACAATATAAAAATAATATTGGGCACTGCTGCCAACCAAACAACTTTTGAGCGTATTATTGGCCTGAATACCAAGTAATTTGAAGCGATTTCAGAGTCAGTACACGGCCCGGCAGTAGCGCGGACTGAAAGCCCGCGCTACTGTACAGCGATTCCGAAATCGCTCTAACGCGAGACCTTTTCCCACCCATGAAAGCACGTACTACCTTGCTGCACCTCGCCTTGGGGCTCAGTCTCGGGCTGGCGCCCGGCCCGGGCCCAATCTGCGGTGCCCTACACCTGGAAAAACGTTAATATCCAGGGCGGCGGCTTTGTCTCGGGCATCAGCTACAGCCCGGCGCAGCGCGACCTCGTGTACGCCCGCACCGACGTGGGCGGGGCCTGCCGCTGGCAGGCCAGCACCCGGACCTGGGTGCCGATCACCGACAATATTTCGCGCGATGATTCTAACTACCAAGGTATTCGGAGCGTCGCGCCCGACCCCTCCGACCCCAACCGCGTGTACCTGGCGGCGGGTACCTACACGCAGTCGTGGGCGGGCACGGCGGCCATTCTGGCCTCCAATGACCAGGGCGCAACCTGGACGCGCTCGCCCCTAACCAGCAAGCTGGGCGGCAACGAAAACGGCCGGGGCTCGGGCGAGCCGCTGCAAGTAGACCCCAACCTGGGCACCACGCTCTACCTGGGCTCCAGCACCGACGGCCTCTGGCAGAGCACCGACCGGGCCACGACCTGGAGCAAGGTGGCCAGCTTCCCGGTGGCGACGACGCCCGTGGGCACCAACGGCATCAGCTTCGTAGTGTTTGATAAAAGCAGCAGCGCCACCAAAACTATTTACGTGGGCGTGCTGCGCATCGGCGCCGACAACCTCTGCCGGAGCACCGACGGCGGCGCAACCTGGGCCGCCGTGCCGGGCGCGCCCACCGCGCTCATGGCCCACCATGCCGCCGTGGCGGCCGATGGCACGCTCTACCTGGCGTACAGCAATGGCCCCGGCCCCAACGACGTAACGGCCGGCGACGTCATGAAGTACGTGCCCAGCACCGGCACCTGGACGAGCATCAAGCCCACGCTCACCGCTGCCCAAACCCAGGGCGGCTATGCGGGCCTGTCGCTCGACCCGCAGAAGCCAGGGACGATTTTGGTGAGCACCATCGACCGCTGGGGCCCCGGCGACGAAATATTTCGCACCACTGATGGCGGCACTACCTGGCAGCCACTCCTCAACTGGGAGGCAACTTCGAAAAGCAACCTCGACCTGTCGCTGTCGCCTTCCAACGCCGCGTCGAACCCGCACTGGACGGCCGATGTGGACGTGGATCCATTTCGATCGGATAATGCCTGGTTTGTGACCGGCTACGGCGCGTTTTCGAGCCAGAATATCATGGCCGTTGACCTAGCTGCGCCTACCACGCCGACCTGGAAATTTGACAACCAGGGCCTGGAAGAGCTGGTGCCCCACGGCCTGAGCTGCCTGCCCACCGGGGCGCCGCTCATCAGCGTAGTGGCCGACCTCGATGGCTACCGGCACCTCAACCCCGCGGTAGTGCCCACCAGCCGCCTGGCCCCGCAGTACGGCTTCAACACGTCCATCGACTTTGCCGAGCTGCTCCCCACCTTTATCGTGCGCACCCATACCAGCGCCGTCGGCAAATACGGGGCGTATTCGACCGATGACGGCGTCACCTTTACGCCCTTCGCCACCTTTCCGGCGGCCGCCGGCTCGGGCGGCGCCGTGGCGGTGTCGGCCGATGGCAGTCGTATCGTGTGGGAGCCCGATGCCGCCAGCGGCCAAAACACGGGCGTGTATTACTCCACCGACCGCGGCACTACCTGGACCGGCCGCTACCGGCGTCACGGCCAACAACACCAGCAATAGCCTGCGCCCCGTGGCCGACCGCGTTAACCCCCTGAAATTCTACGTGTACGACGCTATGGCCGGCCGCGTGCTCGTGAGCACCGACGGGGCCGTTAGCTTCACCGTGGCCGCTACGGGCTTTACCGGCACGCCCAACTACCTGGTGAGTGATGCGACGATCCGCACGACCTTCGGCAAGGAAGGCGACCTGTGGCTGACTTGCCCCGGCACGTATTCGGGCGATGCCGCGGCCGCGCTCTACCACTCCACGGCTGGGGGCGCGACGTTCCAGAAAGTAACCAGCGCCAAGGCGGCCGTGGCCGTTGGCTTGGGTAAGCCCGCCGTGGCGACGGGCTACCCGGCCGTTTACATCGTGGGCACGGTGGGCAACACGTACGGCTTCTACCGCTCCGACGACACGGGCGCTACCTGGAAGCGCCTCAACGACGACCAGCACCAGTACGGCTACATCAGCCAGATTGCCGGCGACCGCCAGACCTACGGCCGCGTGTACCTCAGCACCGGCGGCCGCGGCATTATATATGGCGACGACCCCAGCGTGGCGCTGGCCACTACCCCCAGCCAGGCCCTCGCCGCCGACCACCGCCTCCGTGTATACCCCAACCCGGCCGGGCGCGAGCTGGTGCAGCTGGCCTTGGATGGGTATAAGCCGGGCAGCATTCTCAGCGTAAAAGTCCTGACCCTGACCGGACAAACGCTCTACCAGGGCCCCGCCCTGCCCAGCACCACCGCGGGCTTGGTACGCCTGCCGCCTATCCTCCAGCCGGGAGTATACCTGGTGCAGGCCACCGACCAGACCACGACCAGCACTACCCGCTTGGTAGTGCGGTAGCTAGCGCAGTTCCCAGGTTGGGATACCAAGCTAAGAAGCTGTTTAAGTTAAATTCGCAGGATTTTTACTAGGCCTTTTCTTAT
>CAZERY010000135.1:0-9600 GCA_964514915.1 uncultured Hymenobacter sp.
CGTGCACCAGGGCCTGGGCTAGCCCCACGCGCTGGCGGTAGCCCTTGCTGAGGGCGCCGATTTGCTTGTTCTGCTCGCGGGTGAGCCCCACCCGGCCGATGAGCTGGGCCACGCGCTGGCGCAGTTCGCGGCCCTTTAGCCCGTGCACCGACCCGATAAATTCGAGGTACTCGTGCACGTACATGTCAAGGTACAGCGGGTTATGCTCGGGCAGGTAGCCTACGCGGCGGCGCACGGCCAGCGGGTCGTGCAGCACGTCGTAGCCACCAATGCGCACCGTGCCCGCCGTGGGCGGCAAGTAGCCGAGCGCAATTTTCATCGTGGTGCTTTTACCCGCGCCGTTGGGCCCGAGAAAGCCCACGATTTCGCCAGCATCGGCCCGAAAGCTGATGTCGTCCACGGCGTTTTGGGTGCCGTAGGTTTTGATAAGATGCTCTACCTCTACCATATAAAAAAACCGTTTGTCCTTGCGAGCCTGCGAAGCAAGCGCACCAGAACGAGCCATTCGAAATTGCCGGGCGGGTGCGATTGCTTCGCGGGCTCGCAAGGACAAACGGTTTGTTAAGGCTGCTTTTTTACGTTGGTGGGCCGCAGCTGAATTTCCGAAACCATTGTGGCCTGGGGCGCTTCGAGGGCGTGGACAATGGCGGCGGCAATATCTTCGGGCTGCATTTTGTAGGGGTCGGGGTCGGTACCGGGGTGCGCTCCGTTGAAGTTAGTTTCGACCGAGCCAGGCATCACGCACGTCACGCGGATGCCATCGGGCCGCACTTCTTTAAACAGGGCGTCGGAAAAGCCTCGCACGGCATATTTGGTGGCGCAGTAGCCCGCCAGGCTGGCGGTGCCGGCCGTGGCGGCGAGCGAAGCCACGTTGATGAGGTGCCCTTCGCCTTGCTTTTTCATTTGGGGCAGCGCGGCGCGGGTGCAGTAAAACAGGCCGTTGACGTTGGTATCGAACATGGTGTGCCAGTCTTCCGACTTAAACCCGTCGATGGGGCCAAAAATACCCACGCCAGCGTTGTTGACCAGCACGTGCACTTCGAGGCCCAGCTCGCGCTGGGTGTTGGTGTAGGCTTCGGCCACGGCGTGCTCGTCGCGCACGTCGCACTCAAAAAACAGGAAGCGCTCGTGGTCGAGGTCTTCGGGGGCTTTGCGGCCCCAGCCCGCCACGGCGGCGCCGCGGGCTAGCAACGCTTCGGCGGTGGCCCGGCCAATGCCGCTGCTCACGCCGGTTACGATGGCAACTTTCCCATTCAGGTCCATAATTTCAGGCAAAATTTGAGGAATGCAACTGCAAATACAGCTACAAAGTAACGCGCTAGCCGGGCTGCGCGGCGCGGCGGTGGTGCTAGCCGGCGGCCTGGCGCTGGCCGGCTGCGGCGCGGGCCACGACGCCGACTGTCTCAAAAGCAACGGCACGGTGGTGACGCAGCACCGCGCCATCGACCGCCGCCTAACCGACGTGGTGTGCTACGACAACGTGGACGTGACCATCGTGCCCGACACGGCCAACTACGCCGAGGTGCAGGCCGGTGAAAACGTGCTTGATGACATCGTTTTCACATCTCAAGGCGCTCACCGCCTGCTAATTACCAATACCAGCCGCTGCAACTGGGTGCGGAGCTACAACACGCCCCGCGAAGTGCGCCTGCACGTCAGGTATCTCAAAGACGTGGAGCAGCGCGGCTACGGCCTCATTACCACCGAGGGCCAGTTTAAGCAGGATACGCTGTTTGTGCACTCGTCCAGCACGGGCGACATCAACCTGAATGTCGATTGCGGGTACTTGTTTATCGACATCTACGATGCGGGCGACATGACGCTACGCGGCCAGGCAACCGAATTTCACCCGTTTTTGGGCAGCAACGGCTTTCTGTTTGCCAGCGCCCTGCAAACTCAGCAGTGTTACTACGTAGTTTACCCTAGCAGCTATGGTGATGCGCACGTGCGGGCTAGCCAGATAGTGGATGGCACTTCCAACGGCCACGGCACTTTTTACTATGCTGGCAACCCAATCAACTTCGGCTTCAGAGGCCCCGGCAAAGTAGCACCCGAATAACCTTACGCTTTGAACGCCAGGCAGCTACCTGGCACATCAACGCAAGCCAACTAGCTACGCGCTACAACAAGTCGCCTAGCTGCGGGCGAATCACGATTTCTTCTACCACCGCCTGGGGCGAAAGGCGGAAGGCGCCGAGCACGGCCTCGGCCACGTCGGTGGGGTCAATAAAGCGCTCGGCGGGCTCCCCTACCCCATCCCAGCTGCGGGTGAGGGTGGCGCCGGGCAGCACGGCCGTCACGCGCAGGCCCTGGGTTTTCACTTCTTCGCGCAGGGTTTTGGTGAAGCCCAGCAACGCAAACTTCGCTACGCCGTAGGAGCCACCGTTGGGATACGGCATGAGGCTGGCGGTCGAGCAAACGGTAAAAATGTGCCCGCGACCCTGCGCCAGCAGCGTGGGCAGCAGCGCCCGCGTTACGTCGTAGGTACTGAGCAGGTTAACGGCCAGCATCTCCCGCAGGCGTGAGCCATCGGCGGGCTCATCCTGGAGGCGGCCGGGCACAAATGCGCCGGCGTTATTAATAAGCGCGGCCAGCGGCAGGCCCAGCGCCAGCGCAAAATCGGCAAAACGCTGGCAGTCGGCAGCTTGGCTTAAGTCGGCAGGTAGCACGTGCAGCGGAGCGGCGGGGCATTGGTGGGCTAGCTCCGCTTGCAGCTGGGCCAGGCCCGAGGCCGAGCGGGCGCAGGTAACCACCACAAAACCTTCGCGCAAGAAACTCTGCACAAGCGCGCGCCCAATGCCCTGGCTGCCGCCCGTAATTACTACTAGTTGTGCCGATGAAGCCACTATTTCTGGGGTTTATACGTAAGAGGCGCAAAGATGCTCCGGCGCGGCTGCGCGGAGCGCCATCAGCTTGCTTTTACGCTGCCTATTCACCAACTCTATGTTCAAGGTTTTCGGCTCATTCATCATCTTTTTACAAAACATGGTGACGCGCACCGAAAGGTTTCGCGTTCTCTGGACTCGCTTTTTTGAGGAAGCTACCCTCATCGGCGTCAACTCCATCTTCATTGTCGGGATTGTATCGGCCTTTATCGGGGCCGTTACCTGCATCCAGATTGCCTACAACCTTACCAATCCGCTCATTCCTAAGTCGACCATCGGCTATATGGTGCGCGAAATGACCATTTTGGAGCTGGCGCCCACCATTACCAGCATTGTGCTGGCGGGCAAGGTAGGCAGCTCCATTGCGGGCGGCCTGGGCACGATGCGCATTACCGAGCAGATTTCGGCGCTCGAAGTAATGGGCATTAACTCAACCTCTTATTTAGTATTGCCCCGCATTTTGGCGGCTATGCTGATGTTTCCGCTGCTGGTTATCCTGGCCATGGCGCTCAGCATTTTGGGTGGCTACCTGGCCGGCACGTTGTCGGGCGCAATGGCCCCGCAGGATTATATCGAGGGCATCCGTACCGATTTTATTCCCTACAACATCGTCTTTGCGCTTATCAAAGCCGTCGTTTTTGCATTCTTAGTAGCTGGTATCTCGGCGTATAAGGGCTACTATACTGAAGGTGGAGCCTTGGAAGTAGGCGCTGCTAGCACCGACGCAGTTACCAATTCCATTATTGCCATTTTGCTGGCCGACTACATCCTGGCTGCCGTACTTTTATAAGCCTTGAGCTGTTGGGTATTCACTGCTAGCTATTAGCCTTTAGGAAGGCTGAACAAGCTGGGGAGTAAAACACTTACAGCTAACAGCTACTAGCTTACAAAATGATTGAAATATCCAACATCGAAAAGTCCTTTGACGGCAATCAGGTTCTCAAAGGCATCACCTGCACCCTCGAAACTGGCAAGTGCAACTTGCTGCTCGGTGGCTCGGGCACTGGCAAAAGCGTGTTGCTCTCGTGCATTGTGGGCTTGATGAAGCCTGATCTGGGCTCCATCACATTCGATGGCACCGTGTACACTAACTCCAAGGTGGACATTCGCCAGGAAATTCGTCGTAAAATCGGGATGCTATTTCAGGGCTCGGCACTGTTTGACTCGATGACGGTGGCCAAGAACGTGGAGTTTCCGCTGCAAATGCTAACGCCCGATATGACGCTGGAAGAGCGCCGCGACCGCGTCGAGTTTTGCCTTAAGCGCGTGGGCCTCGAAAATGCAGGCAATAAAATGCCCTCCGAAATTTCGGGTGGCATGAAAAAGCGCGTGGGCATCGCCCGCGCCATCGCGCCCAACTGTACTTATCTGTTTTGCGACGAGCCCAACTCGGGCCTCGACCCGGCCACCAGCATCAAGATTGACGAACTGATTTCCGAAATCACGCACGAATACAACATCACCACTGCCATCATTACCCACGACATGAACTCGGTAGTGGGGATTGGCGACCACATTATTTTCCTGCACCAGGGCAAAAAGCTGTGGGACGGCGACAAGGATCAGATTCTCCACGCCGACGTGCCCGAGCTGCGCGAGTTTATTTTCAGCTCGTCGCTGGTGCGGGCTGCCAAACGGGTCGAGCAGGAAGATGGCCCACAAGGCCTCGAGCACCTGGCTGCCGAGCCGCTGTCGGAAGTATAGTTTTTTAGCGGTTAGCCCTTGGCTGTTAGCCGTTAGCTTTTCGCCCAATGAGAGCTAACGGCTAACAGCCAAGGGCTAACCGCTAAAAAAAGCTACTTTCGTCCCATGAATCAGACTCTCGCTGGAAAAGTAGCCCTCGTCACCGGGGCTTCGAAAGGAATTGGCCGTGCCATTGCTACGCTATTTGCTCAGCAGGGCGCTCAGGTAGCCTTCACGTATTTGTCATCGGTCGAAAAAGGCCAGGCCCTCGAAACGGAATTAGCTGCCCACGGTAGCAAGGCCAAGGGCTATCGCTCCGACGCATCGGACTATGCCCAGGCCGAACAGCTAGTGGATGAAGTAGTTAAGGAATTTGGCAAGCTCGACATTTTGGTCAACAACGCCGGCATTACGCAAGACGGCCTGCTCATGCGCATGAGCGAAGAGCAGTGGGACAACGTACTCACTGTCAACCTAAAATCGGTTTTCAATCTCACCAAAGCGGCCACCAAGCCGATGATGCGCGCTAAGGTTGGCTCCATCATCAACATGACTTCGGTGGTGGGCATCAAAGGCAATGCTGGCCAGGCCAACTACGCCGCCAGCAAGGCCGGTATCATCGGCTTTACCAAGTCGATAGCGCTAGAGCTGGGCTCGCGCAATATTCGCTGCAACGCCATCGCGCCTGGCTTTATCGAAACCGAAATGACCGATGCCCTCGACCAAAAGCAGGTCGATGAGTGGCGTAAGGCCATTCCGCTCAAGCGCGGCGGCTCGCCCGCTGACGTAGCCAAGGCCACGGCCTTTTTGGCGTCGGACGACTCGGCGTACATCACCGGGCAAGTGCTGCAAGTCGATGGCGGCATGCTGACGTAGGTAAGCCGATGCTGTTTCGCTCAGCAGGTAATGTTACGGGTTGGGCCCTGATTGGGGCTTTTATGCTGCTTGGCACGTGGAGTAGGGGTCGGCAGCAAACTAGCCTGTATTGCCGCTCAGGAATTCCAGTGCTAGAGGCAAAGCTACTAGCGCAAGCAAAAGAGCAAACTGCTCCTATCGCACCCCAACTCCACGAGGGCGACCTTATTTTTCATACCTCACAATCGGCTCAAAGCCAAGCGATTCAACTCGCCACGCACTCGCCTTACAGCCACTGCGGGCTACTCTACAAAGCCAATGGCGAATGGCAGGTTTTTGAGGCAGTGCAGCCGGTGAAGCTGACGCCCCTGGCTAGCTGGATAGCCAGGGGCAAGGGTGAACACTTCGTAGTAAAACGGCTGCGCGACGCGGCCAGCGCGCTTACTCCGGCGGCGCTAGCCCGGTTGCGAGCAGTTGGCCGCCCCATGCTAGGCCGCGGTTACGACCTGGCTTTCAATTGGTCAGACCAGCAGATTTATTGCTCGGAGCTCGTCTGGAAAGTGTACGACCGTGGCCTGCATCGACAGCTTGGGCAGTTGCAACACTTGCGTGATTTTGACCTGCGTAATCCCGCCGTACAGGCTAAGTTGCGGGAACGCTACGGCAACCAGCTGCCGTTATCGGAGCCCGTCATCTCGCCAGCCAGTATCTTTAACAGCCTTGAGCTGGTTACCGTCGTGAGCCGGTAAGGTAGCCGGCTTCCTTCGTTTATTGCTCTGCGCCGTTCTACGGCACGTTTCTGCTCTTGCTTTCCACTGCTTATTCTTCCTGGTTTATTCTGCTATGCCTGGCCGTGGGCGCGGGTTACGCGGCGCCGCTCTACTCGGCCAAAGCGCCGTGGAGCCGGGCTATCAATTATGGCTTAGCAGCGCTGCGAGCGGTGGTGGTCAGCTTCTTGTGCTTTCTACTGCTATCGCCCTTCATCAAAACGACTACTACGCACACCGAGGCGCCCACCGTGGTGCTGGCCGTCGATAACTCGCAGTCGATAAGCCTATTTACGCCCAAGCCCGCGCTTAACCAGCTTACTACTGGCCTGCCGAAGCTGGCCGCTAGCCTGCGCGATAAAGGCTTTCGGGTCGAAACGCGCACCCTCACGCAGGCCGAGGCTAGCCCCGATTCGCTGCGCTTTGGCGCCGACCGCACCGACCTTAATCAACTACTCGCCAACAGCCGTGAAGCCACTACCGATCGCAACCTGGCTGGCGTAGTGCTCGTGAGCGATGGCATCGTAAACCAGGGCCAGGCGCCGCAGTTTTCGGAGTTTACGTTTCCCATTTTCAGCGTGGCGCTCGGCGATACGCTGGCTAAAAAAGATTTGCGCCTTACTGACCTGGTGTACAACCGCGTGGCTTTCAGCGGCAATAAGTTTCCGCTGGAAGCTGAGATAGGGTACGAGGGGTACGCGGGCGGCACGGCCACCGTGGAGGTGCGCGAGGGCAGCCGTGTGCTCGAAACGCGTCGACTGGCCCTGCCCGCCGGCCGGCGACGCGTGCGCACCACCTTTCAGCTCACGGCGCCCGCCCCGGGCAAGCGCCGCTACGAGGTGCGCGTGGTGCCCCAGGGCGGCGAGTTTACGGCCCTCAATAATACCCGCACGGCGTTTGTCGATATCGTGAAGGGTAAGCTGCGGGTACTGCTGGCTGGCGCCGCGCCCCACCCCGACCTGAAGGCACTCCGAGCGGCCATCCTCGCAAATAATAACTTCGATCTTACGCTGAGTGTGGCCGGTGTGGGCACGCCCCTACCAGCGGGCGCTACCTTCGATGTGGCCGTACTACATCAGTTGCCCGCCCGCGGGGGCCTGGGCCAGGAACTGCTGGCTCGGGTGCGGGTGGCGCGCGTGCCGGTGCTTTACGTGCTGGGTGCGCAGTCCGATTTTAATGCCTACAACCAGCTCGCCAGCGGCCTGAGCGTGCAGCCCCGCGGCCAGCAAACCGACGATGTGACGCCGCTGCCCAACCCTGGCTTCGCCCGCTTTCCGCTCGATGAGGAAAGCCGGCGGCGCTTTGGGCAGTACCCGCCCGCCCCGGTGCCCTTTGGCGAACTGCGGCTGAGCAGTGGGGCCGAGGCTGCCCTGTGGCAGCAGGTGGGCCGCCTGCCCACCCAAAAGCCCTTGCTCGTGTTTGGCAGCGCTACGGCCACGCCCCGCGCCGCTACCCTACTGGCCGAAAACACCTGGCAGTGGCGCCTGCAAGAAGCGACGGCCCACGACGACCGCCCCGAGGCCTACGACCGCCTTATCAGCCGCACGCTCCAGCTCCTGACCCAGAACGCCAACAAGAAGCGCCTCGACGTGTACCCGACGCAGGATGTGTTTAGCACCCAGGACGACGTGATGTTGAGCGCTGAAACCTACAACGCAGTGTTCGAGCGCATCTACGACCAGAAAATCACCCTTATCCTCACCGATTCGGCCAAGAAAGCCCGCACCGTCACCTTCGCCAACGCGGCCGATGGCTCGCCGCTGCACCTGGGGCCGCTGCCGGCGGGCCTCTACCGCTACCAGGCCCGTGCTACGCTCGGCGGCCAGGCCCAGCAGGCGGCCGGCGAGCTACTCGTACAAAATCAACCCCTCGAAGCTCAGGAATCGAAAGCTGACCACCAGCTGCTGGCCCAGCTCAGCCACCGTAGTGGCGGCCAGCTCTACTATCCCAATCAGCTCGACAAGCTAGCCCAGGATATTACCAAGGCGAATTTCAAGCCCGTAATTTCCAGCGAAGAAAGCCTCAAGGATTTGATTAATCTAAAATGGCTGTTCTTCGCGCTGGTGGCGCTGCTGGCGGCCGAGTGGGCCACCCGCAAGTACCAGGGCGGCATTTAATTCAATCAGCAATTATCAGTGAGCAATTATCAAGGAGGATTGCTCATTGCAGTAAGCAGCGGAGGGACTGCTAATTGATACCTGTTAATTGATAACTGTTAATTGATAATTGAGAAATGCGTTACGTCCTCCTCAATAAGCCCTACGAAGTCCTTACCCAGTTTACGGATGAGCACGGCCGCGCTACGCTCAAAGACTTTGTGAAAGTGCCGGAAGTGTACCCCGTGGGCCGGCTCGATTTTGACAGCGAGGGCCTACTGGTGCTTACCGATGACAAGCAGCTGCAACACCGCCTCAGTGACCCGCGCTACAAGGTGGCCAAAACCTACTGGGCGCAAGTAGAGGGCGTGCCCACCGAAGCAGCCCTGACGCAGCTGCGCCAAGGCGTGCAGCTAAAGGAAGGCTTCACGCTGCCTGCCACGGCACGACCGCTGCCCGAGGAGGCCAGCGAGGCGCTGTGGCTCCGCAACCCACCCATCCGCTACCGGGCCAGCATTCCTACTAGTTGGCTGGAAATCAGCATATCGCAGGGTATGAATCGGCAGGTGCGCAAGATGTGCGCCGCCGTGGGCCTGCCTTGCCTGCGGCTGGTACGGGTGGCGCTTGGCGACTTGTCGTTGCTCGATGTAGCCCCCGGCCAGTGGCGCGACCTCACAAGCGATGAGGTAGCCGTGCTGCGCACCCTCGCTGGCGCCGGCGAGCGCCCGCCGCGGCCAACGCGGCCCGCAGTCCCCTCCCCCAACTACCGGCCTGGCCCGCGCCGGCCGCGCTCCTAGAAGGTAGCCCCGCAGCGTGGGGTATGAGCGAGCTGCTCTCGGTAGCCCGGCTGGCTGCCGCTGGCCTATATTGATGTCACCTCGCCCAAAATAAATGCCGTAGCCAGGAAAGTATTCAATTTTTAGCTTATTTTCTGATTAACAGGACCTTATTAAACGGCCAATGGGTGTTTAATAAGGTCCTGTTAATTACGGGTGAATCGGTGGTAATGCGGTTGTAAAGCGCTGGTCTGTAGCTGGCTTTAAAATCAACAAGATCAAGGATAAGGGCCCGGCCCTAAATCAGCACTTTTTCGAAACCAGTGATGGGCATGGGTACTTTGGTGAGCTGAT
The DNA here is from genome assembly GCA_964514915.1 of uncultured Hymenobacter sp. Taxonomy (GTDB): domain Bacteria; phylum Bacteroidota; class Bacteroidia; order Cytophagales; family Hymenobacteraceae; genus Hymenobacter. Next base: position 9,417 of record CAZERY010000135.1, read on the forward strand.
GGGCAGCCGGGTAGTCGGCGCCCATTAGCGGGTACGCCTTCAGCAAAAAAAGCTCGGGGTGAATGACGGTAGCAAGGCGGCCAGAGCAAATAGCAGGGAGGTAAATACAAGTTTTTATTTATCCGCACGTTATACTCGTCACGAAGTAAGTTGCGCGTCGATAATATGAAACTTACGGGTCAGT
>CAZERY010000136.1:0-9568 GCA_964514915.1 uncultured Hymenobacter sp.
CCTACCTCTACCCAGACCATGACGGCCATCGGCTTTCGGCTGGGCGGCCCCAACTTAGCTTACCTGGCCCTGCTGATCTGGTGCCTGCCGGCAGTCACGATCATGACGTTGGCCGGCCTGCTACTCAGCCACTTCGATACGGGTTTTACGGCGCGGCTGGTGCAGTTTGTGCAGCCGGTGGCGGTAGGCTTCGTGGCATTTTCGGCCTACCGCATTGCCGAGCAGGTTATTCATACCAAAACCTCGGTGGCCCTGATGGTGGCGGCCGCCATGGTTGCCTACTTTTTTCAGCTGCCGGGAGTGCTGCCGCTGCTGCTGCTAGCAGGCGGCGCCACCACCACGCTGCGCTACCGCAAGCACGCCATTGTGCCCAATAAAAAGCCCATCAGGGTGGAGTGGGCTAATGGGGCGCTGTGGCTCGGTACCTTCCTGCTGGCGGCGCTGCTGGGGCACTACACGCAGCTGTTGCCCGTGCGCTTGTTTGAAAATTTTTACCGCAACGGCTCGCTCGTATTTGGGGGCGGGCAGGTGCTGGCGCCGCTGCTGTTTGCCGAGTTTGTCGAGTATAAGCACTACCTCACGGGGCCCGAGTTTTTGTCGGGGCTGGGGCTGGTGCAAGCCTTGCCGGGGCCCAATTTTTCGTTCGCCTCTTACATCGGCGCGCTAGCCATGCGGGCCCACGGCGGCGCGGGCCCCCAGCTGCTGGGCGCCGCAGTAGGCGCAGTAGGCATCTTTCTGCCTGGCACGTTCCTGATATTTTTCGTTATCCGCTTTTGGGATGGCCTACGCCAGTATCGCGTCGTAAAGGCCTCGCTTGAAGGCGTGAAAGCCGTGAGTGCCGGCCTGGTGTGCGCGGCCGCGCTGCTGCTCTACCACCCGCTGCCCGACCGCCTGCTGGCGCTGCCCGCTAGCCTGGCCCACTGGCAGCTTCCGCTCAACTCGCTGCTGGTGGGCATCACCTTTCTGCTGCTGCTCTGGAAGCGGGTGCCGAGCGTGGCCATTGTGCTGGCGGCGCTGCTGGCCGGCGCGCTAGTACCTATAAATTAGAGCGCTTACCAGTGCCCTAGCGGTTCGTGATTTCCACGTAGGCCTTGCCCGTGACGGGCTGGCCGTGGTGGGTGCCCGTGACGCGGCACATACCTTCCCAATAGTACATGGTGAAGGCGTGGAAAAAACGCAACGCTAACTCCTGCTGCGGCACAAGGGGCTCCACTACGAGGTCGTAGCCCTGGGCGGGCACCTGCACCCGCCACTTAGCTGGGTATTTCTTCTTCGACCGGGGGCTGGTCCAGTAGGTGAGGGGCGTGAGCTGAAAGTCGTGGCCCGAGAGGTGGACGTTCTGGTTATCGGCGCTGAAAAACGAGCCGTTAGTCAGGCTTTGGTTGGTTTCGGCGTTGCGCAGCGTATTGAGCATCAGCTCCTCGCGCGGCTGGTCGAGCTGGATGCTGAGCCAGTCCCAGCCCACGCCCTTGCTTACGATGCTGGTGCAGTTCCACTGGCGATCGTACCACAGCTCGCCGCTTACCTGGTGAGCTTTGCCGGCCACGGTGAGCGTACCGGTAGTGGCTAGCCGCGGGTAGGAATAATAGCCCGCCAGAATGCCCTGGCCGTAGTTTTCGTAGCCCGTGCCGCCGTGCAGCAGCACGGGCTTGGTGGGCGTGGTGCTAAGGTTGAGCGCATAGCCAGCATTGTCCTGGCCAGTGAGGGCAGCCTGGAATTGATAGCGGCCTTCCTGCCCATCAAATTTCCAGACCTGCCCGGCTTTGTGTTCGCGCAGGCGCAGCGGTAGCGAGTCGGTAAGCAGGCGCGGCAGCTTACCGAGCTGGTAGTCGTACTTAAATTTCTGACCCTGCGGGTCGGTGATGGCCACGTTTACCATCTGGTAATCGTCGCGGCCATTCTTCAGGTTAAAATGGAAAAAGACGTACTCAATGCCAAACTCCTCGCCGCTGCCCTGGTCGCGCAGGTGGCCGGTGAGGTACCACCACTCCAGCGAATTTTTAGGGTGCACGGCTTCTTCGTGGGGCAGCTCGGCGCGGGTAGCGGTGGGGTTGAAGCGGGTAGTAGGGATGGGCTTAAAGGTAGAGCAGGCCGCAAGAAATAGCGTCAGCAGTAAAGCCAGGGGTAATCTTATCATATCCTGGCAAAAAGGCGTTTGGCGGCCAAAAAGTTTGAGGGGGGCGTATCTTGGCCGTTTACTAGTTTGCGCGCCCAATCTATACTCTGGCCGAATGCCTCCTGCTAATTCCTCGCTCTTCCGCCGCAAAACCATCGCGGCTATCTTAGCCAACCCGCCTGCCGCCGCCGAAGGCCACGGCGGTGGCGGATTAGCCCGCCACCTTACCGTGCGCGACCTCACGGGGTTGGGCATTGCGGCCATTATCGGAGCCGGCATTTTTTCGACCATCGGTCAGGCCAGCCTCAACGGGGGGCCGGCGGTGTCGCTGCTGTTCGTTTTTACGGCCGTGGCCTGCGCGTTTTCAGCCTTGTGCTACGCCCAGTTTGCGGCCACTATTCCGGTCAGCGGCTCGGCTTATACCTACGCCTACACCTCGTTTGGCGAGCTAGCGGCTTGGATTATCGGCTGGGCGCTCATCATGGAATACGCGGTGGGCAACATCGTGGTGGCCATCTCGTGGAGCGACTATTTCACCGGCCTGCTCGACAGTGTGGGGCTGCATATTCCGCGCTGGCTCACCATGGGCACCCAAAGTGCTCATGCTGGCTATCAGGCCGTTATGAGCCTGATGCAAAGCGGCCAGCCGCTCGCCGCCGCCAGCCCCGCCCAGCTCGAAGCCTACTACGCCTGGGCCCAGGCGCCCGAGCTATTCAACGGCTTCCGGCTGGTAGTCGATTTGCCAGCCTTCCTCATTACGGTGGCCATTACGGCGCTGGTGTACGTGGGCATCAAGGAAAGTAAAAACGCCAGCAACCTGCTGGTCGTGTTGAAGTTGATAATTGTGGCAGTGGTGATTGTGGTGGGCGCGTTCTACGTGAAGCCCGCCAACTGGTCGCCCTTCGCGCCGAATGGTATCGGCGGCGTGCTCAAGGGCGTATCGGCCGTATTTTTCGCCTACATCGGCTTCGACGCCATCTCTACCACTGCCGAGGAGTGCAAAAACCCCCAGCGCGACCTGCCCAAGGCCATGATGTTTGCGCTCATCATTTGCACGGTGCTCTACGTTATTATCACGCTGGTACTCACCGGGATGGTAAGCTACAAGGAGCTGGGTGTGGGCGACCCGCTCTCGTTTGTGTTTGCCAAAGTAGGCCTGTCGAAGCTCTCGGCCCTAGTGGCCGTGAGCGCCGTGTTTGCGATGGCCTCGGTGCTGCTGGTGTTTCAGCTGGGCCAGCCGCGCATCTGGCTCACCATGAGCCGCGATGGCCTGCTGCCGCCCGTGTTTGCCAAGGTGCACCCCAAGTTTCACACGCCCTCGTTCAGCACCATCGTCACGGGTATTTTCGTGGGCGTGCCGGCCTTGTTTCTGAATATGGACTTGGTGGTTGACTTAACGAGCATCGGTACGCTGTTCGCCTTTGCGCTGGTGTGCGGCGGCATCCTCATCATCGACCCATATGGCCGCTCCGACGCTCGCTTTCGGGTGCCCTACATCAGCGGGCGCTGGCTGATTCCGCTGCTGCTAGCTGGTAGCGCTTACTTGCTCTGGCGCTACGACCATGCCACCCTTATAAAGCTCGTAGAGGACGTGAATGGCACCACGGCCACCCACACCCACGAAACATACTACGCCGTTTTTCGCCACCAGATCCCGTATTTGGTGTTCATCCTGGCCTCGCTGGTGCTCACCGTCGTCACGTTCCAAAAGAAGCTTTCGCTACTGCCCGTACTGGGCTTGCTCACCAATCTCTACCTGATGACGCAGCTCGGCATCAACAACTGGACAATGTTCCTGATCTGGCTGCTCATTGGGCTCGCCATTTATTTCGGCTACGGCTACAAGCATTCCAAGCTCAATAAAGCAGTGGCAGTCTAGCCGGCTACGCTGCTGGCTCGCTGCCCGCCTGCAAGGCCGCCAGTAGGTTGTTGCCCTGCGGGCTACCCCAGCCGGTGCACGCATCCCAGCCCGGCCCGGCCGCAAACGCGCCGTTGTTGCCACTGGTAATGTCACGGCAGACGCCTTTGCCAGCCAGCGAGCCGTAGAGCAGCGGGTTAAGAAAGCCCACTGGCTTTGGGAGCTGCTGGTTGAGCAGGGCTAGCAGCCCGGCCCACAGCGGGGCCACGGCGCTAGTGCCGCCAATAACCATGTTTTGGCCATCTACGCGCACTTGGTAGCCGGTATTAGGGTCGGCGTTGCCGGCTACGTCGGGCAAGCCGCGCCCAGCTTTGGCAGCAGTGGGCAGCCGGAGCGCACGCTGGTAGCTGGGCACCGGGAAGTGCGCGCTGAGCCCGCCACCGGTCGCGCTATCAGCTCCTTCATTCCAGACCACTTCGCTGCTGATCTGCTGGCCGCTGGCCGTAAGCTTGGTGCCGCCGCAGGCTAGCGCGTAGGGGCTGCTGGCCGGAAAATCGGCGTGGGGCCGGCCATCGGCCACGCCATCGGCCGAGCCGTTGTCGCCGGCCGCGCAGCAAATCGTCACGCCCAGCAGCGCGGCCGCCTGAAACGCCTGGTTGAACTGGTCCATCGCCTGGGCAGTCCAGGTCGATTCGGGCCCGCCCCAGCTAATGGAAATAATAGAGGGCTGGTTGGTTTTGTCGTGCACGGCCGCCGTTAGCGCGTTCAGAAAGCCCTGCGAAGTATTGGGCGCGAAGTACACCACCAGTTGAGCTTTGGGCGCCACGGCCGCCGCCACTTCAATATCAAGCAGCACTTCGCCGTCGGCGCTGTTGGCATTGGTAGGTTGGTTGCGGGCGCCATTTACACTTACCACTTTCACGCTGGGCACGGGTAGCTTCAGGCTGGTGAAGTAGGTTTTTAAATCCTGCGGCTTAAACCCGCCGCCCAGCTCAATAATGGCAATGCACTGCCCGGTGCCGTCGAGGCGAGCGGGGAAATCATAGAGTTTAGTCAGTTGCGGCGGGGTAAATGACTGCGTAGCCGCGTGCGCCACTATCGCACCCAGCCCAGCCGGGGGCCGCACTTGAAAATGTGCTTCTGCCTGCGGGCGGTCGTCGAGCCCAAATACGCCCTGCACGATGTCGTCCAGCGCGGTGGGCACGGTGATAGGGCCGGTACGGCCCCGGTAAGTGCCTTCGGGGTAGCTATACTGGTGCAGCTTGGTGCCAAACGCGGCCTCAAACGCGGCGGCCGGGCCCGCGAGCAACACACTGCGCTGGGCAAGGTCGGTGTGCACTACCGCTAAACCGTGGGCGTGCGCAAAATCGGTTACCTGCTTTATATCCTGTGGGTCGGCTCCAAACTGGCTGGCCAGCTCTTCCCGGCTAAGGTACGTGCGGTGGGCAGGCAGTACATCAGCTAAAGCGCTGGCAGTAAGCGTCTCATTATTATTGCTTTTAGCCCGCACGCGCACCGTTACTTCCAGGCGCTCATCGGGTGTGAGCGGGTGTATTGCCTGGGCATCAGGGAGGGAGGTGCGCTCACTGCCGCGCACATCGATTCGGTTTTGGGCTGTTTGCATCGTGTCTGGGTTTGGGAAAAGTCCATCGCCTTAGTAGTGTACGCAAACGGCCTACTGGGGATAGTGCCCCAGTCTTCCTTAGCCCAAGCTTTTTGAAAGTCAGCTCGTAAGCCAGCCAGCGCTGCCACGCTAGCGGGCGCGGTGAATGAGGAATACTCCCGTCAGGATAATGCCCATGCCCGCCGCGTGCCATAGGTTAAAGGCTTCGCCATCGAGCGCGCCCCAGCCCAGCGCCACGATGGGAATGAGGTAGGTGCTGGACGAGGCAAATAGCGTGGTAGAGCGCTGAATGAGCATATTGAACAGCACCGTGGCCACTGCCGTGCTCATCGTGGCTAGCAGCACGATGTAGCCAAAGGCTGGCCCGGCGCCCGGCACGGTAGCTAGCTTGTGCACGAAGCCCGTGCCCAGCAGCAAGTAGGCCAGCGCCGGCCCGCCAATGAGCAGCAGTAGCAGCGAAGTAACGGCTACTGGCGTCATGGCGTGCAGGCGGTGCTTTATCACGTTCACACTGAGGCCGTAGCCCACGGTAGCCACCACAATGTAGAGGCCGTACCAGGTAGTGCCCACGTTGCTGGCCGGGCCGGCGTCGCCGCTGCCGCCGAGCAGCATGAGCACCACGGTGCCCAGCAAACCCAGCCCGATGCCCAACACCCGCAGCCCAGTGAGGCGCTGCCTAAAAAGCAGCGCGCCCATGAGCAGCGCAAACACCGCCGTGAGGGCATTGAGCACGCCCGCCAGCCCCGAGGCTAGCCGGGTTTCGGCGTAGGCAAATAAAAACGCCGGAATCAGCGTGCCAACCGTGCCGCTCAGGGCCAGCCACTTGAAGCGGCTACGATCGACGCGCCCCACCTCGCGCAGGGCGAAGGGCAGCAGCAACAACGCTGCCACGCTCACCCGCGCCGCCCCCAGCTCCAGGGCCGAGAAGATCACCAAGCCCTTCTTCATTAAAATGAAAGACGTGCCCCAGATAAGCGAAAGCACAAGCAACAGACCCCAGGCGGCGGCCGATGGGGCCGGGCTGGCCGACGCGGGCAGTACTTCAGGCGCGGCAGCTACGGCCGGCGCAACAGCTTCGAGAGTCGATGCCGATAGGGAAGGGGCAGTCGGAAATGGCTTAGGAGCAGGCATCGGGCAAAATTACGCCAGCGCGTAGTGGTTGGTGAGGTAGGAGCTGGCAAAGCTGCTTTAGCCTCCGGCTACGGCACTTTCTTTGGGCGCCGCGCCACGATTGTGCGGATTATAGCGGCAATAGGCAGTTCCTTTGGGTCCGCAATCACGCCTTGCTTCGTTCGCCTTATGTCTGCCCCGTCGCTACCCACCCCGCCCCTTAGCCTGCACGAACACGAAAAACAACTGGCCGCCGCGGCCGCGCTGCGCTGGGTGCGCGACGGTATGCTGCTCGGGCTGGGCAGCGGCAGCACGTCGGCGCAGTTCATTCTTCAGCTCGGCGCGGCGGTGCAGGCGGGCCTGAAAGTGCAGGGTACTGCTACGTCCATGGCGAGCGCGGCCCTGGCCCAGCAGGTAGGTATTCCGCTCATCGAGCCGCGTCGGGGCCTGCGCTTCGACCTCACTGTGGATGGCGCCGATGAGCTCGACGGGCAACTGCGGCTCATTAAAGGTGGCGGAGGGGCTTTGCTGCGTGAAAAAACCCTGGAAACGGCTTCCGATTATCTGCTGGTAATCGCCGACTCTTCCAAGCTGGTGCCGGTGCTGGGCCGCTTTCCGCTGCCGTTGGAGGTGATTCCCTTCACGCTGCCCTGGGTGCTCGATGCAGTCGATAAGCTGGGGGGCGCGCCCGTGGTGCGCCCGGCCGTGGGCAACCCGTCGGCTGACTATTACACCGACCAAAAAAACCTGATAGTTGACTGCTATTTCCAGCAAATAGCTGACCCCGAGTGGCTAGCCCAACAGCTGCAAAGCATTCCGGGTGTCGTGGAGCAGGGACTCTTTATTGGGCTGGCGAAAGCAGCCATCGTGGTGCAGGGCGGGGTGCCACAAGTGCTGCTGCCGGGTGCCGCTGTCCGCCCCGCCTCCGATTATAGCGAGCTGCCTCGGTAGCCAAACGAACGCCTGATTAATTCTAGGACTTACATAAAAACTGATTGTCATTGCGAGCAACGCGAAGCAATCGCACCAGAATGGTACCCGTACAACTCGTTTGGGTGCGACTGCTTCGCGTTGCTCGCAATGACAATCAGTTTTTATGTAAGCCTTAAACTCAAAAAGACGCCCCGTAGCTAGCGGGGCGTCTTTAGCATGTGGGCTAGCGAAAAGGCTAGCGTTTCAGCTCTTTGGCCGCGGCCTCATCCAAAAACCAATCGACTTCGCCATTGCTGGGCTCGATCAGCTGCGCCGGGTAGTTATCAATATCGCGGTCTAGCTCCAGTATCTGGTGCACCGCGAGTGCCTTGTCGGGCCCATATACCAGGAAGGCAATGGCCCGGGCCTGGTTGATGAGCGGGGCCGTGAGCGTAATGCGGAAAACCTGCTGCTCAGGTAGCCACACTTCCTTCACGCCTACCTTCTTATCGTGCAGCACGGGCGTGTGTGGAAACAGCGAGGCCGTGTGCGCATTGTCGCCCAGGCCCAGCAGCACCAGGTCGAACCGGGCTTTTTTCTCCCCAAAAAATTCCTCGATATCGACGCAGTACTGGGCCGCCGCCTCGGGTGGGGCCAGTTGGGTGTCGATGGCAAATACCTGCGTCGGCCGAATACCCAGCGGGTTAAACAAGGCCGTTTTGGCCATCAGGTAGTTGCTGTCGGGCGAGGTTTGGGGGACGTTGCGCTCGTCGCCGAAAAAGAAATACGCCTGTTCCCAAGCCACCTGCTCGCGGTAAGCGGGCGAGGCCAGCAGCTCGTACAGCTTCTTGGGTGAGCTGCCGCCCGACAGCGCCACCGCAAACCGGCCGCGGGCGTCCACGGCCTGGCTGGCTTTGGCCACAAAAAAATCGGCGAGCTCCCGCAGCACTTCGTCGGCGGTTTTCGATACGTGGAGTTCCATCAGCTTATTTTTTGCCGTGCAAGGGTAAGGTGACCCAGTGAAACCCGTCCTTCGCAATGAGGGCCTCAGCTACTTCGGGCCCCCACGAGTCGGCCGAGTAGTTGGGGAAATTCTGGCTGATGCGGTTCTGCCACGAGTTCAGGATGGGCATCACCAAGTCCCAGGCTTCCTCCACCTGGTCGCCGCGCATAAAGAGCGTTTGGTCGCCGAGCATCACGTCGAGCAGCAGCGTTTCGTAGGCTTCGGGGGCTTCGCTCACGTAGGTGCCTTTGTAGTCGAATACCATATCCACCGCGTTCAGCATCATCTCGACGCCGGGGCGCTTGGCCTGCACTTGCAGGCGAATGCTCATCTCGGGCTGGATGCTGATAATCAAGCGGTTTTTGCGCATCGTGTCCGCCGTTTCGGGCGGAAAGATGAAGTGCGGTACGTCCTTAAATTGAATGGTGATGACCGATGCCGAGCGGTGCAGGCGCTTGCCCGTGCGCAGGTAAAACGGCACGCCTTCCCAGCGCCAGTTATCCACAAAAAACTTCACGGCCGCGAAGGTCTCGGTGTTCGACTCGGGGTTGGCGCCGTTCTCTTCGCGGTAGCCGGGCACCTGCTGGCCTTCTATCCAGCCGGGGCCATACTGGCCACGCACTGCCGAGTCGCGCACGCTCTCGGGGGTGAAGCGGCGCATGGCGCGCAGCACATCCACCTTGCGATTGCGCACTTCCTCGGCGCTGAAGCTGATCGGCGGCTCCATGGCCACGATGCACAGCAGCTGGAGCAAGTGGTTCTGGATCATATCGCGCAGCGCGCCCGAGCCGTCGTAATAGCCCGTGCGGTCGCCCACGCCCAGCTGCTCGGTCACCGAAATCTGCACGTGCTCGATGTAGTTGCGGTTCCACAGCGGCTCCATAATGGCGTTCGCAAAGCGGAAGGCCATGATGTTCTGCACCGTTTCCTTGCCCAGGTAGTGGT
>CAZERY010000137.1:0-9535 GCA_964514915.1 uncultured Hymenobacter sp.
CCGCTAGAAGAAACTACCCCGATAAGCTAACTACGCGTTTGGTGCAATGGCCCTAATTTGATTTTAATGCGCTTGCCGTTGCCTTTTACCTTGGCGCCAGGCGCCGGCTGGATCAAGGTTTTACCCTTGCCTTTGGTGTTAGCTGACATCGTGTTGTTGGCACCCGAAGTCGTGGTTGACTCGGTGGTGGCGGTCGACGGCTGGGTTCCGGTTTGGTCGGAGTTCATAGAACCCGGCGTAGTCGTGGTTTGACGCGTGGTGGTAGTCGTCGTGCCAGTTTGGGCGTTGGCTGAATAAGCACCGGCGGTCAGCATGGCGGCGAGGATAAGGAGCTTTTTCATCGGAATGAAGTGTTTTCAGGAGAAGATTGAAATTGCCAGCCCTGGGCTAGCGGCGGCGATTAGGCACTTGGTCTTTAACAGCAGCGTTTTTTGAAAGGTTAAGGCTGGCTAGCTCAGCACTAGGCGAGTCCTAGCCAAGCTTACCTAAGAACCAAGCCTTACTTGCTACGAAATCGGCACTTTGCGCAGAATCCCTTCAATCAAATCCTGGGTCCGAATACCATCAGCCTCAGCCTCGTACGTCATCAGGATGCGGTGATTGAGGACGTCTTGCGCCACATCTTTAATGTCTTCGGGCAGCACGTAGTCGCGGCCGTCGAGGTAGGCTACGGCGCGGGCAGCGCGGTGCAGCGCAATGCTCGCGCGCGGGCTAGCCCCAAACTGCACGGCCTGCGCAAACTCGGGCAGGTCGTAGTCGGCGGGGCGGCGCGTGGCAAACACCAGCTCGATCAGGTACTTCTCCAGCGTATCCGAAATCTGGACCTGATTGATTTGGTCGCGAATGCCGAAGATGTCTTCCTTGGTGAGTACAGGCTGCACGTCACCCTGAAAACCCAGGTTGGCCATGCGGCGCATTACCTCCAGCTCATCGGCTTTTTTGAGGTAATCGACGTGCACTTTCAGCATGAAGCGGTCAACCTGCGCCTCGGGCAGCGGGTAGGTCCCTTCCTGCTCCACGGGGTTTTGGGTGGCTAGTACCAGGAAAGGCCGGTCGAGTAAATAAGTAGTTTCGCCGATTGTCACCTGGTTTTCCTGCATGGCTTCGAGCAGGGCGCTCTGAACCTTGGCGGGCGAGCGGTTTATTTCGTCGGCTAGCACCAGGTTGGCGAAGATGGGGCCTTTCTTTACTTCGAAAACCGATTGGTTTTGGTTGTAGATCATGGTGCCCACCAGGTCGGAAGGCAGCAGATCGGGCGTAAATTGCACCCGCTGAAAATGCAGATGCAATACCTTCGCTAGCGTCGACACGGTGAGGGTTTTGGCTAGCCCCGGCACCCCTTCGAGCAAGATGTGGCCGCCGGTAAACACCCCAATCAGCAAGCGGCTGACCAGCGTGCGCTGGCCTACGACCACTTTTTCCATCTCGGCAAAAGCCTGGCGAATGAGGGGACGGTAATCGGGGGCGGAAGTAGGCTGCATAGCGGCAAAGTAACGGCCGCTAGCCGGTTCGCAAAGCCATAAACTCCCCTAGCCTACTGGGCTAGCCCCAAAATAAAAGCGCCAGCCGGCGTAACAAATGAAGTTCAGGTGCTGACCTTTGGACTAAGCTGTGCCAACCTCAACGAGTAATTTCGCGTTTGGAAAGCCATAATTCTGTTTGTTTACCGCCGCGTGGTGTGCGGCGCTCACTTTCTATCTGCCTGTGTCAGTTTATCTACGACGCTTCCTCTACGTTGTTTTTGGGTTGCTTGCACTGGTATTGCTACTAGTGATCGGCATCCTGGTGGCCTTGCAATTTCCGGCGGGGCAGGACTTTGTGGCGCGGCGGGCCGAGGGCTACCTGCGCGACAAGCTTAAGACGGAAGTTCGGATCGGGACGTTTCGCACGGACTTCCGGCACGCGATTAATTTTGATAACGTGTACCTGGCCGACCAGCAGCGCGATACGCTGCTTTCGGTAGGCCACCTGGGGGTAAGCCTCGACATTTGGGCGCTGTTGCATAAGCAGGTAAACGTGGAGGACGTAGAGCTGAACGACGGCCGCGTTCGCCTAACGCGCACCGAGCCCGACAGCGTTAACAACTACGACTTTATCATCAAGGCCTTTACCGACCCCACGGCGCCGGTCGACACGACCAGCTCGGGGCTGAAGTATGCTATTGGCCGGGTGCACCTCAGCAATATTTTATTTACGCAGCAAGACCAGGTAGCCGGCTCCGACCTGCGCGCCAAGCTAGGCGACCTGCTGGTGAATATGGAGGAGGTCGATGTGGATAACTCTATCTATAAGGTGGATAAGGCCGCGTTGCGCCACGCCGCCATCGTGATAGACCAAACCAAAACGGCGCCCGAGCTGGATGACAAGAAGCCGGAAAAACCGCTGACCCTGACGTTTGGCCTCAACCAGGCGACGCTGGAGGATGTGGGCTTGGTGTACAAGAATGGGCCGTCGGCGCAGTTTATCAATGCCAAGGTTGGGCTGGCCGACCTCACCGCCAAGAACATCGACCTTGTCAAGGAACACATCGACCTGGGCAAACTCACGCTGAAAAACACGACGTTTGCCTACGCGCAAAACGAAAACGTGCCCGTCGAGCAGCGAGCCATAAACCCCGCCGAGGCCGTGCGCAAAGTGGACGAAGCAGCCGGGAAAGCCAACCCAGCGCCCATGCACTGGCGCGTGACGCTGGACCAGTCGGACATCAGCGGCCTGGCGGTAAACTTTGATAACTTCAACGATCCGAAGCTTAAAACCCGCTACGCAGCGCTGGATTACAGCCACTTGCACTTCACCGACCTGGTGCTGAACACGCGCGACCTGAACTTTACAGCGAACCGCACGACGGTGAAGATCGACAACCTGGCGGGCCAGGACCAGAGCGGCTTCGCCATCACCTCGGCCCGGGCCAATGCGGTGTACGACTCGGTCGAAATTCAGCTGGATAGCCTCGACCTCGTGACGCCGCACTCGCGCATCAAGCGCAGCTTGGGGATGCGGTATAAGTCGCTGGCCAGCATCGCCGACGACCTGCCCAACCTGGGCCTGAGCGGCGACCTGCGCGAAACCCGGCTGGGCTTCCGCGACGTGCTCTACCTGGTGCCGAGCCTCGCCGATACGCCGCCCTTCACTACCGGCCCCAACCAAAGCGTGCTGCTGAGCGGGCTGGTGAGCGGACGCCTGGGCGACCTCAACATCCGCAACCTCGATTTTGTGGGCTTCCGCAATACGGTGGTGCAGGCGCGGCGGGCGCACATCGTGGGGCTGCCCAACGTAGACGGCCGGCTGTATGCAGACCTTGACATTCAACAATTCAGCAGCACCCGCGCCGATTTGCTGAGCGTGCTGCCCAAGGGCACAGTGCCCGATAACATCAGCATTCCTCCTACCGTGTCGCTGAGCGGCACCTTTACGGGGCGGCCCATTGCGCTAGCTTTTGATACCAACCTCAAGCTACGCTCGACGTACGGCAACGTGGCCTTTAGTGGCAAGCTGGGCGCTAAGCAGGCCAATGGGCAGCAGCCGCTGGTGGGCACCTTCGCGGTGCAGAACTTCGATGCGGGCAAGCTGCTGAAAGACCCAACCATTGGGGCCATTACGGGCACGGGCCGCATCAACGCCACCGGTAACTTGCAGGACCCCAACACGCTGGTGGGTAAGCTGAGTGCTAACATCCAGAGCGCCCGCTACAATGGCTACACGTACCACGGCGTGGCTACGACGGTGGATATTGACCGGGGCAAGTACAATATTGCGGCCAGCAGCCACTCCGACCCCAACCTCGACCTCGACCTGAAGGCCGTCGTGAACCTGCGCGATGCCAACAATCCCAGCTACGAGGTGACGTCGCTGAACCTGCGCGGGGCTAACCTCACGGCATTGGGCTTCTACACCGGCGGCAACCTGCGCGTGCAGGGCGACTTGCAAGCCAACCTGCGCGGCTCCAGCCTGAACACGATAAACGGCACGTTTAGCGGTGACCACATCGTGATTGTCAAGGATAAGCAGCGCATTCCGCTCGACTCGGTGCAAGGCCGCATTGTGCAAACGGCCACCCGCACGGCCGTGAATTTTAACTCGAACGTAGCGGCCGTCAACCTGGATGGCAACGTGCACCTCGGCGACCTGGCGACGGAGTTGCAGCGCCACATCAACCGCTATTTCCACCTGGCGGGCGTGACGCCCTTTCATAATGAGAATGGCAACCAACAGTTTACCTACTCGCTACGCGTAAAAAACACCCGGCTGGTGCGTCAGTTTGTGCCCGATCTGAAGCGGCTTTCGCCCTTCGTGCTGGCCGGCGACTATAACCGCGCGGCAGCCCGCCTCACGGCCAAGACCGATATTCGCTTTATTCGCTATAAGGATTACCGGCTCGACTCGCTGACGCTCGATGTGAACTCGGACCCGCGCAAGCTCGACTACGCCCTGCGCCTGGCCCGCGCCCGCCAGGATACCAGCCTGACGCTGCGCCGCCCCAGCCTCGTGGGCAATGTGGCGGATAATAAAATCAACACCCGGGCGGCCATCCTGGGCGACAGCAGCAACCGCGAGCGCCTGGCCCTGGCCGGGGCGTTGCAAGTGCTGACGCAGGGCCGCGGCGAGGCCTACCAATTTGCCTTTGCCAACGAGCAGATCATCAACTACGACCCCTGGACGGCGGGCGGTGGCAACTACGTGCGCTACAACGCCGATGGCACCGTAGTCGCCAACAACCTGCGCCTGAGCAATGGCAGCTCGGCCTTGGTGGTGCAGAGCCAAAACCCGGCTGTGAATACCTCGCCACTGGCCGTACGCTTCGAGCAGTTTAACCTGGGTATTGTGAGTCGCGCCATCGGCCAGGCCGACTCTACGCTGGGCGGCACACTGAATGGCGAGGCCGTGGCCCGCAACCTGGGCACTAAAAAGCAAGCCTTTACGGCCAACCTGACTATCAAGGATTTGCTGTACAGCAAAACGGTGCTGGGCGACCTCAGCTTGCAGGCCAATAACCCAGTACCCGATCGCTACGACGTGAACGCGCATCTCACGGGCGGTGGCGGCAACGATGTGACGCTGCGCGGAGCCTATCGCACCGTCGGCCCCACGCCACTCGACTTCGTACTCGACGTGGCCAGGCTCAATGTAAAAACTGCCGAGCCATTCTCGGCTGGGCAGATCAGCCAGGCCACGGGCTACCTGAGTGGGCGGCTCGACGTAGCTGGCACCACTAGCGCGCCGCAGGTGCGCGGCCAGCTCACTACTTCGCCCGACGCCAGCTTTGTGGTGCCGCAGCTGGGCTCGCCGTTCCGGCTGGTGAGCCAGCCCGTTACGTTTGACGACAAAGGCATTGCCTTCAACAACTTCACGGTACTCGACTCGGCGGGCAACAAGGCGGTGGCCAATGGCTACCTCTTGACTTCCAACCTGATTGACTACGCCTTTGACCTGCACGTGACGACCGATAATTTCTTGGCCGTGAAGAGCAAGCGCAGCAAAGACAACACGCTCTACTACGGGCGCCTGGTGGTCGATTCGGACACACACCTCACCGGCCCGCTGTCGCTCATCAAAATCGACACGCGCGCTACCGTAGTCAATGGCTCGGACCTGACCGTAGAAAACCCCGCCACCGACCCTAGCGTGGTGGCCCGCGAAGGCATCGTGCAGTTTGTGGACCTGAAGCCTCGGCCCAAGCCGCACCTCGTAGTGCTCACGGAGCCCGACTCGGTGAATAGCAGCACGATGGGCTATGACATCACGGCGCAGATTACCATTACGGATAAAACCCCATTCACTTTCATTGTGGACCCGGTGAGTGGTGATAACCTGCGCATACGGGCCGCCGGCACGCTCACTACCACTCTCGACCCGAGCGGCAACCTCACCCTGAATGGGCGCCTCGATGTGCGCCGCGGCAAGTATAGGCTTTCGCTGTACGGCCTGGCTACCCGCGAATTCATCATCTCCAATGGCTCGTATTTACTATGGAGCGGCGATCCCTACAATGCCGACCTGAACCTGACCGCCATCTACCAAGTAAAGGCCGCGCCGGCCGACTTGCTGGCGGCCCAGGGCACTACCAATGACCCTACGGCGCGCAACCTCATGCCATTCAACGTGGCCATTAAGGTCACCGACCAGTTGAGCAAGCCTACTATCGGCTTCGACATTACGCAACCTGCTAGCTCCACTAGTAGCTCAGCCGGTGCGCAGGTCGAAACTATACTGGCCAATTTGCGCCAGCCCAGCCAAACCTCCGAGCTGAGCAAGCAGGTATTCTCGCTGCTGGTATTGGGTCGGTTTATTCAGCAAAATCCGTTTGAGACGACGGCTGGCGAGGGCGTAGTGGCTAGCCAGCTGCGTGGCTCGGTCAGCCAGGTGCTCACCGACCAGCTCCAGAACCTGACCGGCAAATACCTGGCGGGCCTGGGCATCGACCTGGGCGTGACCAACCAGGCCGACTACACCAGCGGCTCGGCCCAGGGCCGCACCGATCTCAATGTGGCGGTGCGTCGCCAGTTATTTAATAATCGCCTTACCGTGCGCTTGGGCACCGACGTGCCGCTGAGCGGTAATACCGGCACGCAAGCCACGAGCGGCAGCAGCTCAGCCAGTAATTTTTCGGGCGACGTAAGCCTGGAATACAGCATCTTGGCCGATGGCCGCCTGCGCCTGCGGGCTTTCCGCCAAAATGCCTACGAAGACATCGACGGCGCCATTGTGCGCACGGGTGCCTCGCTGGTATTTCAGCGCGACTACGACAACATCAAGGAGCTATTTGAGAAAATATCGCCCGAGGTGAAACGCCAACTGAAGGCTACCCGCAAAGCCAATAAGAAGGAAACTGAGGAGCGTAAGCGCCACGAGCAACACCTAGCCGACTCGGCCGCCGCAGTGGCCAACCCCAGCGCCGCCCGCCGCGACACTACCCGCCGCCCGACGGCCAGCAAGTAAGTACGAATGAAGCAGCTTAATTCTTTTACCCCTTTACCTACTCACCAGCTGGCGCGGGCTAGCCGGACAGGCAGCCGCTGGGCGGCGCTGCTGAGCCTGCTGGTTTTTGCGTCGTGCTCGGGGTTGCGCTACGTCCCGGAGGGCCAGAAGCTCTACACGGGTAGCAAGGTCATTATCGACTCGCCGACCAAGCTCCGCAACCAGTCGGCCCTGCAAACGGATCTGGAAACTGTGGTGCGCCCCAAACCCAATTCTTCCATTCTGGGGCTGCGGCCCAAGCTATACTTTTGGCATTTGGGCTTGGGCAAGGCAAAGGGCGTGAAGCATTTTCTGGCCAATAAGCTGGGCGAAGCCCCAGTCCTGCTCAGCCAGGCGCAGCCCAAATCTACCCGCGACCTGATGACCAATCGCCTCCAAAACCGAGGCTACTTCCAAGGCAGCGTAACGAGCGAGGTAAAGGCGCAGGATAAAACAGCCGAAATAGACTACACGGCCCAGCCCGGCACCCAGTATACCATTCAGGAAATTCACTTCCCGGAGCGCGATACGCTCATCGACGTCGCTATTCGAGGCACGCAGGCTACTACGTTGCTCAAAGTAGGCGACCCCTACGATCTCGATGTGCTCACCAAGGAGCGCGTGCGCATCGACCTGGCACTGAAGAATATCGGTTACTACTACTTTAACCCCAGCTACTTACTCTTTCAGGTAGACAGCACGCTGCGGGGTAAGGTAAACATTTACTATAAAGTAAAGGCGGAGGCCCCGGCCCGGGCTACCCGCCCTTACTGGCTTAAGACGGTGAGTCTTAATTCTAATTATGTGCTAACCGATACCATTCGGCGGGCGCCCATTCACTACGAGAAGTATCTGTACTATCCCGACGAGACTATGTTTAAGGCGCGGGCTATTACGCGGGCGGTTTTTCTGCACCCGGATAGCCTGTTTCGACAGCGCCGGCGCGACCAAACGCTTTCGCGCCTGATGAGCCTGGGCACGTTCCGGTTTGTCGACATCAGATTCAAACCTTCGGCAGCCGGCGACTCGGCCGGCCGGGCGCGCCTCGACGCGAACATTCTTATGACCCAGCTCCAGAAGAAAAGCCTGCGGGCTGAATTGCAGCTGGTCAGCAAGAGTAATGGATTTACTGGGCCGGGCCTCACGGTATCGTATCGCAACCGCTCTGCCCTGCGGGGGGCCGAGCAGCTTATTATTAATGCAGTAGCTTCAACCGAAACCTCAACCCGCGCCCCGGCCGGCGCCGAGAGCCGCAGCAACACCGGGCTTATTTCCAATGAGTTTGGCATAAACGCCCAGCTTATTGTGCCGCGGCTCATTGCCCCGCAGTTGCCCTTTCTAAATCCGCACCTGGTTAACTCTGACTTTCAGCCCCGCACCAACTTCGGGGCGGGTATTCGCTACGTGTCGCGCACGGGCTACTTTGCTACCACTAGCTACTCAGCCAACTATGGCTACAGCTGGAAAACTAAGATTACCAATGAGCAGGAATTGAAGCTCGTTGATGTATCGTACAACGCTGTTTCGACTGATACGGCTTTTGACCGAGTCTTGCTCGATCGTCCTTTTCTGCGCCAAGCCTACCAAGCTCAATTTATCCTGGCTAGCTCGTATCGCTACACGTATAACCAGCAAGTGCTAGAAAACCGTCGCCAACAGATTTTCTTCCAGGGTATGGCTGAGGTGAGCGGTAACATCGCCAACGCTCTAAGTAGCCTCACCGTGGGCGCCAAAAGCCCGACTGAGCATTACACTATTGCCGGCCAACGCTTTGCGCAATATGCTAAGTTCGACTTGGAGCTGCGCGAATATTACCGCATCAGCCCCAAAATCACCTCGGGCAACCGCATTGTTGGGCGCTTGCAAATTGGCGTAGGTTTGCCTTACGGCAATTCGGCAGGCGGCTCGCTCCCTTATTTACGCCAGTACGGCATTGGCGGCCCCAACTCCATTCGGGCTTTCGCAGCCCGCCAGCTCGGGCCAGGCTCGTATAAGCCCACCGGCACCGACATTATCAATAGCTACTACGACCAGGTGGGCGACCTGCGCCTCGAAGGCAACCTGGAGTATCGCCAGGACCTATTTCCCTACGTGAAGGGCGCCGTGTTTGTGGATGCGGGCAACATCTGGCTCGTCAACAATGACCCTCAGCGGCCGGGCGGGCAGTTCGTAGCCAGCCAGTTTCTCAACCAGCTGGCCGTGGGTGCGGGCCTGGGCTTGCGCATCGACGTGCAGTTCTTCGTTATCCGCTTCGACTACGCCGTGCCGCTCCGAGCCAACTACGGCACTCCCGACGACAAAACGGGCCGCCTGAACCTGGCCATCGGCTACCCATTTTAAGCAGCCACTCAGCCAGGCTAGTTAGTGCCGGGGGTTTGCAACTTGAGTTGCGAGCCCCCTTTTTCGTTTATTTGCCCAGGCTGCCCGCGTAAGTCCCCTAGAGCGTGTGGACAATTACCTTTGGCAGGTTGTCTAACAATACACCTTTTTATTTATCCAAGTATATGCGTCGCCACGAAGTCACTGACCGGCAATGGGAAGCCATCTCGCCACTCATGCCTGGTAAGGTTACGGATTGTGG
>CAZERY010000138.1:0-9437 GCA_964514915.1 uncultured Hymenobacter sp.
CTGCGGCGTGGCCCAAAGGGATGCCACCACAAACATATGATGACGGTCTTATTTTTAGTTACAGTACTCTACCACCGTTGGTGCACTTGCGGCCGAATCAGGCGGTCGTACACGTCGCGCACGGCCGTCATTTGCGCGGCTGATAGTGCGGGCAACGTGTCGGCTTGCAGGTTGGCTAATAGTTGGTCGGGCCGTGAGGCGCCGGGGATAATGCAGCTCACCTCGGGAAACATCAGGATCCAACGCAGGGCCACGGGGGCCAGGCTGGGCTGATCGGGAAAGATATTTTTCAGTTCTTCTACCGCAGCCAGACCAGTCGTATAGTCCACGCCCGCGAAGGTTTCTCCCTTATCGAAGGCTTCGCCGTTGCGGTTGAAATTGCGGTGGTCGTCCTTATCGAAGGTCGTTTGGGCCGAAAACTTGCCCGTAAGCAAGCCGCTGGCGAGCGGCACCCGCACGATGAGGCCCACATCGCGCCGCTGGGCTTCTTGAAAGAATAGCTCGGCCGGTCGCTGGCGAAACATGTTGAAAATCGCTTGTATAGTAGTCACGTTCGCATACTCGATGGCTTTCAGACCTTCCTCTACTTTCTCGACGCTCACACCCAGGTTCAGAATTTTGCCTTCCTCCTTGAGCCGGTCGAATAGCTCGAAGATTTCGGGCCGGTAGTACACCTCCGTGGGCGGGCAGTGCAGCTGTACAAGGTCCAGTACTTCGAGGCCCATGTTGCGCAGGCTGTCTTCGACAAAGCCCCGCAGCGCCGCCGGCTGGTAAGCTTCGCTGGTGTGCGGCTGCAAGCGGCGGCCGCACTTGGTAGCCACGAAGATGCGCTCGCCAGAGCGGCTGCGCACGAGCCGGCCCACGGCCTTTTCGCTTTCGCCGTCGCCGTACACGTCGGCCGTGTCGATGAAGTTGATGCCCGCATCGATGGCCGCATTCAGGATGTGGTCGGCATTGGCAGGGCTGAAGGGCTCGCCCCACTTGCCACCCACCTGCCAGGTGCCGAGGCTGATTTCAGAGATGGAAAAACCGGTTTTGCCGAGCGTACGGTGTTGCATAGGAAGTTAGAAAGAAAGCCAAAGCTGCGTTCTTCCTAACTTCCTAACCAGCCAGCAGGTTGCGGCGGGCTACCCGCTGCTAGCCTAAATCTTGCCCTCCCCCACGCACTTGACGGCAAGCAGCTTGTTGGCGGGCACGATTTTCATCTCGACCGACGTAAGCTCGGGCAGCACTTTATTGGCGGAAGCTGGCCGGCTGCAATACGCCGCGCAGCCCAAGGATCTGGTAGCGTCGGTAGCGGCCCAGGAAGATGTCGTGCCCGCTCCAGCGCGACTGCAACGCCGGGCCCGCGCCCCTACGCTAGGGCGTGCTGGCAAAGCAACAGCGCGCCCGGCCTCCTTTACCCACTGGCTTGGCTCAGGTGAATCAGGCTTGCCGAATTGAGGCAGTAGCGCAAGCCGCTGGGCTCGGGGCCATCGGGAAAACGTGGCCCAGGTGCCCCTCGCAACTATTACAGCGGGCTTCCACGCGCTGCATCTGGTGGCTGTCGTCGAAGGCATACCGCACGGCATTTTTAGCAATCGGCTGGGTGAAGCTGGGCCAGCCCGACATAGCATGGTACTTGGCCGGGGCAGCAAAGAGCCAGCTGCCGCACCCGGCGCACGCATATACCCCGGGCGCATAGGTACGGCAGTAGGCATTGCGGTAGGGCGGCTCGGTGGCCTGCTGCCGCAGCACCCCAAACTGCGCCGGCGTGAGCTGGGCCTGCCATTCGGCCGCCGATTTCTGCACGCGGCGCGGGGGCTCGGGGTTGCTGTACTTGGCAAATTTGAGGATATCTATCCAGCATAGCATCTGGCTAATAAATTTTTGATTAGAAAAAATCCGGCCAACGAAATGGCTGGGCCTCGCACGGCTGGCCGGCTAGCAGGTTGGCCCTACTGGGTAAACCCCTGGCGAACCAATCAAACCCAGCACTGAGCCCCTTAGCACGCACTCGGCGGCAAAATGAACCAGCAAAAATCCGCCTTACAAGTATACTGCGTAGGTTAACTACAGATAGTCCAATGTGAACCGCTGAACTGACAGCAGCGGCAACGGCCTCTATTCAGGATGAAGCAGATGCCAAAAATGAGGATTAGCCGGCGCCCAGCTTAGAGCCATTATCAGGCTACAGTGAAAAAATAAACTAGACTATACTGGGTATTAAAGATGTTGTTTTCACGTTTTTACAGTTTTCCCAGTACTTTTATCTCCACCATAAGACACAGCTAACTTATCTGAAACTTCGCTACCTAGCCGACTCTCTAATCGCTGGTTGACTAGCAGCGTAGTTGCTGGCTCTTTCCTTCCCTTCCCTATTACCCCTATTCATTAATTACTACTTCGCATGGCAAAAACCTACTTGCTTGCTACTCGCAAAAAACTGGCCGAGGGTATTCCCTTTCGCAAAGGGCTGGCGCTGCTGGCGCTGGCGGCCGGCCCCAGCTTGGTACAGGCCCAACAACGGCCCGTACATCCGCAAAACATGGTGCCGCTAGGAGCCGGCAGCTATGCCTCGGACCCACCCTATTCCTCCGACGCGGCGCAATACGACTTCGAATACAATAGCCCGATCTACGTGAGCCGGGCAGCCAAGCAGAAGCATTTGCCCATTCCGACCAACGACTGGTGGACCGACCTGGTGATAAGCGGCAAAAACGCGGGCCTGCTGTGGGTATACCCGCTGATGGTAGACCCCACCCCCCAGGGCGTCAGCGTGGACTTTCCCAATCGGATCGATGTTGCCTCCGATGGCAATTCCTATAACATGCACCGCGTGCCAGGGAGCCTGGGCATGCATATTACCGCTGCCAACTACACCCCCAGCACCGCGCAAGCCGATAGCTGGTCGGACTGGGGCCTGGTAATGAGCATGCCCGACACCACGACCAACCCCAGCGCTACCAAAAACATGCAGGTGACCATGGCGCACGGGGTGCCATTTGTGTGGGTCGAAACGACGGGCATCAACCCGCAGCTGGGCTTTGACCAGGCGGTTAGCTACCTCGACGTCACGGGGGCCCCGCTCACTTTTCCGCACCAGGGCTCGTTTATCGTGAATACCGATGGGCACTACTGCGGCCTGCACGTGCCCGCCAGCACCACCATGCAGCTCGATACGGCGCACTACGCGCAGGTAGACCTGGGCCAGACCCGCAACCTGTCGGAGGTGAAGCTGTACTGGGAGGCGGCCTATGCTAAGAACTACGCCCTGCAAGTGTCGGATGACGGGTTTACCTGGCAGACGGTTTATACAACTGTTGGCTATAACCGGCCCAATGATGGCTTGGCCGACATTAGAGACCTAAAAAATGCTTCGGGCCGCTATTTGCGGCTGCTGCTCACTAAGCGAGCCACGCAATACGGCTTCTCGCTGTTTGAAATACAGGCCTACGATGGTAGCGGCACCCTGGTGTCGCAGGGCCGCACGGTCAGCGTGTCGTCGATAGAAAATGATGGGCTCGGCGGCGCCAATCTCACCGACGGCGACCTGGTGAAGAGCCGCTGGTCTTCGGCCCAAACCCAAGCGCCAACCCTCGTCATGCGCATGCCGACGGCCAATAGCTACTTCGTGGTGTCGGCCCTCAAGGCACCGGCCGACTTTGCGACCTACAACCAATACGCCTTTAACAAGGTGGCCAACACGCAGGTAGCGTACAACTACGATGTTCCGCACGGCAAAGTAAACCTGACCTGGAACCTGACGACCACCAACATCCAAACGAACCAGGCCGGCGGCCCCACGCTGCAAGGCTTCCTGCCGCACCTCACGCAGAACACTACCAATAACCTGAGCTACAGCCCGTACACCTACGCGAGCCCATGCGGAAACTTGCAAACGGCATTGGGGACCAGCTTTGCCTTTACGTACGATTTTAGCGGGATAATCCCCTCCTACAACGCGCCGCACAGCAGCAGCGCCGATGCCACGCCCTACAATGCCAAGCGGCTGTTTGACCTGGTGAGCGCCTACGCGGGCAACCCCAGCAACGGCGACGATACGTACTTTGGGGGTAAGGACTTGGTGCAGCACGTAAAATTTGCGTTGTTGGCCAAGGAGATAAACCACCAGGCTTACCCGGCCCTGAAAGAAAAGGCCCGCCAAAGCCTGGTCGACTGGCTGACGTTTACGACCAGCGGCGACACGCGCTATTTTGCTCGCTACGACCGCTGGGGCGCGCTGGTAGGCTTCAACCCTTCGTTTGGCTCCGATCAGTTTACCGACAACCACTTCCACTACGGCTACTTTACGCTGGCTTGCGCGCTGTACAACATGCTCGACCCCAACTTTTTGAAGTCGGAAAACTACGGGGGGATGGCCCGCCAGATTGCCAAGCAGTACGCCAACTGGGACAAAAATGACCAGAGCTTTCCCTGGCTGCGCACCTTCGACCCCTGGATGGGGCACAGCTACGCCGGGGGCACCAGCTCGTCGACGGGCAACAACCAGGAGTCGTCGTCGGAGTCTATGCAAGCCTGGATAGGCTTGTTTCTGCTGGGCGATGCGCTCGGCGACGCCGACATGCGGGCAGCGGGCGCATTCGGCTACACCAGCGAGTCGGCCGCTTCCCTCGAATATTGGTTTGACTGGAAGCGCCGCAACTTCCCGGCTGGTTACGGGCACCGCATGGGCGCCATTGCCTCGAACCAGGGGCTGGCCCACGCCACTTTTTTTGGCGGGCAAGAAGAATACGTGCACGGCATCGAGATTCTGCCCATAAACCCTGGCCTCAATTACCTGACTCGCGATCCGAGCTGGGCCCAAAGCGAATACAGCGATATGCTGGCCGAAGCGAAAGCCAAGCAGGGCCAGCAGGACGAATTTGACTTTGGGGCCGACTGGACCCACGTGGCCCTGGGGTTCCGGGCTTTGTATGACCCGCCCTACGTAACGAGCATGCTGGAAGCCAATTACAACCTGCCCACCACCAGCAGTCGCTACATTATGGGGGCCAAGGAGACAGCCGGCATCACGTACTACTACGCCCACGCCCAGCAAAACCTGGGGCTGTTCTCGACCCGCTATCACACCGACATGCCGAGCAGCTCGGTGTTTGAGAAAAATGGGCAGTTCAGCTACGCCGTGGCCTATAACCCCACCAGCACCAGCCAGGTGAGCACGGTGTACGATACCCAGGGCAACCCGGTAAAAGATGCGCAGGGCAACGTAGTGTCGAAGCTCATTCCGGCCCACCAGCTCGTTACGTTCCCCGACCAGCCGGTAACAGGAATAGCGCCGACGGGCTGCTACAACCTGGTGGCTGCCGGAGCTACTGCTTCCTCGGGTATCGCCATTGACGGCGCCGATGGCGACCAGGGCACGCGGTGGATAAGCGACTCTGCCGACCCGCAGCAGCTCACGGTAGACTACGGCGCTCCGTCGGTACTGAGCCACGTTACCATCACCTGGGAAACGGCCAGCGCTAAGAACTACCAGCTGCTGGGCTCGCTCGATGGCACAAACTGGACCGTGCTGAAAGACAATTCGAACGCCAATTTCCCCACCCTGACTAACGGGGCCCACCGCACCGACGACTACGACGTATCGGGCACGTACCGCTACGTACGCATGGCTGGCACGGCGCGCACCACGCCCTATGGCTACTCAATCTATGAAATAACTACTTGTGGTACAGCCGTCCCGAGTGCAACGCCGCTGTCTGTGCACAACGCAGCCCAGTCGAAATCTGCGGACCTGGTGCTGTTTCCTAACCCCGCCCACACCAGCGCCACGCTGCTCGGGGCCGCCGCCAGCACGAAGGTCGAGCTGCTTGATGCCCTGGGCCGCACTGTAGCCACCACGACGACCGATGCCAACGGCACCGCTCAGCTCCTGGGGTTAGCTAGCTTGCCTAGTGGCGTGTACGTGGTGCGCACCGGCACCCAGGCCCTGCGCCTGCTCGTGCAGTAGTGCCCCCGATGCTGCTGCCTGGCCCTTCTCGCAAGAGAAGCTAGCCAGGCAGCAGTTTTTTGAGTATCGCCTTCCGGCTGCTCCCTACTGGTAGCAGCCGGAAGGCGAAGTCTTGTAGAACGTCAGGCTAAGCTTGCCAAAATAGCTTACCGGGTTAACTGGGAAGGCGCTCTGGCAAGCTTAGCCTGACTGTTTTCGTACCGAGCGGCCCATAGGAGGAGACCTACGCGCTGGCTAAGCCAGGGCGGGCGGCGCTACGGTCTTGCGTTGCCAGCTTAGCAGCAGTACGCCCACTATTACCAGCCCAGTACCAAAAATCTGGGCGGCAAAGATCTTTTCATGCAAGAAAAAGTGCGCCTGCAAAATGGTCGAAACCGGCCCTATCCCGCTCACGATGGCGACGTTGTTGGAGCCAATTCTTTTTAAGCCTTGCGAAATGATGAAGGAAGGCAGCACCGTCGAAAACACGGCCAAGGCCAAGCCGTAGCCCCACAGAGCACGGCCGGCGGCTAGCATTTGCCCATTGCCCGCCACCGCAAAATGCGCGAAGATGCCGGCCGTGGCGGCCAGCATGGCATAAGCCGTGAATTTATTGGCGCCCACTCGCGGAATTACTTTGCCGCTACCCGCGATATACACAGAATACGTGATAGCGCACAGAAATACCATCAAGCTCCCGAAGTACAAGCCTGGCTTGCTGGCGTCGAGCACCAGTTCGCCAACGTACGCAATCGCGATACCGCTGTACGTCAATACTAAAGCCCACTTCTGAATACCGGAAATCCGTTGCTTGAAGAAGAGCGCATTGATAAAAACCACGAAGCTGGGATACAGAAAAAGGATCAGCCGCTCGAGCCCCGCCGATACGTATTGCAGGCCGATAAAATCGAGCAGGCTACTCAGGTAATAGCCGCAGAGGCCCAGCAAGGCTACCCAGGCCCATTCCGGCCGAGTCATGCGCACGTTAGCTTTCTGGCTCGATACCAACAGGGCCGCCACGCCATAAAATGGCAGCGAGAAGACCATGCGGAGCGTGAGGAGCGTGAGGGCATCGGTGTGCGTAGCCCCAAAGGCCAGCTTAACGATGATTGCCTTGGTGGAGAATAAGATAGCGCCTAGCAGCGTCAGGATAAAGCCGCTAATGGGCAGTGATGGACGGGAAGAATCCATAAAGAATATTAAACTAAAAAGCCGCTCCAGTTGGAGCGGCTTTTTGGTAAATTGATTTTAAAAATCCGACTACACTGCGATGCCGCTAGCCTGCAACTTAATCAGGTTCAGGGCCGAGCCGGCTTTAAACCAGCCAATTTGGCCTTCGTTGTAGGTGTGGTTGACGGTGAGCAGGTCGGTGTCGCCGTCGGCGTGGCGCAGGCGCACTTGCAGCGGCTGGCCGGGGGCGAAGGTGGTGAGGCCGAGGATATCGATCTGGTCGTCTTCTTCGATGAGGTCGTAATCCGACTTATTCTCGAAGGTGAGGGCCAGCATTCCCTGCTTCTTGAGGTTGGTTTCGTGAATGCGGGCAAAGCTTTTTACCAGCACGGCGCGCACGCCGAGGTGGCGGGGCTCCATGGCAGCGTGCTCGCGCGAGCTGCCTTCGCCGTAGTTTTCGTCGCCCACCACGATGCTGCCGACGCCCATGCCCTTCAGGGTGCGGGCTGCCATCGGCACGGTCACGTAGGGCTCGCCCTGGATGCCGCTCGACTTCACCGAGTTGGTTTCGCCGGTGAAGGCGTTGGTGGCGCCGATGAGCATGTTGTTGGAAATATTATCCAGGTGGCCGCGGAACTTCAACCACGGGCCGGCCATGCTGATGTGGTCGGTGGTGCACTTGCCGAGCGCCTTAATGAGCACGCGCAGGCCCACGAGGTCGGTGCCTTCCCAAGCCTTAAAGGGCTCAAGTAGCTCCAAGCGGTCGGAATTGGGCGATACCAGCACTTGCACGCCGCTGCCATCGGCCGCCGGCGCCTGGAAGCCAGCATCCTCCACGGCGTAGCCCGCCGGGGGCATTTCGAGGCCGCTGGGCTCGTCAAACATCACCGCACCGTTTTTGCCAGGCAGGGTGTCGGTGAGCGGGTTGAAGGACAGGCTGCCAGCAATGGCAAACGCCGTCACGATTTCGGGCGAAGCCACGAAGGCGTGCGTATTGGGGTTGCCGTCGTTGCGCTTGGCAAAGTTGCGGTTGAAGCTCGTAATGATGGAGTTACGACGCTTAGGGTCGTCGGTGTGGCGGGCCCACTGGCCGATGCACGGGCCGCAGGCGTTGGCCAGCACCACGCCGCCCATCTCGGCAAACGTGTCGAGGAGGCCGTCGCGGGCCACGGTGTAGCGCACCAACTCCGAGCCCGGCGTGATGGTGAACTCGGCCGCTACGTGCAGGCCTTTATCCACGGCCTGCTTGGCGATGCTAGCGGCGCGGGTAATGTCTTCGTACGACGAGTTGGTGCACGAGCCGATGAGGCCTACTTCCAGCTTTTCGGGCCAGCCGTGCTCTTTTACGGCGGCGGCAAACTCCGAAATTGGCCAGGCGGCATCCGGCGTGAACGGGCCGTTTACGTAAGGCTCCAGCGTGTTCAGGTCGATTTCAATGAGCTGGTCGTAGAAGTTCTCGGGGTTGGCGTATACCTCGTCGTCGGCGCGTAGGTGCGCCGCTTGGGCGCGGGCCAGGTCGGCAATTTCGGCGCGGCCAGTGCCGCGCAGGTAGTCGCCCATTTTCTCATCGTAGCCAAATACCGAGGTCGTCGCCCCAATTTCGGCGCCCATGTTGCAGATGGTGCCTTTGCCGGTAGCGCTTAGGCTTTCGGCACCCTCACCAAAGTACTCGACGATGGCGCCGGTGCCGCCTTTCACGGTCAGGATGCCCGCTACCCGCAGAATTACATCTTTGGCCGACGTCCAGCCACTCATTTTGCCGGTCAGCTTCACGCCGATAACTTTCGGAAATTTCAACTCCCAGGGCATGCCGGCCATTACGTCGACGGCGTCGGCGCCACCTACGCCAATGGCAATCATGCCGAGGCCACCCGCGTTGGGGGTGTGCGAGTCGGTGCCGATCATCATGCCGCCGGGGAAGGCGTAGTTTTCGAGCACTACCTGGTGGATGATGCCCGCGCCGGGCTTCCAGAAGCCGATGCCGTACTTATTAGAAACCGAGGCCAGGAAGTCGTAGACTTCCTTGTTTTCGTCGTTGGCGATGGCCAAGTCCTCGGTAGCACCATCTTTAGCCTGAATCAGGTGGTCGCAGTGCACAGTCGAGGGCACGGCCGTTTGGTCCTTGCCGGCCTGCATAAACTGCAACAGCGCCATCTGGGCGGTTGCGTCCTGCATGGCCACGCGGTCGGGGGTAAAGTCCACGTAGCTCACGCCGCGCTGGTACGACTCGCCAACTTTGCCCCCGTAGAGGTGAGCGTAAAGGATTTTTTCGGTGAGTGTAAGCGGGCGGCCAACGGCCGTGCGGGCCGCTTCGATGCGCGAGCCGAGGCCCGCG
>CAZERY010000139.1:0-9319 GCA_964514915.1 uncultured Hymenobacter sp.
ATCCACGACATTGGCTCCCCTGACTACTGGATTACTTTTGGCTGACTACTTAAAATCTACTTCAGCTACCGCGTCGGCAAGCTCACGGCCGACCCGCGCCCCCACAAGGCCGTGAAAAACGACGACCTGAAAACCGACGAGAACGGCGGGGGTAGCCAAGGCAGCGGCGGAGCCCCGGCCGCCACCCGGCCAGCTAGCCCACCCGCGCCCGCTACAACGAAGGGCAGCCCCAAGTAGCTGTTTACAAATTGCCGGGCTTTTGGAGCTTCCAAACAGGGTGCTCAGCCCTACGTGAGGGCTGCTTACCTTGCTGTCGAAAACCCCAAAGCGTTACCTGACTATGGCCTCATTTTCCTCTGAATTGCTCGTAGAAGATCATCGGTATTCGCTAACCACCTGCACGTTTGGAGTGCAGCAGGCAACCCACCAGCGGGGTCGCGTCAGCGCAAGGGTGCGCTACGAGCCGGTGCACCTGACGATGACCGTACCCGACGATGATTTTCTGTCGGTCTGGGCCGCCGACCCGTACAAGCGCGTGGCCGCGAGCATCATCTTTCGGAACGCCGATGGTGGGATGGCCCTTGAGACGGTGAGTATGACGGCAGCCTACTGCGTAAGCTACGAGGAGGTATTCCAGCAAGGCGACACAGCAAGCGGAGCTTACCAGGCATTCGTAACCCTAGCCGACCCGGGCGGCTTCACCATCCAAGCTGGCGGCCCGGCTGTGGCCTTCGTCACACCTGCCGCCGGTACGCATGGTAGCCCACGCGTAGCGGTAGCCGCGGCGGCTGCGCCAGTTGTAGCCGCTACCGGTAAGACCAAGCTCATCGCCGGCACGCCTGAGCATAAGGCAGCCAGGTGGGCAGACTACCAAGCTAGGAATGCAGGTGACCCCCATATGTGGGACCAAGCCAGATGGGAAAAGCAATACGACACAAATATGGAGAACTGTAGTAGGGGGCTGCGTGTGGAACGTGAATACAGGCAGGCATTTGGTGCTACTAGCGAAACCTTGAAAACGTCTTTAACATTTCGCCAAATAGACATATTTATTGAGGCGCAAGATTATTGTGGGCAGTTGAAAACAGGTAAAATGAACTTAACTCAACAAGCTCGTTTGTACGATATTCCGAAAGATTCAGAACTAGTAAAAACCGGCTATCAGGTGGAATACATTTTAGAACAAGGTGCGTCAAAACCGTTTTTAGAAGCCTTAAACACAGCTGGTGTGACGTACAAAATAGGCTCTCAACTACCTAAAAAATAACAACACATGGCTAAGCAGCTCTTAGATGCCGCAGCGGAAAACGAGAATTTACAAAAATTCTTGACTACGCTTGACTTTTCGCGGGAGGAATTACAAGCAGAAGCAGAGGACTATAAATTAGATTATAGCCTGGACAGCCTCGGTGCACTAGAACGGTTCATGCAGGACGAAGCAGAAGCTGTAGCTTGGGGAAATACAACAGAAAGCGCAGTTAGAACCAGAATGTACATCTGGGTTTATATAGCCGAGACATTCAGGAAAAATTTTGGTGGCGATTGGCTAGTAAGTTTGGATAACCCCCAAAATGTGAATTATGGGAAATGGGTAATCAAAGGCTTCGACACCGTAGGAGTAGAGTTTGACCCCGTGCGCACTATGAAGGCCTTTTTGCTTCGTGGCAAGCCGCACATTAGAAGCATGATGGAAGCGCACGCCAACCCTGTTCCGCTAGACCTGAGCCACTTACCTGAAGAAGACTAGCAGCTAAGAGGCCGCAAAAAAGTTGCTCTTTGGTGACGCACTCAGTTAAGCCAGCACTGATGACAAAGAAAACCGCAACCGCAGCAACGAAAAAAGAAGAATTGCAAACTTTCCTCTTTTACTTGGATGACAATCAGGAAGAATTCATCGACAACCTAACGGCGCAGGGCTATAACCTCGACTACTCGCTCGACACGTTGCCCGAGTTGGAGCGTTACATCCAAGGTAAAGGCGAGCAAATAGCGTGGAAAAATAAAGCAGAATCAGCCGCTACGCTCAGGCTGCCCATTTGGTCTTATATAGGAGAAACCTTCCGCCAAACATTTGGCGGCGGCTGGCTAGTTAGCCTGGATGACTCCGATAGCGTCAATTATGGGCAATGGGTAATCAAAGGCTTCGACACCGTAGGAGTAGAGTTTGACCCGCTGGGTATTCTACAAGGCTATTTGCTCCGAGGGAAACCAGGTGCCCTAGCACGCGCGCTAGAGGCGCATGTCAACGCCATTCCGCTAGACTTGAGCCACTTACCTGAAGAAGACTAACTATCCTGAGTTATGACGCCTGGGGTTGGCCCCGGTGGCTCTAACTGCTTACACCTGCTAGCCCCGCACCAGCTTGGCGCCGTCCCAAAGCGGCAGCACTTCGGGATAGCTATCGATTTTGGTGCAGAACACGAAGTCGTCATTGGCTTCGAGGGCGCGCAGGCGGCGCACGGCGGCCGACTGGAGCAGGTAGCCGGGCAAGTCGGCGCGGGCATTCTGCCAAAGCTCGTGGGCGGCCAGCGCGGCATCCGACTGGCTGATGTCGCAGCCGTGGGGCAGCAGGCGCTCGGCCAGCGCCCCGCCGAGCAGCGTGTCTTCGAGGCAAAACTGACCTTTCCAACCGGCGCACACCACCAGCACGTCGAGCTGCCGGGCCGCAATGAACTTGGCCACGGCTGCCAGGTTCAGGAAGGCGCCGCACACCACGGCCTCGGCGGCGAGCGAGCCCAGCAGCGCCCGGGTGCCGTTGGTGGTGCTGATAGCCAGGGCGCGGCCCCGCACCGGAAAGTCTTCGTGCAACAGCTCGAAGGGCGAGTTGCCCAGGTCGAAACCCTCGGCCGCTACGCCGTCGCGCTCGGCCGCCGTGATGCAGCCGTGCGCACGGCCCAGCGCGGCGCACTCATCGAGGCTAGCCACCGGGTACACTTCCGTGACGCCCGCCGCCAGGGCCGTGGCGATAGTGCTGGTGGCGCGCAGCACATCCACGATAACGGCGACCCGACCCCGCAGGTCGTAGAGCGAGAGCAGGTCGGGCGAGTAACAAATGTCTAATTTCAAGTTGGTTGGTTCGGTTAAATAACGTAACAGAACGTCAGGCTTCCCTTCGGTCAGCCTGACGTTCACTAGTGCCCAGGCAGGGCATTCTTACACCGTCTCGGTGCCGGGCACCAGCGGCAGCTTGGTTACCGTGGCGGGCAGATTTTTGCCGCGTACCTGCACGAAGATGGGCGTGCCGGGGCTGGCCAGCTCGGTGCGGACGTAGCCCAGGCCGATGCCTCGGCTGAGGGTCGGCGACTGGCCGCCGCTGGTCACCTCGCCGATGCGCTCGCCGCTGGCATCGACCAGCGGGTAGTGGCTGCGGGGCAGGCCGCCGGGGCCGTCCATGACGAAGCCCACCAGCTTGCGCGCCACGCCGGCCGCCTTCTGGGCCTTCAGGGCTTCGCTGTTGGTGAAGTCTTTGGTGAACTTGGTAATCCAGCCCAGGCCGGCTTCGAGGGGCGAGGTGGTGTCGTCGATGTCGTTGCCGTAGAGGCAGTAGCCCATTTCGAGGCGCAGCGTGTCGCGGGCGCCCAGGCCGATGGGCTTGAGGCCGAAGGGCTTTCCAGCTTCCATAATCTTAGCCCATACCTCGGCGGCGTGCTCGTTGGGCACGTACAGCTCGAAGCCGCCCGCGCCGGTATAGCCGGTAGCCGAGATAATGACGCCCGGTGCACCGGCCAACGTACCCTGCACGAAGCTGTAGTACGGAATGGCCGCCAGGTCGACGTCGGTGAGCGAGCGCAACGCCTCGGCGGCCTTGGGTCCTTGCACGGCAAAGAGGCTCAGGCGGTCGGACAGGTTCTCCATCTCCACGCACCGGGTGTTGTACTGCTGGAGCCAGCTCCAATCCTTCTCAATATTAGAAGCGTTGACTACCAGGAAGTAATCTTCGTCGGCTAGCATGTACACCAGCAAATCGTCGACAATGCCGCCTTCGGTATTGGGCAGGCAGGAATACTGCGCCTTGCCGGGCGTGAGCTTGCTGGCATCGTTGGAAGTGGTGCGCTGAATGAGGTCGAGGGCCTGCGGGCCGCGCAGCCGAAACTCGCCCATGTGCGACACGTCGAAAATGCCGACGCCGCGCCGCACGGCGTGGTGCTCCTCGAGGTCGGAGGAATAGCGCACGGGCATGGCATAACCGGCAAAAGGGACGATTTTAGCACCCAGCTGCTGGTGAGTATCGTGCAAGGCAACGGTTTTGAGAGGACTGGTATCCATCGGAGAAGACTTATTGGGGATTAAATCAAGAAAAAAATGACTATAAAATAGACTACCTCCGTATAAGCAACCTTCAATACGCAGGCAAACCTCAACGGTACGCTAGCTTTAGTACACCACGAAATTAGCGGGTACATCCCTAAAAGACTTTGCCGGCATCTTATTCTTTACTCGTTATGAGTCCCGAAGCCATCAAGCAGGATTTTGAGTCCGCTACAGTTAAGCACTTGTCATTCAAGGCTAAGCTGCGCTCGTTTTTGCACGGCAACGGCAATGAGCAAGGCCCCCTGCGCGACCCCGACCAGTGTGGCCTGGGTAAGTGGATAACTGATCGGCGCCTGGGTAACTACGCTCACCTACCCGAAATAGTCGAGATGGACCAACGTCACCGCACCATTCACCATATGGCTAACCGGCTGATGGATTTGCACTTGACTGGACGCCGCGACGAAGCGCTCGCAGGCTTTAGTGAAGTGCAAAAGGAAGCCGACTACATCGTCCAGCTACTGCAAACTATGGAAGCGAAACTCCGTACTGTGGGGGTTTAAGTCCCTCTCGGCAGGCCGGCACGTTATGAAAATCAACCTTACTACTAAGCTTTTTGCCGGCTTCCTGCTGCTACTGGGCTTGTTTGCGGCCGTAGTTGTCGTGAACTACCGGCTGGCCGAGCAGGTGCTGCGCAACTCGCAGCGTGTCGAAGCCTCCCAGCATACCTCGGCCGACGGGACTACGCTGCTGCGCAGCATCATCGACATGGAAACCGGTTTTCGGGGTTACCTGCTGCTAGGCAATGAGCAGGCCTTAAACCCCTACTATGCGGGCGAGCGCGACCTGCTGCACCGTTTCAACACGCTGCGTGAGGAGCTGGCTAGCGAGCCGCGCCAGCGCCAGCGCCTCGATACCACGCAGAATCTATTCAGACAATGGACTGCGTATACCCACATGCTTATTAGCGAGAAACGGGCTGCCCGCCTGCGCGATCCGCAACAGCGCGGGCTCGATGATATGCCGCACTACCGCTTGGCGGAAAGCCTGACCGGCAAGCAGGTAATGGATGCTATCCGCTACCAGATGGCGGGGTTTGACCGTGATGAAGACCGCAATCGACAGCAGCAGCGCCAGCGCCTGACCGACAGCATTGTGCGCGCGCAGAAGCTTTCGGGCCTGATAACTGGGGCAGCCCTGGTTTTTGGGCTGCTGTGGGCAGTGTACCTGGTGCGGCTACTGGCGCGCCGCCTGCGGAGCATGATTACGCTGGCCCGCCGCCTGGCCGATGGTGATTATAAAACGCAGATTATCGACCATGAGCACGACGAGGTAAGTGAGCTTACCAATGCGCTCAACGCTATGGCGCGCACTATCGACCAGAATATCAGCCAGCTAGAAGGCCGCAATCAAGAGCTCGACCAGTTTGCCTACGTCGTATCGCACGACCTGAAGGCGCCGCTGCGGGGCATCGAGAGCGCATCACGCTGGATTGAGGAGGATATGGCGCAGGAAGGCCTGCCACCCCACATCCGCGAGTTCTTAGCCCTGATGCGGCAGCGTGTGCACCGTATGGAAAACCTTATTACGGGTATTCTGGATCTGGCACGGGTGGGAAGAGTTGCCCAAGCCAATGAGCCAGTGTTTGTGCGGCAGCTGCTGCGCGAGATTACCGATACGCAGGGCCTGCCCGCTGGGATGAGCTTTGAGCTGCCCTTCTTTCTGCCCACGCTCACCACCAATCGCACGCAGCTGCAACAAGTATTTAGCAACCTGATTTCCAATGCCATAAAGTATCACGACCATCCGGCTACGGGTACTATTCGCATCGGCTGCGACGACTTCAACGAGCAGTTTTACCGCTTTTCGGTGCAAGACGATGGGCCGGGCATTGCGGCCGAATACCACGAGCGGATTTTTATTATTTTTCAAACTCTGGTAGAGCGCGATACGCTCGAAAGTACGGGCGTAGGGCTGGCCATCGTAAAGAAGACAGTGGAGCGCCAGGGTGGCCGCATTTGGGTAGAGTCGAGTGAGGGCCAAGGCGCTACCTTCTTCTTTACTTGGCCCAAAATACCGGCTGCTACGCCAACACCGGCCGCACCGCCAGCCGGCCGGCCGGCGCAACTGGCGACAGCCATGCCTTAGTGATGGTGAGCAGCTAATTTGTATCCTTTCCCTACTCCACTCGTTAGCTAAGGCCAACTCACCAAACCTTCAGCTTACTTTCTGCTGTTTTTCTGCTCATGTCCCCGCTTTCCTCTCCCTCTGCTAGTATTTTGTTGGTTGAAGACGACCAAATGGACGTCATGAATGTGCAGCGAGAGTTACGCAAGCAGAATATTGCCGTGCCACTCGTGCACGCCCGCAACGGCCGCGAAGCGCTCGACATGCTCCGCGGTGAAAACGGCCAAGCCAAGATTGCCCGGCCCAGCTTAGTGATGCTTGACATCAACATGCCTAAGCTCAATGGTCTGGAGCTACTCAAGATACTGCGCGCTGACGCTGAGCTCCGAGATCTTAACGTGTTCATTATGACCACTTCGGACCTCGATACTGACCGGAGCGGAGCCAAAGACCTCAACGTGAGCGGCTATATCATTAAGCCCCTGACGTTTGATTCGTTTGGGGGCGAAGGCGGCGGCACGGTCGATGGCTTCAGCCTATTTCTGGATTTGCTCAAGCTCAAAGGCTAGCCAGCGCTACAGCAGCCGAAAGCCCGGTCGGTGGTGCGGAGTGGGGCCGTGCGCCCGGATGGCCGCGCGGTGGCTAGCGGTAGGATAGCCCGCATTTTGCTCCCAGCCGTAGGCCGGATACTCTAGGGCTAACGTCCGCAGATGGTCATCACGAAAGGTTTTGGCCAAAATAGAAGCTGCCGCAATGCTGCGGTAGAGCCCATCGCCCCCAACTATACACGTGTGCGGCAAGGTAGGATGAGGCCGGAAGCGGTTGCCATCGACTAGCAAGTGCGCCGCCGGAGTAGCGAGCGCGGCCACGGCCCGGTGCATAGCCAAGTAGCTGGCCTGCTCGATGTTAAGCTCGCCTATTTCCGCCACGGAGGCCTCCCCTACCGCCCAGGCCACGGCCTCGGCACAGATGACAGGGCGCAGGGCCTCGCGGCGGCGCGCAGTCAGCTGCTTCGAGTCGTTGAGAAACTGCGGGTTGAAATCGGGCGGCAGAATGACGGCGGCGGCAAACACGGGGCCAGCCAGGCAGCCACGCCCGGCTTCGTCGAGGCCCGCTTCGTGGGGGTGGCCGGTATGAGTAGCTAACAGGAGCATGGGGCGGCGAAGGTAGCGCGCGCTACCGCCTCAAAACTGCAAGACTTGCAGGAAAAACACCTGGCGCTCGGCCCCGCGCTCAACTCGAATCCGCTGAAAACCGCTGGCAACGTACTGGTTATTAGCCCAGGGCGTCACGTCCGTAAACTTGGTATCGAGCACGTGCTCGGGCTTGGAGGTAGCTGCGGTCAGCAGCTCGACCCAGGTGTCGTTGGGGCCGGGCTCCCCTTGATTGATGCGCTTGTAGTGCAGCTCGTTTTCGCTGAGATAAGCCAGTACCAGGTGGCCATCGGCCATCGGCAGGGCCTGCACGGCCGGCTCTAGCTCGGAGCGCAACACGCCGGGGCCCACTACAAAGGAATTATCCCACAGCAAGTTGCCGCGCTTGTCGAAGCCGCATACCAGCACGTGGCTTGTGCGAAAGCCGAGGAAAGTCCGGCCATAGTTGCTGCCATAGCTATTGGTCAACGGGGCAAAGCCGCCCGTGCGCGGAAAGCTAGCCCCGAGCGACGAAAAGCCGCCATAGTTATTGTATTGGTACTGGGGCGAATACACCTCGGCAACCAAGGTATAGCCGCCACCCGGCTGCAGCAGCAGCTCGTGCAGCAGCAGGTGGTAGTGCCAGCGCAGGGGCTGGGCCGCACGCTCGGCGCGCCGGGCGGCACGGTCGTGCAGGCGTGCCGAATGCGCAGGCTTGAGGTAGTCGAAGAAATGCCGAAAATGCCGGAAGTCGTAGAACCGCAACGTCGAGTGCGGCCTATCCTCGCTGGTAGGCGCGGCCGAGAGGTCGGTGGCAAACAGCCCCTGCGCGTAGTGCAGATCGCGCAAGCCGTAGGTGCCAGCCAGCAGGCGTGCGCTGGTATCCTGAGGTGGGCTGAGCTGCGCCGTGAGCAGGCTGCGCTCGCTTTCGGCCTGCACCAGCTCGGAATGCAGCAGCTCACCCTGCTCGGCCGATAGCCGCCGCAACAGGAGGCGCTGCTTGCGGCCGTTGGTTTGGCTGAGCACAAACTCGGCGCGGCCCGTGGGGCGATCGGCCACGCTGGTCAGCTCCGAGCTAAGCGGCTCGTAGAGCGAGGGCAAAAACTGGAACCGCCCGCTCGCCACATCGAGCAGCAGCACCGTTTGGTGCTGCTCGTCGGTGAGCGTCACGTTTACCAGCAAGCGGCCATCGAGCGCCTTGAGACCCACCACCTGGCGGCACAGCTTGGTTTCGAATAGCTGGGTGCGTACCTGCCCGCCGTGCACGTCGTAAGCGGCGGCTAGCAACCGGCCCACTACGGCTGGCGAGCGAAACAACGCAAACACCACCCCCGGCTCGGCGCACAAGCGCGTCACTTCAAACTCGTCGGGCACTTCCAGGTTCTCTTCGCGGCGCAGGTGCAGGTCGGGGCCATACTGCTGAAAAACGTAGCGCACCTTGCGCGTACCGGGCAGATCGTGCCGGATGAGCAGCACCACGGCCGTATCGGAAGGAACGGCCTGCACCTGCACCTCGTCGAGGCTAGGGTCGAGCAGCAGCTCGGTACGAGCCAGCTGCACCGGGGCGTCGGGCGGGAGAATTACTGGCCGCTGCGCCGCCCCAATGAGCGGCAGCAACCCCAGCAAAAAGGCGAAAAACTGTTTCATAGCTGGCTCGGCAACGCGGGCCCAACCGAAATAGTTGGCCCACTCTCACGAAGATACCTGCGGGCAACAGCTTCTACAACCTCGTCCGGGACACCTGCTTGGCCCCGCCTTGGCCGAAGGCTAGCCAACCCAAGTTGCAGGATATAGATAAGGCAGAAAGA
>CAZERY010000140.1:0-9305 GCA_964514915.1 uncultured Hymenobacter sp.
GTTTGCACGAAAAGCAGAATCCAAATCTACACCAGGACTTGCCGGGACCATACACTTAGGCATGAGGAGCAGGGAGAGTTCAGCAGTAGTGCAAGGTAGAAGTAGGCTTTGCTACTGTTGCACCCGGGCTAGCCGCAGCTACTCTTTTCCCTAAAAAAGCCTCGCCCATGACGGACTTGTCCTTCCCCAAATCTTTTTCCGACTTCTCCGAGGTAACGCCAAGGCCCTTTTTCGCTGGCTGACCCTCGCTTAAAAAGCGGCAAATTTGCTAGGCAACCATGCAAAAACGCCCTTCCAGCCGTATGGCCGGGAGGGCGTTGAGTCTTGGGTAAGGACAAGTAGAACGAGCTGGAGCTTATTCTAAGTAGTCAGCCATTAGCTTTTAGCTACTAGCCGCTAGCTTATTTTTCTGATCATTAGATACTTACTAAACAATCAATGTACGTTTGCTTTTGACCCACTGCTTAGGAGGCTAGGCTGCGAAAGGTATAGGTTTGTGAAAAAGGGCTGGTTAAAAGTTTCTGGGTGTAACTAATATAATTAATATTTTTTAATTGTATTGGCAGTGAAATCAAACTTTACCCCCATCTTTCCCACATGAAGTTCTTATCCAATGTCTTACGCGTTGGCTTAGCCGGATGGTTGCTAGCCGCCATGCAAGCCTGTTCTCATCAGTCAACTGAGCTACCGCAGCCAACACCGGTTAGTGCGACTGCCCTCACCTCCGAAGTCAGCGTTGCGGAGGCCAAGGCCTGGTATCAGGCTACGTATCCTACTACATTCGCCTCAGCTACTCCTGCGGCAGCCAACGCTCCAGCGGTTGGAAAAGGGGAGAGCACGTTTGGCCGAAGTCAGTTACTATGGAAGCGTGCAGTAGCGGTTGGTCAAGGCGCTCAGCAACGCGTACTCGTCCCAATAAGCAGCGACCCAGGGGTTACCGGAAAGAATTGGCAGGGATTGCGTTATCTTATTGCGTACAAAAGCGGAAGTCAACAGATCAGCGCCAATGTGATGGAGATTTTGCTGCGTCGCAACAGTACGCCTATCGACACCGTGGCCCTACTTACCGAACTGTGTAATAACCAGGGAAAAAGTATGTCTTCACCTGGTCAAAAAGAGACTTACGCTTTGCTGTATTCTGCTGATTATAAGTATTTATCGGGAAGACATTTTGAGGGTAACCAGGTGTTGCCCGAGAACTCCCGTCTAGTATTTTTTCCGTCCGCCGCGTCGAAAGGAGCAAAAACGCTGGATGCCTGCATTGATTGGTACTGTCTCGAAACAGGTCAATACATTACTACTACGGGAGATTGCGGCAACGTAGTCCAAGGTGGTGATCCCACTATGCCAGGTGGTGGAGGCGGTACTTCTGGACCTGGTGACTATGGCGGCGGCGGTGGCGGCGGTAGTAGCACTGGCGGCTTTCCTTCAGTCCCCACAACATCTGCTAATGTTCAGCAGCAAACACCTACATTGAGCAATTATGCAGCTACTTTAACTATAGTAACAAGTTTGTACCAGGTTATTAATGTGTTAGTTGAGCTAGATACTAACAACCATGACCTTAAAAAGGTGACTGTAACTTTGAATGGGGTGGTATGGTACGTTAAAGTCAACCAAATAGGTGATGGAACATTAATTAGCTACAACGCAGCTACTGATACTTACACCTTCAGCGTGACATACCAAAAGGTTTTAGGAGACATTTGGAGTAGCCAAACAACATTAACCGGCACCATATCCCCGAGTCGTGGTGTAGGGACATTAAGAATTCCTTAACAACTTTTATTTCCACATCATGATGACTTCTTATTCACCTTCTTACTGGATTGATACTGTAGGCTACACCGTTTTCTTATTAGGTGGCGCTGGTGTGGCTTTCTTAGTGCTACGCGCACTGGTTAAAGTAAATTATTCAAAGAATAAGTAATATTTTTAAATAAAGTACTAAGTGCATTTAGTGCCTTATCGTTTTCCCCTGTTACTAGTTGGATTTGCGCCGCTACTGGGTCAAAAAGGCATGGGCTGAATGCTCCGAATTACTCCAGCTCGCGCAAGATTTAGCCCCATGATATGAGCCCCAGCCAAACAGGCCTGGTGCTTACCCAAAGCTCGGAAAAGCGCCGGCTGGCAGGTCGGCGCTTTTTGCTGCCCCTGGCTCAGCTGCGGGATGCTGACGCCCGGCCGTTGCGCCCAGCCCGCTGCCAGCGTCACCACCCGTCGGCTGCGGCGCACGTCGCCTAGGGCCACCTCACCGAAATTGGTCTGCGCCCAGCGCTGGGCATCCCTAAAATGCGTCGAAATACTCATCCCGCAAGCTACTGCTTGCGCCCAAAAAAGCGCCGGCCAGTAGGCCGGCGCTTTTCCGAGTTTTGGGTAAGGACAAGCCCATGACGGACGAGGCTTTTTGTAAGCGGGCTAGCCGCGGGCTGGTAATAGCCGGGGCCTAAGCCGGCTACTGTTTCTGGAAGCGGTTGGTATAGGTTTGCCGGGCGCCCACCACGCGCACGAGGTACAGGCCATTGCTGAAGCTGGCCACGCGCTGGTTGAGCTGCTGGTTGAGCTGCTCCACCGAGCCGGTGCCGCTGAGCACCAGACGGCCCTCGACGGTGAATACCTGGATGCCCAGGTTGGTACCGGTTTCGGGTACTTCGAAGCGCACGGCGTTGGTTACGGGGTTGGGGTAAAGGCCCAGCGTGGTAGCGTGGCTAGCAGCGGCAGCCAGCGCGGTGCCCGTAAACAAATACCGCGTGTACACCGGGTAGTGGTCGGAGGTGGTGGTGCTGTAGCTAGCAATCGTAGCCGCGGCATCGGTGCGGATGGCGGCCGTGCCGCTGATATAGTAGCTGCCCATCAGCTTGGTAGCGATAACGTTATCAATCACCGTGGCGTAGCTAGCCGTAGACTGGGCGCCCGACTTGGCGAGCGGCAGGGTCAGGGGCACGTACGTGGCCGAGTCTTGCAGAAATACGCTGTACGACGAAACGGCCGGGGTCACGCCCGTCGCGATGGTGCCATTCAGCACGTCGTTGTAGTCGCCCACAATGAGCGTATTGGCGTTCGGGTAGGTGGTGTCGAGCAGGTCCTTGAGCAGCATCGCGCCGGCCTGGCGGCGGGCGTAGTCCGTGGCCGACGTGGCCGTGGCGTTGGCCTTGGCATGAATCACGACGAAGTTAACGCGCTTGGTCAAGCCGTTCAGCGTCACATCGGCACTCATCAAATACGGAAAGCGGCCGCCGGCCCAGGCGTTGTAAGCGGGGCAGCTTTGGGCTTCGGTGCAGCGCAGCAAGCCCCTAAAGGTGGCGTTGCTCACCACATCGGTGCGGTACACGAAGGCCAGCTTCTGGTCGTCGACGTAGTCGGGGTCGGTGGGGCTGTCGCCGTACGAGCCGTAGCGCGATACCATAAAGGCGTAAGGGTGGCCAGTAGCCGCCGCAAGCTGCGCTACTACGCTGGCCAGCCGCACGGTGTCCACTACTTCGGCCAGGGCGTACACGTCAGCGTTCAGGTAGTTAACTACTTTAGAAACGTTGGTTTGCTGCAACGCTTTGTCGGTAGGCCCGTGGCCCGCCACGACCGAGCCAAACCACTCAATGTTCCAGTTCACGACTTCCAGGGTCTTAGTCGGGTCGTACGTATCACCGCTCACCGCTACGTTGAGGGGTGCCGCGCCGCCGGGCGTGCGCACGCTCACGGTGCCGGCGTAGCCAGTAAACGTCGCGCTGGGGCTAAAGCGCACCGTCACGGTTTTGCGGGTGCCGCTCAGCTCGGCCCGGGTCAGGGTGAGGCTGGTGGTGAAGGGGGCGGCGCCATCTTTTGAGAGCGTGAAGGGTGGGCCCGAGGTCGTCAGGGTTACGTCGCCGGTGAGGTCGCTACCGGCCACGACCAGGAGGCGGTCGGCGCTGGTAGCGGCGGCGGTGTAGCCAAAGGCGAGGCGGTTGACATCGGTCAGGATGGTCGGCGCGGGCGGCGTCGCCGAGTTCGCAACCGCAATGTCATCAAGCGTCCAGCGGGCCGCGGCTGCCGTAGTTGAGGTATACACAAAGGCCACGTATACCTTAGCGCCCGTGAAAGCCGCCAGATTTACGTTGGCCGTCGGCGTCCAGGTGTCGGAGCCACTAGCTGGAAACGTGGCGTTTACCTCGGTCCAGGTGGCGGCCCCGGGCGCGCCGGCTCCACTATAGTCGGTCGATACGCGCAGTTTCAGGGCCGGGCCATCGAAGGCCGTGCGGCTCCAGAACGAGAGCAGCGGGTACGTATAGCTAGTCAGGTTGAGCGCCGGCGAGATCAGCCAGTCTTCGTTTTCGACGTTGCCGCTCGCATAGCCGTTCATCTGCACGCCGTAGGGCGCGGCGGCGCTGCCAGTGGGCGCGGCGGGGTCGCGGCCAAACGTGGTGCAAGCCCACGTTTGCGCGCCGCTCACGCTATACTGGCTCCAGCCATCGGAGAGGGCGGTGGCGCAGGTGTTGAAGTCGAAGCTCGTCTGGTTGGGGTCGAGGCCATATCCACTCAGCGCAATAGTGCGCGAAACCGCACCGGTAGCCGCATTGGTGATGCTGCCCGCAGCCGCCCCCGTGGCAGTGGGAGTAAACCTTACGTACACCATTTGGGCAGTGGCCAGGGCGGTAGCGTCGTAGCTCAGCGACGTACCAAACGTCGTGTTGTCCTTCGACACGGTAAACGGGCCGGTGGTCGTCACGGTCGTAGCGCTGGTGAGGTTACTCCCTGAGAGCAAATACGTTTGCGCCGCCGAGGTCGTATTGATGTGTTGGTTGCCAAAGGCTAGGGCTTCGGGCGTCACCGTGAGCATTGGTGTAGTGGCGGTTGGCGTGTTCCAGGTCAGCGTAAAATCGTCGATGGCCGAGGTAGTACGACTGCCCCCGCCCGTAGTGGGTGCCAGCGCCGCTACCCGGATGTAGACCGGGCCGCTTTGGTTGTCGAGCGCGGTGCTAAAGCGCACGGTGACCGTAGTATTGGAGAAGGTGCTGCCGCCCGTAGTGGCGCTCGTGCCAACCGTCGTAAAAATGGTGGGGCTGGCCCCAAGGCCATAATCGACCTGCCAGGT
Source organism: uncultured Hymenobacter sp. (assembly GCA_964514915.1). Lineage (GTDB taxonomy): Bacteria > Bacteroidota > Bacteroidia > Cytophagales > Hymenobacteraceae > Hymenobacter. The sequence continues at coordinate 5,066 of CAZERY010000140.1, forward strand.
GGTCGTACGCGTCGGGGAGCTGTCCAGCGACTGCAACTTAAAGCTGAGCGCAAAGTCGGTTTTGCCAGCAGTAGTAGCTACCTGAAACACAAACGCGGCCCCCGCCGGGGCCGTGGTAGCATCGCCAAAGGCACCCGTTTGGCGCACGCCCAGGGCGCGGTTGGTAGCTGCCACCTGCACCGCCGTACTAGCCGTACTACTCAGGTCGGTAGCCGAAGCCACGTTCTTGAAGCCAGCTCCCGTATTCGTCCAGGCCGTGGCTGTGCCCGGCGTCAGCAGGAGCTGGGCGGCCGTGGGTGCCGTGCCCAGGCTAGTCGCCGTGGGCAGTGTATACACGCTAAAGCCCCGGGGCAAGCCGCTGGCCAGCCCATCAAACGTTTCGATATAAGGGCTGGTGCCCAGCGTGGACTGCGCCCGCACGGTGGGGGCCGCCAGCGAAAGGCCGGCCGCTAGCCCGACGTAGAGGAGTTGTTTTAGCATGTGGAGAAGGGGGGTAAAATGCTGAGCGAGGTTGCAAAATTATCGGCAGCCCCGCAAGCCAGTGTTACGCCAATGTTTTAAAATTGCCTGACAGGCAATAAATTAGTTGCTTACTAGCCTGAAGGTATGCCGATAAAAAGTACTTCCTTATATACATGGTGGGCGAGCGCTGCCCAGGTGCCAGCCACTCGAAGCGCAGGTAGGCGCGCAGCTGTCCAGCTAAGCAGCCACCGCTCAGTCGGCTAGCCGACTGGTTATTCGCCAAAATGGCGATACCTTTAACGCCTCAATTTCCCCACTCATCTTTTTTTACTCTATCAAAATATGCAGGCAAAATCTTTACTCCTCGCGGGGGGCACACTGCTGGCGGCCACGTCGGGCGCACTGGCCAGCGGCTTTCAAATAGGCTTGTCGGGCCAGAAAAACATTGGCATGGGCGGCACCGGTACCGGCCTTTTCCTCGACCAGGCGGCGCAGTTCTACAATCCGGGCGCGTTTGCTTTCGTGCAAGGTAGTGGCATTCAGGGCGGGGTCAACATGGCCATTCCGCGCATCTCGTTCCGTGCCCAGGGCGGCAACGCCGGCCAGGAAACCCTCCAAAACAAGAACGTCTTTCCCTTCAACGGCTACGCAGGCTTTGGCAAAGACAACAAGTATAAGTTTGGCATCGGGGCCTACACGCCCTTCGGGAGCGAGCTGCACTACGGCTCGGGCTGGTCGGGCCGCTACTCCCTCACCGACATCAACTTGCGCTCGGTATTTGTGCAGGCGACGGCTTCGGTAGCCATCACCCCCCAAATTGCCATTGGCGCGGGTATCGTAGCGCTGGCCTACGGCGACGTCGATTTGCAGCGCGACATTCCGTTGCAGTCGCAGGCGGGCGGCACGTTTCACGCCCAGCTCACCGGCAAGGCCGACCACAAGCTGGGCTACAACGCGGGTATTATGTTCAAGCCCAGCGACAAGTTCAGCTTGGGCCTGAGCTACCGCTCGGCCATTGATGCGCACATAAGCGGCGGCGATATTACCCTCACCAACCGGCCGGCCTCAGTGGCGGGCAGCTTCACGGCTACGAGCTTCGATGCGACGCTGCCGCTGCCCGACGTGTACAGCGTGGGCATCGGGGTGCAGCCCACCGACAAGCTGCTGCTGGCCTTCGACGCCAACCTCGTAGGTTGGAGCCGCTACCAGAACCTCGATTTTACTTACAACGGGGGCGTGCTCGGGGGCCAGGCTACCTCGTCGTCCAAGCGCCAGTACCAGGATGCGCTCGCGTTCCGGCTGGGCGCACAGTACAAGGTGACCGACCATTTCACGCTGCGGGCCGGCACGTTCTATGACTTTGCCTGCGTGAAGGATGGCTTTATAACGCCCGAAACGCCCGATGCCGACCGCATTGGCGTCACGGCGGGCTTTACCTACGCCGTGGGCGAGCACTTCGGCATCGACGGCTCGTTCCTGTTTGAAGACTTCATGCAGCGTAGCCAAAACCAGAACCAGCTGCTCGACAATGGCACCACCGACCGCATTGCGGGTACTTACAAGACGACCATCAGCGTGCCCGGCATCGGGGTGTACGTGAAGTTCTAAGCCCTGCTTTTTCCTACCCACTACTCTATAGTATGATGACTTTTTCTTCCCTTACGGCCACTACTCTCCGGCCCGCGCTGGCGCTGCTGGGCCTGGGTCTCGGCCTAGCCAGCTGCCAGGCCGACATCGATGCGCCGGCCGCCTCAGCGGGCCCGCTCGATTTTACCAGCTACGTGGCCGTGGGTAACTCGCTCACCTCCGGCTACAGCGATGGTGGCCTCTACAACGAGGCGCAGGCTGCTTCCTACCCGGCCATCCTGGCCCAGCAGTTTGGTGCCACGGGCAAAGGCCCGGCGAGCTTCGTGCAGCCGGCTTTCTCCGACGCTAAGAAAGATGGCTCGGGCTATATTAAGCTTCAGGTGGTCAACGGGGCGCTGGCTCCGGTGCAGCCCAGCGCGGCCAACCAGTTTCTGGGCGAGCAGGTAGCCTTTACGGGCGCTACTCTGGCTGCTAGCGGCCAGCCCCAGCTCGAAGCCTACACCGGAGCCCAACCCGACAACCTGGGCGTGCCCGGGGTGTCGGTGCTCAGCAGCGTGTCGGCGCTCACGGGCGGCTTGGCGCCTTTCGGTGTTATCAACCCATTCTACGAGCGCCTGCTCACGGCGGCCGAGAAGCCTACTAAAGACTACGTCACCTACATCGGCCAGAAAACGCCCACGTTTTTTACCTGCTGGATGGGTAGCAACGACGTGCTGACTTACGCTACGGCCGGCGGCGTAGTGTCGCCGCTCAATCCTTTCGGCGGCCTCACCGATACCACGAGCTTTGGGACTGGCTACCGGGCCATCCTCACCACTATCACCAAGAATGGCACGGTGAAAGGAGCCGTGGCGAACATTCCGAACGTAGCGGGAGTGCCGTACTTTACAACGGTCACGGTGGCGGCCGTAGCCGCCGCATTCAAAGCAGCTAATGCCGCTTCGCCAGGCGTGTTTATTCAAACTTCTAACGCAACTACACCCGTACGCCTAGCCACCAGTGCCGACCTGTTGACCCTTACTGCCCAGGCCGTGGTAGCTACCGGAGCTGGTAGCACTCCTACCAATCCGCTGCCCAACCAGTATGTACTCGACGCGACTGAACTCGCCGCCGTGCAGGCTCGCACTACGCAGCTCAACGCCATTATCACCAAAACCGCCCTGCGCTTCAAGGTGCCGGTGGTCGATATGAACGCCTATTTTACGACCGTATCCAACCAGGGTATTACCACCAACGCCGTAAACAACAGCGTGGCGTTTGTTACGGGCAATATCTTCTCGCTGGATGGCATCCATTTTACGCCCCACGGCTACGCCATAATCGCCAACGAGTGGATTCGGGTGATCAACAACTACTACGGCTCGACCATCCCGAGCGCCGACCCCAATAACTACCGCGCCGTCCTGTTTCCATAACAGCCCCGCGGTGGTAGTACAGCAAGCGTCTTCCCGGCCACGGGAGGACGCTTTTAGTTTAAGCCCGGGCCGAGCCGCCGGCCAGCCGGATTGTTGGCCAGCCGGCGTACCTTCGTAGCTGCTGCTATCCAGAAAGACCGAGGGACCAGGCCCGATGACGTCTTGGCAACCGCCCCCGGGCTGGTGCCAACTCCTGTTCGACCACTCTTTTAGGTCGAAGAAGATATCAGCCGGAACCTGCGCCGCGTGGCGCGGCTTTCTTTCTGGATAGGCACTCCTTGCTCCCGCCTTTGCCGTCCGAAAGAATATGTCTGCCGCTCCGCTCGCTCCGCCTCCCGTTTCCCCCGACCTCGCTTGTATTTCGCCGCTGCCCGCGCTCCTGCGCCAGCGCCTGCTGATTCTGGACGGTGCCATGGGCACCATGATTCAGCGCTACCCGCTGGAAGAAGAAGATTTTCGCGGCACCCGGTTTGCCGACCACCCGCGCCCGCTGCGGGGCAACAACGACCTGCTCAGCCTCACGCGGCCCGACATCATCCGGGCCATTCACGCCGAGTACTTCGAGGCCGGCGCCGATATGGTCGAAACCAATACCTTCTCGGGCACGACCATCGCGCAGGCTGACTACGCGCTTGAGCACGTGGTGTATGAGCTGAATTATGAGTCGGCCCGGCTGGCCCGCGAAGTGGCCGAAGAGTACTCGGCCCGCACGCCCGGGCAACCGCGCTTCGTGGCCGGCGCCATCGGCCCCACCAACCGCACGGCCTCGCTCTCGC
>CAZERY010000141.1:0-9163 GCA_964514915.1 uncultured Hymenobacter sp.
AGGACAAGCCCGTAACCGAGCGCGACAACGCCCGGCAGCTCTTGCTGGAAATGACGAACTACTCGGAGAGCGCCGTGTGCCGCCGCCGCCAGCTGCTGCACTACTTCGGCGAGCACCTGGACAAGGACTGCGGCTTTTGCGACAACTGCCGCCATCCAAAAGAGAAATTTGACGGCACCGCCCACGTGGGGCTCGCCCTGCGGGCCGTCGTGCAAACCGAGGCGCGCTTTGGCCTCGACCACGTGGCGCAGGTGCTACTGGGCCTCAACAACCCGCACATTGAGAGCTACGGCCACAATGGCCTACCGGTGTACGGCCAGGGCAAGGCGCTGAGCGGCGATATGCAGCTGTGGCAGTCGGTGCTGCGCCAGTGCTTGCTCAACGGACTGCTATCCAAGGATATCGATTCGATCGGCCTGGTGCATATTACTGAGCTGGGCATCGCTTTTATCGAGCGCCCGCGCCCCATCACGCTCACCAAAGACCACGACTTCGAGGCTGAGAAGCAGGAGGAAGAAGACGAAGAGAAGGTGCAGCAGGCGGCCGGCCACGACGAGGCGCTATTTGGGCAGCTCAAGGAGCTCCGCAAGCAGTACGCCAAGCAAAAAAACCTGCCGCCCTACGTGCTCTTCCAAGACCCGAGCCTGAAGGAAATGGCTACTACCTTTCCGCAGACGCTGCACGAGCTGACGCACATCTCGGGCGTGGGCCAGGGCAAAGCCCAGAAATTTGGGGCGCCCTTCGCAGCAGCCATCAAGAAGTACGTGGAAGACAACGATATCGAGACGGCTGCCGACGTGGTTATCAAATCGACCGTCAACCGCTCGAAGCTCAAGATTTACATTATCCAGCAGATTGACAAGAAGATGGACCTGGCCGGCATTGCCCGCAGCCAAGGCGTCACGATGGCCGATTTGGTGGAAGAAATCGAGCACATCTGCTACTCCGGCACGCGCCTCAACCTCGATTACTACATTCAGGAGGTAGTGGATGAGGACAAGCAGGACGAGATTTACGACTACTTCATGACGGCTACTTCCGACAATATTGCGCTGGCGATGAATGAGTTGGGCCCCGATGACTTTAGCGAGGAAGAAGTACGGCTCATGCGCATCAAATTCTTGAGCGAGGTAGCGAACTAAGTCCTCCTCTACGTTAGCTAACCAAAAAGGCCGGCTCCCACTCGAGGCCGGCCTTTTTGCTGTACGCCAGCAGCTTACTTGAAGTACTGCGCGTACTCTGCTGGCATAGCGGCTAAGGGCTTTATCATGATGTCTTTGTAAAATACTTCGGCGGCCTCGCTTTGCAGCTGGATTTTGCCGTGCGTGAGCGGCTGCCGCTGGCCATTGGTGACGTAGCCCGAGTTGCGGGCGGCCAGCACTACGTGGCCGTTGACGAGGTGCACGCTTTGGCCATTGACGTTGAGTAGCTCCAGCTCGGTCCACTCGCCGGCCGGCGACTCGTAGTTGGTCGCCGCCTGGCAAAAACCCGTTTTGCCATTGCCCATCGTGACGAGGGCGGCGCCGGGGTGGTAGCGCAACGTGTCGCGGGTAGCGTTGTAAGCCGCCGGAATGTCGGCGGTGGCATTGGCAATGCACCAATAGTCGCCCATGGCGTTGCCTTTGGCGTACTCCGACACCTGAAACTCCTGCCCCAGCATCCAGCTGTGCCAGTAGTCTACTCCGCACTCGCCCTGGCTGTTGTAGAGAATGCCGCTGTCGCGGGGCTCGTCGAGGCGAGGCAGCCACTTCTTGGTGCCCCATTTCACTTTCAGCCTCAGGTCGTAGTTGTCAAAATCCTGCTTGGTGAATACGCAGCCGTAGATTTCGCCGCTGATGCGTAGCACGGGCTCGCCATTTTGCATTTGGACGGTGAACACGTTTGCTTCGTTTTTGCCGTAGCCAATGGGCGGTAGCGCCACGCCCTGGGCATTGGTGGGCGGCAGGCCTTTATCGCCGGGCACGTGGCGGTGGCTCTCATAAGTCTGCCACTTGCTCAGGTTTTTATCGAGCAGCGCTACCCAGCCGGGCGGCACGGGCGGGGCCGCCAGGGCAGTAGTAGTAGCCAGGAATGCGGGGCCAAGCACCAGTAGAAACCGGTTTTTCATGCGTTGTGAGGAGCAAAGGATGGGAGGAGGAAAGCAAAGCTAGTCCGTAGCCCCGATAAAGGCCCTGAGCCGGCAGCGGGCTAGCGTCCTGGCCCGCTGCCGGCTCAGGGCCAACAAAAAAAGACGGCCCCAGGTGGGGCCGTCCTAGCTCGTTACCTCCAACCCGCGGGCTAGCAGTATTCTTCAAAAGCGCCTTGTAGATTATTCACAATGCGCATCATGTCAGAGCCTTCGATGTGGTAGCGCTCAATCATGTGCACGAGCTCGCCATCCTTAAACAAGCCGATGCAGGGCGATGAGGGCGGGTAGGGCAGCATGTGCTCGCGCATCTTGGCCACGGCGTCGGTTTCCATGCCCGCAAAAACGGTCACGAGCTTGGTCGGCTTTTTATCGGCGCTGGCCAGGGCTAGCTTAAGGGCCGGGCGGGCCTTGCCGGCCGCGCAGCCGCATACCGAGTTCACGGCTACCAGTACGGTGCCTTCGTTGGGAGCCAGTGCCGCGTCCACCTCCTGCGGCGACATTAGTTGTTCAAAGCCCGCCTCTACCAAGTCTTGGCGAATGGGCGCAACCATGTATTCGGGATAAACAGCCATGTAAAATTTTTAAGCTAAGTACTAAAAATAAGTTGGGTAGCAACTACGCAATAAATACTGGGTAGCGAGACTAGCTTACCCAAGCAAAAACCGTTGCAAAAAGTTTGCTCAAACCCGGAACAAGCGTGAAGATAAAACTGGTAGCAAGGATGAACTGGGGAGTTTTGGGTAGGCAGCTAAAAAACTATTACCGGACCGGTTTCTGCGTTGAGCTTCTGGCTAGCGTTAGCAGCCATTAATCTATTTAGCAGTTCCATTAGTCTACTAGACTAGGCTTTTGGCCGTTCGGGGCTTAAATTCAAATTTTATTTCTACCTGGTGAGATACCTACCCAGGTTATTGTTTGATAGTGAGTTAAACATGAAGTATTCATTTTTTACCGTCCTCTGCCAATGCGTCGTTTTACACAGATAGCTTTTCGGGTAATGGCGCTAGGCTTAGCCACTTGGGCTGGCGCTGGGCAGGTAGCCTTCGCTCAATCGAAGCCCGCGGCGCTGGGCGCGCCCTTGCCCCGGCCCACGGCTGGCCGCCCCAAGCCCATCAGTGCGCGGGCCGCTGCTATCGAGGCTGAGCCAACCGACCGCAATTCGCGCATTGGTGGCCCACTTCAGCGCTTGTACAAGCACACGAATAGCCCAGCCACGAATAAGGACAGCCTACGGGCAGCTTTCCCCAACTTGCGGCTCAGCCGCACGGCCTCGTCGGTGCTGGTGCGCATTACGGCCGACGATGTGAATGCCCTACTGCCGAGCCTCACCAGCCGCGGCTTTGTGGTGATCGCCTCGCGCCCCGACCTGCATTTTGTAGAGGGTATGCTGCCCGTGAGCCAACTCGCCGCTGGCTCGGCGGGCGTAGGGGCCTTGGCCACGCAGGGCTTGCTGGGCGTGCTGCCGTCGGTGCGGCCCCGCGTGCACGCGGGCTCGGTAACCAGCGAGGGCGACTACGTGCTGGAAGCGGCCCGGGCGCGCGCCACCCATCCTAAGCTGCTCGATGGCACGGGCGTGCGCATTGGGGTGATGAGTGACTCGTACAACTCGCTGCAAGGTGCGGCCGCCGGTGTGGCTAGCGGCGACCTGCCCGCCACTGTGCAAGTGCTGCAAGACCTCTCCGATGAAGACGAAGGCACCGACGAGGGCCGCGCTATGCTGGAGCTGGTGCACGACCTGGCGCCGGGCTCTCCCCTGGCATTTAGCAGCGTGAATTTTGGGGAGGCCGATTTTGCGCAGCAGATTCTCAACTTGGCCGACCCTGCGAAAGGCAACTGCAACGTACTGACCGATGACATTGCGTACTTCACCGAGCCCATGTTTCAGGATGGACCTGTCGCGCAGGCCGTCAACCAGGTAGTGGCTAGCCGCAATGCCGTGTACTTCTCGGCGGCCGGCAACCAGGCCGACCAAAGCTACGAGAACACCGCGCCGGTGTTTACCCGGTCAACCATCAATACGAAGTCGGCCTACCGATTGAATTTTGACAATTCCAACGCCACCACCGATGCTACCCAGCGCATCACGCTGGCGGCCAACGAGGATTTTTACCCCGTGCTGCAATGGTCGGACCCTTTCTACACGCGCGCTGGGGTAAAAACTGACCTCGACATGTACCTGATCGCGGTGAAAAACGGGGTAGCTACCACCGATACCGTGGCGTCGTCCAACATCAATAATATCTACTACCAGACGCCCATTGAGATCTTTGACTTCACGAACACCGCGGCTACGGGCACCACTACTTTTGACTTCGTGATCGTGCGCCGGGCAAACACGGCTAATCCTACGCGCCTCAAGTACATCAACGAGGGTGATGCGGCAGTAGGCCCCAGCGAGTGGCTTACCAGCAGCAGCACTATTTCGGGGCACGCGGCGGCGGCGAGCACGTTTGCCGTGGCCGCCGTGCGCTACGCCGACCAGCGGGTGCCCGAGTATTTTACCTCGAAGGGCGGCACGCTCACGTATTTGTTTAGCAGCACGGGCGTGGCCCTCAGCACGCCCACCACGCGCTTTAAGCCCGACCTGGCTTCGGCCGATGGCACAAGCACGACTTTTTTTGGGGAAACGTTTGGGTCTGATGGCAACAAGCATTTTTTTGGCACCTCAGCCGCCGCCCCGCAAGCGGCGGCTGTGGCAGCCCTGCTCCGCCAATCAGAGCCTAGCCTGACGCCGGCTCAGGTGTACGCCCGGCTGACTTCAACCGCCCGCGATATTGCCCCGGCCGGCGTCGATAACCTGACCGGGCCCGGGCTGGTCGATGCCTTCACGGCGATTTATGGGCCGGCCGTAGCTATCGCGCCGCCGGCCATTGAAGACCTGGAAAAGGGGGCGCTGCCCACGAGTTGGAGCATCAACAGCACCCGCGCGGGCCGCGTGCAGGTGCGCACCACCGACGGGCCGGCCTCGGGGAATTATCACCTTGTATTTGATTCGCCCATTGTCTACACCGGTCCCGGAGCCATCCAAAGCCTAAACGAAGCTACCTGGTACCTGACCGGCGTGAATGCCAGCAGCTTGCAGCTCAACTTCCGGGAACGCAAGTTTGCGGGCGAAACCGACGAGGCACTGCCGCCCAGCTTCACGGGCTCTTATAACGGCGATGGCATCGCGATGAGTGTAGACGGCGGCACCACCTGGTACCGCGTGTACGACCTGACGGGCACCAATGCGACTACTACTTACCAAACCAAGTCGGTGAGCCTGACCCAAGCGGCGGCTACCAACGGCCTCACGCTGGGCAATAATGTGCGCCTGAAGTTTCAGCAGTACGGTGGCGCTACGGCATCGGCCACGGGCGCGGCGCAGCAAGGGCGCTTATTCGACGACATCTCCCTCACCGCGCTCAATCCGGCGCCCGTGCCGCTCTACAAGGCCACGCCTCCTATGGGCTGTCCTGGCTTGGTAGTAGCCTTTACAGATACTTCGGCCCTGAAGCCGACAGCCTGGGCCTGGAGCTTTCCGGGAGGCAACCCGGCCAGCTCTACCCAGCGCAACCCGTCGGTGACGTATGCGAGCGCCGGCCACTACGGCGTGACGCTCACCGTAACGAACGCCGCCGGCTCGCAGGCTACCCGCGTCGATACGGGCGTGGTGTTTGTATACGGCCGTGCCCCGCAGATTACGGCCAGCGCCACGCGCACCAGCCTCTGCCCTGGCAGCAGCACCTCGTTTAGCAGCACGGCCGCGTACTGCCCCAGCACCTTTGCCTGGAGCTTTCCCGGCGGCGCGCCGGCTAGCGCCAGCACCCAGAACCCAGGTGCAGTAACCTACGCCACAGCTGGCACTTACACCGCCACGCTCACCGTGCGCAACGACTATGGTTCCGTCACTTCTACTATTCCGATTGAAGTCACCAATGGCCGCGCAGTGCCTTTTGCCGAAACGTTTGATGGCGCGCTGACCATCCCGACTGGCTGGTCCGTCATCAACCCGGATGGTAAATACGCTTGGGTGGTCCGCGACACGACCATTAGCCGCTCGGGAGCGCGCAGCCGCGTGCTGCGGACCCCGTTTTTCTTCGATACTAACGTCGGCGAGCACGATGCCGTGTACACGCCAGCCCTTAACCTGACGGGCATTAGCAGCCCAACGCTCCTCTTCGACTTAGCCTACGCACCCTTTGGAGCTAGCGCTAGTACTACCTTCCAGGACTCGCTTTCGGTGGTAATAGCCGATGCCTGCTCGGGCGCTACCTTGGGCACGCCCTACGCCAAAGGGGCCAATGGCGGGCTGCCCACAGCCACCGGCCGCTCCGACTTATTTATCCCCAAATCGAGCGCCGATTGGCGACAAGAGCGGATCGACCTTTCGGCTTATACTGGCCAGCGCATCGTTATCCGGTTTGTGGGGCGCAACGGCCACGGCAACTCGCTGTACCTCGACAATGTGCTGGTTGGCAACAATCTGTTGGCCCTTACCTCGGCAGCCGCCACCGTTGGCCTCGACGTGTGGCCCAATCCGGTACCTAGCGGCACCAATCTCAACATCAGCCTACCAGCCTACAGCGGTACGGTGAGCCTACGCCTCATCGACAACTTAGGCCGCACCGTGTGGCAAGAGCAAGTGCAGCAGACCGGCACGGCACTCCAGCGTACCGTGGCCCTGCCCGTCGCTACGGGCCTCTACAACTTGCTGTATACACCAGCTACCGGCACGGCCGCCGCTCGCCGCGTGGTGCTAAACTAAACGACGAGCCGCGCGCTACTATTTAAAGGCTGGGCGAAATTCGTCCAGCCTTTTTCATGCAGCAAACTCTCAAATAGCCAGGTGCCCAGCCACTTGACTTGGAGCAACTCTAGCTACCAAGTAAGCCTTTTAGCGCGTAGCAATCTCGCTAGCCGGCGCTCTACGGCCTACCTCATGCCTGTCAGTGGCGCTAGAGCTTGGCCAGAATACTGGCGATGCACTACCCTTACCATCTTCACCACTAGGCTATTGTGGCGTACCCTGGCGCAGAATACCCAGCGTTAGCTCCCAGAGGGATTCGTAAGGAATGAGTTCGATTTCGGCATCAGCCTCTCCTACTAGTGGCGCCTGGCACAGGATGGCCAGCAGTACTTTCCCTTTCACAGCTAGCGCAACCGGGTCAAATTCCGCCTCGGGCATTAAAAGCATTAGCCGCAAAAACGTGCGGCTACGCAAGGTCGCGGTATCGCGCAGGTGGCGCTGCTGATACTTGCGCAGGCGCTCTAGGCGCGCTAGTACGGGCTCTAGCTGTCGCTGCCGCAAGAAATGCAGCAGCTGAAACACCAAAATAGCCACGTTGTGGCCACGCTTATCGCGGCTATGCTCCGGCACGGTAAGGGCCGCCAGCACGGCTAGCTGGCTGCGGCGGCGTGGCGGCAGCTCTTCCTGGGGCTGCACAAATTCGGTATACGCTTCCAGCAATTCCCACCGCTCGAGGGCCGCCGGTCGCTGCTTGGCAAATGATGGGTTTTTTTGCACTACGTGCAGTAGCCGCAAGGCTTGCTCGTACTCGCCAGCGTGCAGGGCCAGCAGCAAATAGTGCTCGTAAAAGAAAAACCAGTTGCTGGAAGTTGGGTGCATATCCTGCGCAAATTCCTGAGCCAGTTTGAGGCCCGCGGCGGGCTGCCGGCCCCGCAAGTGGGCATACACGCTCATAAACTGATTTAGCCGCTGGTCGAAACGACGCTCATTGAGCTTACCTTCCTGCAATTGCTTGCTAGCCAGTGCAGTATCGCGAATAATCTTATCGTATTGCCCGCTCAGCTCGGCGCTGGTAAGCCGCGTTCGGTAGAGAGCAACAAAGGTCCCAAAAGTATTGGCCTGCTGATGCAACTCTTCCAATCTAGCCAGAAAAGCCGGTATTTTCAGCACAACTGCTCGCCGCTTAGTCACGGCACTTACCATACCCATGCGCACCTCAGCCGATATTTGTTCGGCTTCCTGCTCGTAGGCTAATAGCTTACGCAACTCCTTAAGCTGCTTGGTAATAGCTTCATACTTGCTACGCTGCTGTTGTTCAGCGTATATATTTAATAGGTGCCGAGCAGCTTGTTCAGCATAATTAATAAATTCACTCTCTAGGGCAAGGCGCATACAGCGCCGTAATAAGCGCTCGCTCAACGCATAGTCTCCTTCTAAGTATAGAATAGTAACCTTATGCAATAAGCTTAGACACTCTACCTCGTAGCGCCGCGATATTCGCAGCCGGGGGTCAGAATGGTCTAAAAAGTATAGGTGATTAAGTAGCTTATCCTGTACCCGCGCTCTTAACTGGCGCAAAGCAGCTTGGTTATTAGCCGAATTAGTCCCGTAAAGTATCTTAGTGAGCTGGATAGCAGTTAGTTCTGGCCTAGCTACGATTTCTTTCATCAATCGTTCCTCTTTTCCTAGATTAGACGCGTCTAAGTCCAGCAAAGGGCGCTGATTGGACCGGCGTAATGTCACAATTCGCGCCAAATTCGCAATTTCCTTCATGTGAAAAATGCCTTAATAGCATCTAGAGTGAGATTCTCAAGTTTTACGAACGCAAAAACAGGCAATTCAAAAATACGCAAAGTGTCCTTGTCATTAACTGAGTACTTCTAGAATTTTGCATCTTGGGGTATTATATACGATTTCATACGATGCGATGTCACAAACAGCTTTTTTTTCGCAAAAGCTGGACAGTGCTCCTTGCATTTATGGTCTTGATTGATTTGCAGACACATTAAAAAAATCTAATTATTCTCGAAATATTCCTTGTCACATTTGCCTGTTCTATGTCCTTTTGTAGGGTAAAAAGTTAGCGGAGCTTTGTATCAACAATTCACCACAACATCTCTCCCTCATCATGTTTACTTTCCTCACTCTCGCTCTTTTCCAACTCGCTAGCTTCAATAACACACCTTCTTCTGCCATCGGCAACAGCGGCTGGGGCACGGATGTGGCTGCCATCGGCAACAGCGGCTGGGGCACGGATGTGGCTGCTATCGGCAACAGCGGCTGGGGTACGGATGTGGCTGCCATCG
>CAZERY010000142.1:0-9137 GCA_964514915.1 uncultured Hymenobacter sp.
ACATCGTCAAGCACATTGGCACTGAATATACGGTTACTTTTGTCTGACTACTTAGTTACTGCTGTTACGCACGACCCACGTCAGCTTGCTGGAAATGACCTCCAGGAGAGCAGAAAAAGCCTGTTTCCAGCAAACTGGTTCAGGTGCTGCGTAACATCAGTTAGTTAATCGACGCTAGTAACATATCGGGCTAAACGCAATTCCTTCGTGCTAGCACCTCGTCGCGCTGCCCGGCTAGCGAGCAACGCGCTTTTTGCAATAACTCACTGGTTATCTAGCTCAAACCGCTCGAAAGTAGCCGTAGCCGTAGCGGGCCCTTGGGCCACTACGCCCACGCGCACGCCCCGATCCCAGGGCGGGAGAAACTGGCCATCGGCGGTTTCGCCGGCGGGGAGCAGTTCGGTCCAGGTGCGGCCGTCGGGGCTGTAGGCAAAGCGGTAGTGGCTACCACCCTGGTCTTGCACGCGCAGGTGCACGGCGGGCGCGCCCGCCGGTAGGGCTGCCTCGGCCAGCGTGCGGATTTTACCATCGCGGCGCTCCTGCACTTGCAGCTTGCCGCCGCCGGCCAGTACGCTCAGCATATTGTTGGGGTCGCCGAGGGCGGCCAGGCCGGCGGTGGTGCCGGCCGGCAGACTAGCCGGGTTAAGCAGCGTGGTGGTAGCGGTGTAGTTGGCGGCCAGCGTGGGCCGGCCCAGCGCCGCGCCGCCCTTGTCGGGCCGCGCCGTGAGCTGCAACTGCCCGTCGCGCAGGGCAAACTGCGGCTTGTCTTCCACGGGCCACTCCCAGCTAGGGGCTAGCGTAGCGCTGGCAAACTCATCGGCCAGCGCGGCGGGCACCGGTGTAGCAGCCGTGGGCGTGCCGTGGCCAGCCAGAAACTCGGGCCAACCGGCCTTGGTCCAAATAAACTCGCTGAGCACCCCCTGGCGGCCCACGTTCTGGAAGCTACCCGTCTGGTAGGCGTGGTGCAGCAGATACCAGTGGCCGTTGCGCTCAATGGCCGTGCCGTGGCCGGGGCAAGTCCAGGTATCGTTTTTGGTGAGAATGGGGTTGCGGTCATACTTCTCCCAGGGGCCGAGCAGGTTTTTGGCCCGCGCTACGCCGGTGGCGTAGGTGCAGCCCGCCCCACAGCAGCCATTGGCGGCATAAAATAGATAAAAATACCCATCATGGCGCACCACGCTGGGGCCTTCCACGAGGTTGCCCTCCCAGGCGGCCGTGTTGCGAAACAGCTCAGTCTTCTCCCCTACCAGGGCCGTCCGATCGGCATTGAGGCGTTGGGCCCAGATGGGCGTGGGCTTCTGCACGCTATTGCCATCTTCTTTCCAAATGAGGTAGGGCTGGCCCTTCTCATCGTGCATCGGAAAGCCATCGATCGAGCCGTCGGGCTGGCCCACTAGCGGGCCGTGGTCGCGGTACGGGCCCTCGGGGCGGTCGGCGCTGGCCACGCCCACGGCCAGGTTGCCGCCGCGCTGGTGGGCCGTGTAGAAGACGTAGGTTTTGCCGTTTTCATCGTGGTTGATTTCGGGCGCCCAAAAGTAGTAGTCGGCCCAGGCCGGGCGCTCACCCGGAAAGACGTGCCCCACTAAATCCCAGTGCTGCAAGTCGGTGGATTTGAGCAATGGAAACGTCGGGCCCCAGTTCGACGAGGTAGCCGTGGCCCAGTAGGTGTTGCCCACCTTGGTAATGGATGGGTCGGGGTAATCGCCGGCCAGCACCGGGTTGGTGATGGCAATTGGTGCAGCGGCCGCGCCTACAGAGGGCTTAGCCTGCTTTTTGACTTGGGC
Organism: uncultured Hymenobacter sp.; assembly: GCA_964514915.1. GTDB lineage: Bacteria > Bacteroidota > Bacteroidia > Cytophagales > Hymenobacteraceae > Hymenobacter. Next base: position 1,785 of record CAZERY010000142.1, read on the forward strand.
ACTGGCCCCCAGCGGTGCGGTACTTAGCAGCCCCAGCAGAGCCAGCGGGTAGCAAAAAAATTTGTTCAACATAGATAAGAAAACAAAAAACGGCCTACGCAAGGTAGGCCGTGAATGTAAAAGCTGATAGTCTGACCAGGGCCGGCCTATTCGCCGCTAGGCCGGGCCAGGGCCGTATTGATTGCCACTGGCGTACCGAAGTTGGGCGAGCCATCGGCGTTCCAGGTGAACTGCTGCATGCGCGGGTTGCGCGGGTTGCCACAGCCCTCCCCGGCGTTGCTGTTGGCGTGGTAAACCAGCCAGTCCTGGCTGCCATCCTTCGAGATGAAGAAACCGTTGTGGCCGGGGCCGTACGCATGGTTGGCCGGGTTTTTCACGAACACCGGCGTTGGCGACTTGGTCCAGGCGCTCGCCACCAGCGGGTCGGTGCCCGTGAGCGTGAGCTGCCCTAGGGCGTAGTCATCGGTGCTGCAATGGCTGGCCGAGTAGATAAGAAACGTTTTGCCGTTGTGCTGCAATATCTCAGGGCCTTCGTTCACCTTGGGGCTACCGTTCAGCTCCCAGCTCAGCTCGGGCTTGCTGAGCATCGTGCGCGGGCCAGTGAGCGTCCAGGGGTTGCTCATGGCCGCGATATAGATATTCTGCTGGTCCGAATTGGCTTCCTGCCCCGACCACAGCGCGTAGCGCTTGCCGTTTAGGTCTAGCACCGTCATATCAATCGACCAGAAATCCTGGGTGGGAACGGCGATATTTCCCTTATCCGTCCAGGTGCTGGTGGTGGGGTCAGCGCTGGCGTTTTCGAGCACCCACGAGCGCTGGCCGCCGCAGCAGCTTTGGTTGCTGGGGCCGGCGGTGTAGTAGATGTACCACTTGCCATCGAGGTAGTGCAGCTCGGGGGCCCAGATGTTGTTGGAGTTGCTGCTATTGGCCGGTGGTGTCCACACGATATACGAAACGGCCGAACCCAGCTCCGACATTTTAGCTGTTTTGCGGATGGTAACGTTGTTGCCGGTGGTAGCCATGAAGTAGTAAAAGCCATCCTTCTGCGCCACCCACGGGTCAGGGCCCGAGGGTAATAGTGGGTTAGTAAAAGTGGTAGCCGCCGGGGCTGGCGTGGGCGTAGGTGTGGGCGTCGTGCCTCCACTACTGCCCGAATCTTTACTGCATGATAGCAGCCCCAGCAGGAGCAGCGGGGCAAACAACCGTGCTGGGTGGAAAAAGGAAAAAGCCATGAGAATGGGAAAAGAAAGTACGTAGCTGCGCAAGCAAATTTTTAAGCCAGCCGTTCCCTAGAGTGAGGCTGACGGCATGTCCCGCCGTTGACCGACCTCTCCTAAAAAGAGAACCGCCGGCGGGGTGCCAGCGGTTCTTTGCTCAGGTTAGTATTGAGGACTTAATAGCCCGGGTTTTGCGTCAATTTCAGCAGGTCAACATCGGTCTGAATTAATGGCAACAGACGCGATTTGCCCACCACGAAGTTGCTGAAGTCCGCATCACGGGGAATAATGGAATTCACACCCGCTTGAGTGTCGAGCAGACCCCAGCGTTGCAAGTCAAACCAGCGCACTTCCTCACCAGCTAGCTCAGTAGCCCGCTCGTGCATAATTTGGGCGCGCAAAGTGGTTTGTGTGAAAGCTGCTACCGTTAAATCAGCCAGCCCAACCCGTTCGCGCACCTGGTTGATAAGCGGAATAGCGGCGGCCGTCTGGCCTTGCTCATTCAGCGCTTCGGCTTGCATCAGCAGCACGTCGGAATACCGGATAATGCGCTGGTTGATGGGCGAGTCGAAGTTTTCAAACGTGCGATAGTAATCGGTCTGGTACTTGCGCCAGTACACGCGGGCCAGGTTGGTAGGGTTCGACTTGTAGCGCGTTAGAAAGCCCACGCCGTAGGCCAGCGTATCGGCATCGACTGGCAGTGCAGTCGGAAACTGAGTCCGGTCGAAACGATTGTAGAAGACCGTAGCCGCTAAGCGCGGGTCGCGCTGGCCGGTAGTAGTTCCTTCTTTCAAAAACTCGTTTACAATCCAGGGCCGTACCTCGCCGTCGTTGTAGCCGTATCCCGGCACCCCAAAAAACTGTGAGCGCTGAGCACCTTGCGAGGAGGATGAGCTAGGGCCATCGCCCGAGTCGTTACCGCCCTGCGTCACATCCGAGAATTGCACCTCAAAGATTGACTCTGAGTTGTTCTCCGATGTTTGACGGAAGTTGTCGGTGTACACCGTAGTCAGCTTATACGTACCGGAGTTGATAACCTGCGTGAACTGCGCCTGAGCATCGGCCCAGCGATGATTCTGCATGTAGGCCCTGCCAAGCAGTGCGGTAGCCGCGCCCTTGGTAGCCCGCCCCACGTTGGCCGACGCGTAGGACACCGGCAAGTCTACTTGGGCGGCCTGCAAGTCACTGATAACTTGCGCCCATACCTGGGCCTCGGTGCCCTGCGGCACGGTCGGATTCAGGTCGGTGGAGTAAGTCAGGGCTAGCGGCACATTGCCGTACAGCGAAACCATATTGAAGTAGCAGAGCGCCCGCAAAAACCGGGCTTCAGCCAGCACGCGCTTTTGCAACGTCGCATCCATCCCCTGGATGGTAGGCACCCGGTCGAGCACTTGGTTACACCGGAAAATAGTGCGGTAGTGGTCGCGCCAAATGTTGTATGGCACCTCGAAATTGTAGTTCGTTTGCACGAACTGCGTAAAATTGCGCAGCTCGCCCCAGGGGCTTTGGCTGAAGCCAATATCATCGCGAATGTCGAAGGCAAAATTGAGCCAACGACGGTACATACCTACACCCTGCAAGCCGGCGTAGCAGGCGGTAGAACCCTTCACCGCGTCGTCGCTGGTCTGCCATGACAATTCCACCAAGGGTTGGTTAGGATTGACTTGGTCGAGTGCGTTTTTCTCACAGGCCGTGGCACCTAGCAGCAGCGTGCTAGCCAGCCCCAGCCGGGTTAAAATAGAAGATTTCATATAGATTTAGGTGGGAATAAAGCGTTAGAAACCAGCTTGCAGGCCCAAGGTGAACGAGCGCAGGTTGGGATACGAGCCTGCGTCAACGCCCCGCGTCAACGTGCCCGTACCAACTGTCTCGGGGTCATAGCCGGTATACTTAGTTACGGTAAATACGTTCTGGCCCGTCAGGAACACCCGCAGCGAAGCGATGTACTTCGAGCGGTCGAGCAGCGCCTTAGGTAGCGAGTAGCCGAGTTGCACGTTTTTCAGGCGCAGATACGAGCCATCTTCCAGCCAGCGAGTTGAATTATACCTGCCGTTGTAAGTAGATGCAGCCGCGTTTTGGGTACCGCCCGCGATGATAGCCCGCGGCGTGGTAGTCGAAGGATTAGTGGGTGTCCAGGGACTGAAGCCGGCTTCATAATTGGTGTTATCGTCGGTACGTTCCAGCCAGTACTTGCCTTCATTGAAGATCGTATTACCCTGCACGCCTTGGAAGAAGGCTGCCAGGTCGAAGCCGCCGTAGCTGGCCGTCAGGTTCAAGCCATATTGAATCTTGGGGAACACCCGGCCCACGTGCACGCGGTCAGCGTCGTTAATCTGGCCATCGCCGTTCGTGTCCTTATAGCGCACGTCGCCAGCGGCTAGGCCCGCTGGAATGTTAGCGTCGCCCGTCTGGTAGATACCATCAAACTGGTAAAGATAGAACGAGCCTACCTCGTAGCCAGCTTCCGTGCGGGTAATGTCGTTACCGCCACTAAGGATATAATTGGCCGCAGTATTTTCCGCTGTACCGGTGTTCAGCGAAAGCACTTTGTTTTTGAGCGTAGTCAGGTTGGCAGTTACCCCGTATTTGAAGGGGTTGCGGTCGTCGGCGTAGCCAACTTTAAACTCAAATCCACGATTTTCAGCCAAGCCAATATTTTGGTAAGGCAAATCCCCCGCATTAGCAACTACTAACGGTAAGGTAGTCTGGGTCAACAGGTTGCCAGTCCGAGAAATGTAGTAGTCAGCCGACAGACTGAAGCGGTTTTCCAACAGGGCTAGGTCAAAGCCGTAATTCTGGGTTTTACGAGTTTCCCAGGTAACATTACTGGGCAGTAATGTCTGGATAGCCCCATTCTGAATGACCTGGCCCGTGCCAAGCACATAGTTAGCATTCTGATTAAGAACCGACTGATAGAGGTACGAGCCACCGTAAGGGCCCGTTAGGTACTGATTGCCAAGAGCGCCGTAGCTGGCACGCAGCTTCAGGTCGCTAATAGCCGTTACGTTCTCCATAAACTTTTCCTTCGAGATACGCCAGCCTACCGAGCCGGCGCCGAAGTTGCCCCACTGCCGAGCTAAATCAAGTCGCGACGAGCCGTCGCGGCGAAATGCACCCGTCACTAGGAAGCGCCGGTCGTAGTCATACGTAATCTGCCCAAAGACCGACTCCAGCGTCTGGGTATAATTCGAACCGCTGACTTGTGGCGTTTGGTTGCCCGCATCAAGGGCCCAGTAATAAACCGGCCCGGTACCGTAGCCAAAGTTTATGCCCCGGGTATACTCTTGCCTACGCTGCTGCCGGCTGTAGCCCGCCACCGCCGTCAGGTTATGGTCGCCAAAGCTCTTGTCGAACGTCAGCGTATTCTCGGCCTGGCCAAATAGTTCGTTGCCCTGGGCGTCGCTGTAATTAGAGGGGGTTGTCGCGTCCTTGTAGCGCCAGAACCCATACTTGCGTTGTAGCTGGTCGTGGAAACCGTGATATTCTAGGCCCAAATTGAGGCGGTAACGCAGGAAGTCGAAGATCTGTACTTCCCCAAAGACGTTGCCAAGCACGCGGTTATTGGTACTAATATTATTCAGCAGTCGCTGCTCGGCAACGGGGTTTGTGCCATAAGTAACGGCGTTATCGTTGCCTATACCAAAGCCGCCGGGTACCGTAGAATCGTACACCGGAATGACCGGTAGCATCCGCAAAACGTCCATAAAAGGCGACACGTTAAGATTCGAATTGAGATTCGTCTGGCTGGCGTGTACTAGCTGGATGTTTTCGCCTACTCGCAGGCGGCCGCGGTTAAAGCCTGAGTTTACCCGCACCGTGAAACGCTCAAACTTGGGGCCGATGACCGTGCCATCCTGCTTGAAGTAGCCGCCCGAGATGTTGAAGTTTGAGTTGGGGCCACCACCCGAAAAGCCCAGGTTATAATCCTGAATGGATCCCTGTTTGAAAAACTCCTTTTGCCAGTCGGTGTCGATGCCGGCGGGCAGGTTGGCAGCATAGGGCAGGCGCGGCAAACCTGCGTTGTCGTGGGCCTGGTTATTGATGGTTGCCCACTCCGCAGCACCGGCTAAGTCGCGACGCCGTACCAGGTTCTGAATACCGCCGCTAGCGCTGAAGCTGATGGCAGGTATGCCCGATTTGCCCTTTTTGGTCGTGATAACAATAACTCCGTTGGCCCCCGATACCCCGTAGGGAGCTAATGCCGCCGCATCTTTGAGTACCTGTACCGACTCAATATCGGCAGGGTTCACATCGCGGCCGGCACTGCTGGTCGGCTCAATCCACAGGCCATCCACTACGTAGAGCGGATTGCTGCTGGCGCCTCCCAATGTACCCAAGCCCCGAATGTTGACCACCGGAGTTTGGCCCGGCGCGCCGGAATTGACTACTTGCACGCCCGGCAGGCGGCCCTGAATAGCCTCGGCCGTCGAGGCCACCGGGGCGCGGTGCACTTCGGTCGCGCTCACTGTAGCCACCGAGCCCGTCACGTTTTGGCGCTCCTGAGTAAGGTAGCCGACTACCACCGCCTCGGAAAGCTGCTGGGTATCCGAAGCTAAGCTAACGTTTAGCGTAGTTTGGTCATTGACAGCCACTTCCTTGGTAGTATAGCCTACCGACGAAATGATGAGCGTAGCTCCGGCCGGGGCGTCGAGCGAAAAATTGCCGTTAACATCGGTGGCGGTTCCCTGGGTGCCATTCTTTACGCGCACCGTTACGCCAGGCAAGCCTTCACCTTTATCATCAGTGACTTTACCGGTGACAACGGCAGTAGGGCGGGCTACCTTACGCGTTGGCCACGCGTTGGCAGTTGCAATTGGCGCTGCTACTGCCACACTTAAGGGCAAGTAGCACGCCAGCATGGGAATCAGCAGTCGCCCGTTTGGGGGTAATAGCTTGTTCATATGGGTGGGATTAAATGAAAATAGGCAGACAACTAGACATAAATGCCTTTTAATGCAAACGATTGCATCATTTGGCAAAAAAATCGACACCAGCAAAACTAGTGTCAATGCAACTTGAGCAGATAGACAGGCGCTACAGCAAAGAATGCGGTACCGCGCTGACCCTAGCCCTTACCTAGACAATAAGATATGAAAAGTAGGGTAGTACTAGTCAAGCAGCGACTTGGTGCCGTAAAAGTATAACTGTTTTACAAAAAAATCAAGTATTATGGCTCCATGACCGCGAAGCACTCTTTTTTACCCTAGTATAATTTCTTCCCTGGCTAGAAAAAGCACCTTTTCACGAGGGAAAAATCGGTTATATCACGGTTCACTTACTAGCGATGTTGTTACCTTGAGCAAGCGTTACGCACCCGCCATTTTTCGTCTTGATTGCTAGCGTACCAGCAGTTTTTTTAGTTGCTGGCACAAAACTACTCATCAGCAAAAAGATTTGACTACCTATTACAATTTTACCTGTAAATTACTATAAATCATCGCATTGAAGTAAATAAGCAAAGCGTATTTCTTGCGCTTCATAGCCAAAATGAGAGAGTTCATTCACTTACTAAGTGCAAACGTTTGCACTTGATAGCCAGCACTTTTAATAGCCGTCTTTGAGCTGCTTTTTTATTTTCTTCCATCACTTGCTTACCTAAACAAGCACACTGTTTTCTCATAAGCTACATCTTTGGCCAAGACCGGAGAGGGTGGTCGTGTGTTGAGCGCGTAGATAGTTAAAAGAAGAAATGGAATATGAATAAGGTAATCAGCCCATCGTGAAAGAACTGCTTTTTAGAAAAGCCAATAGTTTTGCGAGCCAAGCGTTTGAGGCGAGTGCGCAGTGTCAGATGTTTACGCTCCAGGCGTTGCATCGCCGGCTTACCCACTTGGCGCTGCTCAGCCGGTAAACAGGCCTCGTAGGCCTGCCAAGCATCCGTAAACCAGCGTTCTACCTGCCAGCCGGCGGTGTTTAACACCGCTAGCAGCCGGCGGAACGTGGCGTGGGTGCGCCGCCCGAACACAAACGCCAGTATCCGGCCCGTGGCCGCGTCTTCTACCCACCAGCGCCAGCGCTGGCCCTTTTTACGGCGCACGAACGACCACATTTCATCCGCGCACAGCCGCAGGGGGCAGAGCCGTTAAGTTCTTAAATTAAGGGAATTAAGTTCTTAGATTTAGCAGAAATTCTTGGA
>CAZERY010000143.1:0-9075 GCA_964514915.1 uncultured Hymenobacter sp.
GGGATTTTGACGCCAATTTTCATCTTTTACTTGCTTCGTAAACACAGTTCATGCTAAGCTTGCCAAAGCATCCCTACTGCGTCGTTGAACAGCTCAGACGAGGCGGTAGAGATGCTTTGGCAAGCTCAGCATGACGTTTTAAAGACATTTTTTAGCAAGATTTAAACGCCCCCTTAGAGCGCCAGGCTAGCCAGAAAATCTCCGGCTAGCCTGGCGCTTTTACTTATTTTCAATTAAGGAAGGTCAGCTTGGAAGCTATGCTTTGGCTAGCACCAGCGCCGTGCGGCTGGGTACGTAGAGGCGTAGCCGGGGCGCTTCGGCGGTGCCGCCCCCCCCGAGCGTGTCATACATAATCGTTTCGTCGAGCCGCGCAAAGCCGCCAAACTCGGGCTGGTCGGAGCTGAGCACCAGCCGGTAGCGCCCCACGGCCGGCACCGGAATGCCATAGTCGAAGAAGCTCTCGCTCACGTGGAAGCTGAACACGAATACCAGGCCAGCCCGCTCAAACGCCAGGATTTTGTTGCCGTAGTCGATGTTCAGCAGCTGGGCCGGGCCTTTCAGGAGTAATTGCCGCTGGCGGGCCAAGCCGAGCATGGCTTGGTCGAAGGCCAGCAGCTGGCCAAAGCGCAGGCCGGGAGTATCGGCCAGGCTCCACTGGCGGCGGGCGTAGCGGTAGCTCCAGTCGTTGCCGGCCCGCGGAAAGTCAATCCACTCGGGGTGCCCAAACTCGTTGCCCATAAAGCTGAGGTACGCCTCGCCGCCCGCGCTCAGCGTCACGAGCCGGATGAGCTTGTGCAAGGCTTGGGCCCGCACGGCGCCCCCGTCGGGGTCGCTCACCTGCATATGGTGGTAGATGGCATCTCCGAAAAGCCATTGGGCAAACGTCTTATCGCCTACCAGCGCCTGGTCGTGGCTTTCGGCGTACGCCACGGTTTTTTCGCCCGGGCGGCGGTTCACCAGTTGGTGCCACAGCTCCCCCAAGTCCCAATCCTCATCGCGCTGGTGCTTCAGGGTTTTTATCCAGAAATCGGGCAGGCCCATTCCCAGGCGATAATCAAAGCCCACGCCTCCATCGGCGATGGAACGGCACAGGCCGGGCAGGCCGCTCATGTCCTCGGCAATGAGCAGGGCCGCTTTTTTGAGCTCGCGCACCAGCGTGCTGGCTAGCATGAGGTACAGAATCGCATCGTCGTCGGCGTCGGGCCCGAAGTAGCTATCGTAGCCGCCAAAGGCGTGGCCCTCACCGTGGTGATGATACAGCATCGACGTGACGCCGTCGAAGCGGAAGCCATCAAAGTGAAACTCTTCGAGCCAGTAGCGCAAGTTGCTGAGCAAGAATTGCTGCACTTCGGGCCGGCCGTAGTCAAAGAGCTTGCTGTCCCAACCAGGATGGTTGCCGCGCTCACCCTTATGAAAATACAGGTTGCCCGAGCCGTCGAAGTCGGCCAGGCCCTCGGCCTCGTTTTTCACGGCGTGCGAGTGCACCAGGTCGAGCAGCACCACGAGGCCGCGCTGGTGGGCCGCATTCACCAGGTATTTCAGGTCTTCAGGCGTGCCAAAACGCGAGCTGGGGGCGAAGAAATTGGCCACGTGGTAGCCAAACGAGCCATAATATGGATGCTCAAGCACGGCCATCAGCTGCACGCAGTTGTAGCCATCAGCCTGAATGCGCGGTAGCACGTGGTCCGCAAATTCGCGGTAGCTACCCACACGTTCTTCCTCGGTAGCCATGCCCACGTGCGCCTCGTAAATGAGCGGCTGGCCTTTCGTAGCACTCGCAATGCGAAAGGTCTGGTCCGTCCACTTAAATGGCGCTTCGGGCACCCAAAGCTGGGCCGAATAATCCTTGGTTTGTTCGTCTTGCACCGCGCGGCGCAGGTAGGCCGGCAGGCGGTCTTTACCCTGCCCGTGGGCCACGATGTGCAGCTTGTAGCGCGAGCCGGCGGCAAGCCGGCGGCCCTGCTCCGTATCGGGCAAAAATGCTTCCCACACGCCGGTAGCCTCGTCTTTTTGCAATGGGTCGGCGCCGCGGTTCCAGAAGTTGAAATCGCCTACCAAGTACACGGCCTCGGCGCCCGGCGCCCACTCGCGCACCACGTAGCCGCGGCGGCGCGGGTCGTAGTGCAGCCCCAGCCGCTGGTGGGCAGTGGCAAATTTGCTCAGCGAGCCATGTTCTTTGGTGATGACGGCCAGGCGGTCGGCCAACCGCTGTTGGCGGGCCAGTAGCACGGGTTCGTAGGGTTGCAGCCAGGAGTCTTCCTGCGTCAGACTCAGCGTAGGGGCGAGGGAAGTCAGCGTGTCGGCAGCCATAAGAACAAGTAGTTTAGGCGAAGCCCAAAGGTAGGTAACTAGCGGGCAGATGGGCGCTTGTGCCTACTTTGCGCCTTATGCACACGCTTTTTCGACTCTCGGCGACTACTCTGCTGCTAGCCACGCTGGCGGGCCCCGCGCTGGGGCAGGTGGCAGCGCCCCGCTCCGCTCCGCGCAGCTCGCTTATTGACCAGCTGCCGCCGGCTACTTCGCCAGTGGTGGCCCACCATGCACTGGTGGTATCAGCCCATCCATTGGCGTCGCGCGTGGGGCGCGACATTATGCAGCAGGGCGGCAACGCGTACGATGCCGCCGTGGCCGTGCAGTTTGCGCTGGCCGTGGTGCACCCATCGGCGGGCAATATCGGCGGGGGCGGTTTTATTGTCTACCGTGACCACGGCGGGGCGGCCGGCACCCTCGACTTTCGCGAAACGGCCCCGGCCGCCGCCAGCCGCGATATGTACCTCGACGCGAGCGGCAACGTGGTGCCGGGCCTCAGCACCGTCGGGCCCAAAGCGGCCGGCACGCCCGGCACCGTGGCCGGCATGGTAGCCTTACACCAAAAGCTAGGCAAGCTGCCCTGGTCCAGCCTGGTAGCACCAGCCGTAAAGCTGGCCCGGCAGGGCGTAGCCCTCACCGCCAAGGAAGCCGCCGGCCTCAACGACAACCGGCGGGCATTTCTCAAAAACAGTCGGAGCCCCGACGCTGATACGCTGGCTCCTAGCCAGACCTTTCCCGCTTTGATCAGTGCCACTACCTGGCAGCCCGGCGACACCCTAAAGCAGCCGGAACTGGCTGCCACTCTAGAGCGCATTCAGTTCCAAGAACGGGCCGGCTTCTATAAAGGCAAAACAGCCACTCTCCTGCTAGCTACCACTAAAGGCAACTTGGCCCAGCAAGACCTCGATGGCTACCAGCCCAAGTGGCGCGACCCACTGCGCGGCCAGTACCGGGGCTACGATGTGCTCACGATGCCGCCGCCCAGCAGTGGCGGCGTGGCGCTATTGCAAATCCTGCAAATGCTAGAGCCCAGCGACTTGGGCAAGCTTGGCTACCATACTCCTGCTAGCGTGGCCCTCATCACCGAAGCCGAGCGCCGGGCCTACGCCGACCGCGCCACTTACCTCGGCGACCCTGATTTTGGCCGAGTGCCGGTGGCGCAGCTGCTAGCCAAAGCTTACAATAAGCAGCGCAGCAGCACTATTCGCCCCGATGGCCAGGCAACGCCCAGCAGCCAGATTACGGCCGGTCCGGGCCTGCCGCACTACGAGTCAGACCAAACTACGCACTACAGTATCGTCGATGCCCAGGGCAACGCCGTGAGCTGCACCACCACTCTCAACGGAGCCTACGGCAGCAAGGTAATCGTAGCCGGAGCCGGCTTTCTGCTTAATAATGAGATGGATGACTTCAGCGCTAAGCCTGGGGTGCCCAACTCCTACGGCCTCGTGGGCGGCACGGCCAATGCCATCGCGCCCGGCAAGCGCATGCTCAGCAGCATGACGCCCACCATCCTTACCCAGAATGGCAAGCTAGCCCTGGTGACGGGCTCGCCCGGCGGCAGCACCATCATTACCAGCGTGTTGCAATCCATTCTGAGCGTAGTAGACTACGGCGCCAATGCCGAGCAGGCCGTATCGGCCCCGCGCCTGCACCACCAGTGGCTACCCGACCAGCTCGATGTGGAAGCCGGCGCCCTCACGCCCGCCACTGAAAAAACGCTGCAAGACAAGGGGTTCAATCCTAAGGCCCGCAACTTTTGGGGCCGGCTGGATATTATCCGTGTCTTGCCCAACGGACAGCTGGAAGGCGGGGCCGACCCGCGCGGCGATGATGCCGCTTTAGGATACTAGGAATAGCCCCATCGTCGGGTTTACCTCATTTGTAAACGACTGCGAAAGGTTGTATCTTTACAGCAGAATTTGGTATTCAATCTGAAAAGAGGGGACGCGCAGTCCCCTCTTTTTTTGTCCTACCCCTCGCCTATTATGGCTCAATTTGACCGCCACCGCATTCAGCAGCTGCTAGCCGACGCACTCGGCGACAGCGGGTTGTATGTAGTCGACCTCACCGTTTCCGACTCGGTGATGCCCAAGATTACCGTTACCCTCGACGGTCCCAATGGCCTCGGTATTCAGGAGTGCGCCCAAGTGACGCGCCGCCTCAACCGGGGCCTCGAAGAGGCTTACAGCGAAGAAGCGGCCTACTCACTGGAGGTAACCTCGCCCGGTGCCGACCAGCCGCTCACCGACCCGCGCCAGTACCAGCGCCACATTGGCCGTAGCCTCGCTCTGAAGCTAGCCGACGGCTCGGAGAAGACTGGCCCGCTTACTGCCGTCACGTCCGAAGGCATTGAGCTGGAAGAAGTTATAAAAGTAAAAACCAAGAAAACTACGCTGCCCGCCGCCTTTTTTCCCTTCGGGGACATTCAGGAGGCCACGGTTGTTATCTCCTTTAAATAAGCTCCCTGCTTTTTTATGAACGCTAACATTCTAATCGAAAACTTCCAGGACTTCGCCAAAAGCCGTAGCATCGACCGGCCCACGATGATGTCCATCCTCGACGATGTGTTTCGGACGATGATTCGCAAGAAGTTTGAGGACGATTCCAACTTCGACGTTATCATCAACCCGGATAATGGTGACTTGGAAATCTGGCGCAACCGCGAAATCGTGGATGACGACTCGGAGGATATCTGGGACCTCGACAAGATTCCGCTGAACGAAGCACAGAAGATTGAGCCCGACTTCGAGATTGGCGAATCGGTAGCCGAACCGATTAATATTGAGGACTTTGGCCGCCGGGCTGTGCTACTAGCCCGCCAGACGCTCATTCAGCGCGTCAAGGATATGGAGCGCGACAACCTGTACCAGAAGTATAAGGACCTGGTAGGTGAAATCATCACGGGTGAAGTCTACCAAGTTTGGAGCCGTGAGGCCCTTATCTTGGATAAAGACGAGAATGAGCTGGTGCTGCCCAAGAGCGAGCAGATTCCGAAGGACCGCTATCGCAAGGGCGACACCGTGCGCGCCGTAGTACACCGTGTAGATGTTGTGAATGGTTCGCCCAAAGTCATCCTGAGCCGCGCCGCGCCCGCTTTCCTGGAGCGCTTGTTTGAACAGGAAGTACCCGAGATTTTTGATGGCCTCATCACCATCAAAAACGTGGTGCGCGAGCCCGGCGAACGGGCTAAGGTAGCTGTTGAAAGCTACGACGAGCGTATCGACCCGGTGGGCGCTTGCGTGGGTATGAAAGGCAGTCGCATTCACCCCGTAGTGCGCGAGCTGATGAACGAAAATATCGACATCATCAACTACACCGACAACCTGGAGCTATTTATCTCCCGGGCGCTGAGCCCGGCCAAGGTTGGCTCGATGAAAATCAGTGAACAAACTGGGCGGGTTTCCGTGTTCATGAAGCCCGACCAAGTGAGCTTAGCCATCGGCCGGGGTGGTGCCAATATCAAGCTGGCTTCGCGCCTAGTGGGCATGGAAATCGACGTTTTCCGCGAAGCAACCGACTATGAGGAAGACATTGCGCTCGATGAGTTTACCGATGAAATCGAAGGCTGGGTAATTGCCGAGCTCAAGAAAATCGGCCTCGATACGGGCCGCGCCGTGCTAGCCGTCAAGAAAGACGACATCGTGCGTCGCACCGAGTTGGAAGAAGAAATGGTGGACGACGTGTACCGCGTTATCCGCCAGGAGTTTGCCGACGACGACGATTTACCAACCGATGAAGCGACTCCTACCGCAGCCGCTCCTACCGCCGAAGCGCCTCCCGCTCCGGCTGCCACCCCCGACAGCGCTCCGGCCGCCCAATGAGGGCCGGGGCCAACCGCCCGCAGAGTTATTATTAAATCGAGCCAGTAGGCTTGGTTTATAGCCTGCTGGCCAGATTTAATCTTTACCTTTGCACCCAAGAACGTATCGTTCGCGACTTTATAGAATGGCGGAAGCAACCCCGAAACGGCTACTCCAGGCGGCCAAAGACCTGAACATTGGCATCGACCGGGCAGTCGAGACTCTTTCCCGCAAGGGTATTGCAGTTGAAAATAAGCCCACTACCAAGCTCACTGGCGAGCAGGTGGCGCTGTTAGAAAAAGAATTTGCTGCGTCGGCGCAAGACAAGCAAGAAGCGCAGCGTCATACCCAGGCTCGTCGCCAAAACGAGCTCAATGCCCAGGCTGCGGCGCCGAAGCCCGCTACGCTGGCTCCTAAGCCTGTGGTTGCAGCGCCGATGGCCGCTAGCCCTGCTCTGGTGGCAGCCCCAGTAGCCGCGGCGCCAGCAGCAGCACCGGTAGAAGCAACTCCGGCCCCAGTAGCCGCGCCACCCACACCCACTCCGGCCGCTCCAGTAGCCGCTGAAGCCCCTAAAACTCCTGGGCTTAAAGTATTGGGTAAAATTGAGTTGGATAGCCGCGGCCGGGTAGTACCGCCTCGTCCCGCTGCTCCGGCCCCAACGCCAGTAGCAAAGCCAGCACCAGGTGCCGCACCTGCGCCCCAACCGGCGCCAGTTGCTCAAGTACAGCCAGTTGCGCCGGTAGCTCCTCAGCCCCCAGTTGCTGCTCCGGCAGCACCGCAGCCGCTAGCTAAAGTTGAGGCTACGCCCGTGGTCACTGCGGCGCCGGTACCGGCTGCCGTTGCTGCTCCAGTTCCCGTGGCAGCAGTTGCCCCCCCTGCACCTGCTGAGCCAGCACCTGCTCCAGCTACTGAACCAACTGTTCCGACGGCAGCTACACCGGTCCCCGCAGCCGAAGAAGGTACTATTACAGCCAAAGCTGACCAGCTGAAAGGCTTGACCGTACTCGGCAAGATTCAGCTACCAGTTGATTCGAGCCGCCGCGGACCAGGTGGCCGTGGGCCCCGCCCCGTGGCTTCGTCCGACGTGCGCAAGAGTGGAGTTGGCACTAATAACAACCAGAAGAAACGTCAGCGTCTCCCCGCACCCGGCCAACCGGGTGGTGGCACTGCTCCTGCTGGTGGCCAGCAAGGTGGTGGCCAACAGGGAAATCGCCCGGCCGGTGGTCCTGGACAGGGCCAAGGCGGCAACCGCCCTGGTGGGCCTAGCCAGGGTGGCAATCGCCCTACTCAGGGAGGAAATAATCGCCCTGGCCAAACGGCTAACCGCCCACCGCAGCCGGCGCTTACGCCTGAGCAGAACGATAAGCAGATTCAGGAGCAAATCAAAGCGACCCTGGCTAAGCTCAGCGGCGGCAAAAACAACGCCGCGGCTAACCGCGCCCGCTATCGCCGCGACAAGCGGGGTATGGCGGCTGAAGAGCGCGAAGCGCTGCGTGCCCAGAACGAGCTGGATGCCAAAACGCTGAAGCTCACCGAGTTTATTTCGGCCAACGACCTCGCGTCGCTGATGGACGTGAACGTGAACGAGGTTATCCGGGTGTGCCTGGGTATGGGAATGTTCGTTTCCATCAACCAGCGTCTCGACGCCGAAGCCATCACAGTTATTGCCGACGAGTTTGGCTACGATGTGGAGTTCCTGTCGGCTGAGGAAGACGAAGAGCCCATCGACATGACCGATGAGCCCGATGCCTTGCAGCCTCGCGCTCCTATCGTGACTATTATGGGCCACGTCGACCACGGCAAAACATCGCTGCTTGACTACATCCGCGAAGCGAGCGTAGCCAAGGGCGAGGCCGGTGGTATCACCCAGCACATTGGCGCCTACGAGGTAAGAACGAAGTCGGGCAACCCTATCACTTTCCTCGATACGCCTGGTCACGAAGCCTTTACGGCTATGCGTGCTCGTGGTGCTAAGGTCACGGACATTGCCATTATTGTGGTAGCGGCCGACGACTCGGTGATGCCCCAGACCAAGGAAGCGATCAACCACGCTCAGGCGGCGGGAGTGCCGATTATCATCGCGCTCAACAAGATCGATAAGCCCACGGCCAACCCGGAAAAAATTCGCGAAGAGCTTTCGCAGATGAATATTCTCGTGGAAGAATGGGGCGGTAAATATCAAAGCCAGGAAGTATCGGCTAAGTCAGGCCTCGGTGTCGAAGACCTACTTGAGAAAGTACTGCTCGAAGCTGAACTGCTCGACTTAAGAGCTAACCCCGACCGTAATGCGATAGGTACAGTGATCGAAGCCGAGCTGGACAAAGGCCGCGGCTACGTAACTACCGTACTGGTGCAAACTGGTACCCTAAACGTAGGCGACATCGTACTGGCTGGCCCGCACTACGGCCGCGTAAAAGCCATGACGGACTACCGCGGCAAGAAAAAGAAGCTAGCCGGCCCCGCTACTCCCGTGCAGGTGCTCGGCCTAACGGGTGCTCCGCAAGCTGGCGACCGCATCCAGGTGATGGAAACGGAACGCGAAGCCCGCGAGCTGGCCACGCAACGCCAGCAGTTGGCCCGTGAGCAGAGCATCCGTACCAAGAAGCACATCACCCTCGACGAGATTGGTCGCCGCTTGGCTATCGGTTCGTTTAAGGAGCTGAATATCTTGGTAAAAGGTGACGTGGACGGTTCGGTAGAAGCACTCTCCGACTCACTGCTAAAGTTGAGTACGCCCGAGGTGAAAGTGAATATCCTCAGCAAAGGGGTAGGTGCTATTTCGGAAAGCGACGTACTACTAGCCTCGGCTTCCGATGCTATCATTATCGGCTTCCAGGTTCGGCCTTCGCAAAGCGCTCGCCGCCTAGCCGAGCAGGAGCAGATTGACGTGCGCCTGTACTCGATCATCTACAACGCCATCAACGAGGTGAAGGATGCCATGGAAGGCATGCTGGCCCCGACG
>CAZERY010000144.1:0-8886 GCA_964514915.1 uncultured Hymenobacter sp.
CAAGTTTAGTACTTTTCAGCCAACCCAGTCGCAACCCTCTTCGCGACGAGTATAGTATACTGCCAGGCAGTAGCGCGGACTGAAAATCCGCGCTAGTGTATAGCGACTCCAGAGCTGCGCTAGGCAGCTTGCACGGGCTGGGCTTGCAGCTCGGCCACATCAGTAGCCGTGAGCTGGAGGCCCATTGCTTCGACTAAGTCCTGCACCTGCCCGGGGCTAGTGCCACTGGCGATGGGCGCCGTGATGCCGGGCGCCTGCATCAGCCAGGCCAGCGCTACTTGGGCTTGGGTAGCCGAGTGGCGGTCGGCCACCGCGTCGAGGGCTTTGAGGATGGCTAGGCCTTGGTCGTTGAGGTACTTTTTGCCGATGCCTTCGCCGCGCGGGCTTTTCTGGAGGTCGGCTGGGCTGCGGTACTTGCCAGTGAGGAAGCCGGCAGCCAGCCCGAAGTACGGAATGACGCCGATACCGCTGGCTTGCACGATGGGCAGGTCATCTTTCTCAAAGGTTTCGCGATCGTAGAGGTTGTACTCGGGCTGGAGGCTTTCGTAGCGAGGCAAGCCGGTAGCGGCCGCGTCGAGGGCGGCTTGCAGGCGCTCGGGCTTGAAGTTGGAAGCGCCGATGGCGCGGATTTTACCTTCTTGCAGCAACTCGGCGTAGGCTTCGAGCGGCTCGGTTACGGGCAGGCTCTCGTCGTCTTTGTGCGACTGGTAGAGGTCGATATAATCGGTTTGGAGGCGGCGCAGCGAGTCTTCGACCGCGCGCTTGATGTAGGCTTTCGATAAACCCTTTTTGTCGGGGCCCAGCTCCATGCCTACTTTGGTGAAAATCAGCACGTCGTCGCGCCGGCCACGCTGGGCCAGCCACTTCCCGATTACGGTTTCGGACTGCCCGCCGCCCTGGTGGCCGGGCACCCAGGCCGAGTACACGTCGGCCGTATCGATGGCGTTGCCGCCGCCCGCCACGAAGGCGTCGAGTACGGCGTAAGAAGTCTGTTCGTCGGCCGTCCAGCCAAATACGTTGCCGCCCAGCACTAGCGGGGCGATATGCAGGCCAGAGTGGCCAAGTTCACGGTGAGAAGCCATATAGGGAATAGGAAAGCGGGGATGAAGACTGGGTAGCAGCGTTTTTACTGGGCTGCACCAATACTCGGGTATACCCCTTACAAAGCTGCCGGGTTGTTCGGGCGGTAAAAATGGTGCGGCCTCTCGTGCTACAACTTCTGTCACGCCGTAGCCGTGCCTCCGCAGGGTAAACGCCTTAAAATTGGAGGCATTTTTCTCGGTATTCGTCGGATGATGCACAGCGGTTCATCTTGCGATTCAAGCTTATTTTTTCCGGTTGAGCTTGCAACAAGTTGAGCACGAACTTGCGGACCCGCGCGCAGGTAGCCGCCGCGTAGCCCGCCCGCTTGCGGCACGCATCTTCCCCAAAAACAACGTCCAGTACCCAATGCAAGCGGTTTTCAATCCCCCACTGGCGCCACACGTAGCCCTGAAAAGCGGCCGCGCTGGCCGGCCCGCTGCTCAGGTAATACCGCGTTTCGCTTTGCGTATTTTCCGTGCCTACGACCGTGCGCGTGGCCTTGACTTCGACCAGCATATGCAGCCCGTGCCAGTCGGCCCCGCCCAGGTGCGCCGGCAACACGGTGGCGGGCAAGACCCGGCAAGTGCGCGTTTCGTGCCGGCCGTGGACGGGCTTCTGCGGCGGGGCGAACGCCACTTCGGCCACGGGCACCTGGGCCGCTTCGTCGGCCGTGAATGCCTCGGTAACAGCGGTTTGCAGCGCGGCTTGGTTGCCCTTCAGGGCCAGTAGGTAATCGGCCCCGGCAGCGGTGATGGCGTGGGTGACGCTTTTCTGGCAGCCAATGGCGTCCAGCGTGAGCAAGCAGCCGCGCACGTCGAGCAACGCCAACAGGTCGGGCAGGGCCGTGATTTCGTTCGCCTTGTCCGGCGTCTGATACTCTGGCCCAGACACAGGCCCGCTTCGTCGCACCAGGCGTGGCGCAAATGCCCCGCCGGTACGCCCCCGCCGGCCCGTGGCGTCTGCTGCTGGCGGGCCGGGGCCGAGCGACGCAGGCGTTTGCCATCGAGGCAAATCTGGGTGCCCTCCGGCAACACCAGCCCCCGCGCCGTCCAGTCGATAAAGCAGGTCTCAAACGCACGCGGCGCAAGCCGACTCATCACCCCATTCAAGGTGTCGTGCGAGGCAATACCTTGTTCAAAAGGCAGATAGGTTCGCAGCCAAGTCAGTTTAGCTTCCCCAAAGTCGGCGATTTCTTCCCACCCCGTATAGCCGCTTACGCCCGCGCTCACGCACACCAACAGCATTTCCAGCAGTGGGTATTGCCGCCGCCGCGCGATGCGCGGGTCAGGCAAAGTGGCAAAATCGGACAACAACGCAAAATTCAACCCAGTCATACCCGAAATTTACGCCGCCAATTTTAATGCGTTTACCCTGCATTCAGCGCCCGCTGCAAGCCTTGCAGCTCCTGGTTGAGCAGGCGCACGGCCGATTGCAGCTCGTTGAGCATGTTGGCCCGCAGCGTGAGCTGGTCAGTCGACTAGTTGCCGCCCGGACCAAACAGCAGCGCCGCCAGCTGCCGACCTGCCTTCGAGTCGGGGTGCAGCGCCAGCAGGAAAGCAAAGAAGTAGAATTTGGTCATAAGCCGGGAGTAAGGTCGGCCCAAAAAGTGGTTAGCGCCCTTATACCTCATACAGCTCCAGCGGCAGCCCGTCGGGGTCGTTGAAAAACGTGAACCGGCGGCCCGTAAACTCATCTACCCGCACCGGCTCGCATGCCACTTGGCTGGCTGCCAGCCGCTGGATAGCCGCCGCTACGTCGGCCACCGCGAAGGCCAGGTGGCGCAGGCCCCGCGCCTCGGGCCGGCTGGCGCGCGGTGGCGGGCTGGGAAAGGAAAACAGCTCGATAACGTACTGGCCATTTACGGCCAGGTCGAGCTTGTAGGAATCGCGCTCGGCCCGGTACACTTCCCGAATGATTTCGAGGCCCAGGATTTCGCAGTAAAAAGCTTTCGAAGCGGCGTAGTCGGCGCAGATAATGGCAATGTGGTGTACGCCGAGCAGGCGCAACGAGGCGGGCGAGGTCATGGGACAAAGAAAGCGCGGGGCGCGCTACGCAGCGACCCAGCTTAGCTAGGTTTTGCATAAGTCCTAATATAGCTTGAGAACCGGCTAACTGCTGCAATCCTGGGCCCGCAAACATCATGACTCGGTGC
Source organism: uncultured Hymenobacter sp. (assembly GCA_964514915.1). Classification (GTDB taxonomy): domain Bacteria; phylum Bacteroidota; class Bacteroidia; order Cytophagales; family Hymenobacteraceae; genus Hymenobacter. The sequence goes on from CAZERY010000144.1 coordinate 3,236, forward strand.
GCTTGTGGCTGGGCGCCCGGTTGGCGTTTTCGAAGAACTGCCAGCTAATGTTGTCGGGCTCAAACTGCGGCACAAACACGCCGCGACGCATGCGAATAAGGTCGTTGACTTGCTGGGGGCCGCAGGTTATGGCAGCTAAAAGGGAAAGCAGAGGGCTCATCCGTTTGGCAGGTGGCTTTTGCAACGCCAGTAGTTGGGGCGTTGTCTTTAATCAACCGTTAATCAGGACAGACGTTTCTTGCGCCTACAATACTTTAGCTGACGGTAACCCTATCGCCAAGCGCTCACTTTTCATGACCAACCCCTTCTTTGCCTGGCTGCTGGCCGGCGCGGCGCTGCTCGGCGCGGCCCCGGCCCTGGCCCAGCCCAACGCGCCGCTGCCCCCGCCGCCGGCCAATCTGCCACCCTTCAACGCCCGGGCCTTGTTCAACCCCGACTACCTCAACCAGGTGGGGCCGGCCACGCGCACGGCCGGCGGCAAGCCCGGCGCCACGTACTGGCAAAATGCGGCCGACTACCAAATCGCCGCCAGCCTCGATGAGAAAGCCGCCCGCGTAACGGCCACGGCCACCATCACTTACACCAATAATAGCCCCGATGAGCTGCCCTTCGTGTGGGTGCAGCTCGACCAAAACCTGTTTCGGGCCAACTCGCGCGGGGCGGCCGCAACGCCCCCGGCCGGCGGGCGCTTTGGCAACTCGGCGCGGGGCTTTCAGGGCGGCGACTCGCTCCTGACTGTCAAGATTGAGCTGCACGGTAAGAAGGAGACGGCCAACTACCGCGTGTACGATACGCGAATGCAAATCATCCTGCCCGAAGCGATGAAGCCCGACGGCGACAAGCTCAAAATCACGGTCGCCTATGGCTTCAACATCCCCGAGTACGGCGCCGATCGCCTCGGCCGCCTCAAAACCAAGAACGGCGAAATCTTCGAGGTGGCGCAGTGGTACCCGCGCATGGCGGTGTACGACGACATCGAGGGCTGGAATACGCTGCCTTACATGTCGGCCGAGTTTTACCTCGAATACGGCAATTTCGACTATACCCTCAACGTGCCGGCCAGCTACCTGGTGGGCGGCTCGGGCGAGCTCGTAAATAGCGCCGAAGTGCTGACGGCCAGCCAGGTGCGCCGGCTAGCCCAGGCCGCTGGCTCCGACAAGACCGTGCTCGTACGCACCCCCGATGAAGTGACGCAAGCCGGCTCGCGCCCGGCCGGCCGCAACGGCCGCCTGACGTGGCACTTCAAGTGCCAGCGGGCCCGCGACGTGGCCTGGGCTGCCTCGCCGGCCTTCGTCTGGGATGCCGCCAAGATGAACCTGCCCAGCGGCCGTAAGTCGCTGGCTATGTCGCTCTACCCCGTCGAAGCTGCCCAGGATACGGCCTGGAACCGCTCGACGGAATACGTGAAGAAAAGCATCGAATTCAACTCCAGGCAGTGGTACGAATACACCTACCCGGTCGCCACCAACGTGGCCGGCGTAGTGGGTGGCATGGAGTATCCGGGCATCGTCTTCTGCGGCGCAACGTCGAAGAAGGGCGGGCTCTGGGGCGTTGCGGATCACGAGTTTGGCCACAACTGGTTTCCGATGATTGTGGGCTCGAATGAGCGCAAGTACCCGTGGATGGACGAGGGTTTCAACACCTTTATCAACATCTTATCCACCAAAAACTTCAACAGCGGCGAATACAAGCAGCTGGCCGACGTGGAAGGCCGCACCGCGCCCAGCATCGTCCGGGCGCTGCTCGACCCCAACGCCGACGTGCCCTACACCGTGCCCGACGTGACGCAGGCCCGCAACCTGGGCTTTGCGGCCTACAGCAAAACGGGTTTTGGCTTGTATTTGCTGCGTCAGGAAATCCTCGGCCCCGAGCGCTTCGACTACGCGTTCCGCACCTACATCAGGCGCTGGGCCTTTAAGCACCCGCAGCCACGCGACTTTTTCCGCACCATGAACGAGGTGGCGGGCGAAGACCTGACGTGGTTCTACCACGAGTGGTTTTTCGAAAACTGGCTGCTCGACCAAGCCGTGAGTAGCGTTGCCTACGTCAACCAAGATCCTGCCAAAGGCTCGCTCATCACCCTCGAAAACAAAGGCCAGGCCGCCATGCCCGTCACGGCCGAAATCACGGAAACCAACGGCAAGAAAACCACCGTGCACCTGCCCGTCGAAATCTGGCAGCGCGGCGGCACCTGGACGTTCCGCGCCAACACGACGTCGCCCCTCACGACGGTGGTGCTGAACCCGACCAATATTTTGCCCGACGTGAACCGGAGCAACAATACCTGGCGCGCCCTGAAGCTAGCCGAATAAGGCTGCGTAGCCGCTTGGCTTTCTGCTAAAAAGGGGCGCCCGTAGATGAGTCTACGGGCGCCCCTTTTTAGCGCTCAGCTGTAATTGCCTTAGTGCGTCACTGTCTCGGAGAAAAGCTGCATCACCAGCACGCCCGTCACGATAAGGGCAATGCCCGCCAGGGCCGGCAAGTCGAGCCGCTGCTTGAAGTAAAAGAAGCCGATGAGCGTCACGAGCACAATGCCCACGCCGCCCCAGATGGCATAGGCCACTCCCACTGGAATGGCCTTGAGCGAAAAGCTGAAAAAGTAAAACGCCAGCCCGTAGCCCGCCACGGTTAGCAGGCTGGGGATGGGTTTGGTAAACTGGTTGGAAGCCGTGAGGGCAGTCGTGCCAATCACTTCGCTGATAATGGCGAGCAAGAGAAAAACGTAGGGCATGGCGAGTGGCTGGAAATAAAACAGAGCCAAGTAGTCGGCCAAAAGCAAACGCCTATTGGCCGTTTAATAAGAGTCTATTAATCAGAAAAATAAGCTAATGGCTGACTACTTAGTCGCGGGTGCGCAACACCCGCCAGCCGTGGGCCGGCACGGTGCGGGCCTTGGCCTGGGCCAGCGTCAGGGCCTCGCCGCTAAACACGTCGAACAAGCCTTTCTGGGGATTGACGAGCATGCGCTGGCCGGGCAGCGTCAAGGGCTCGGCGGTGGCGTTGAGGAGCACCACCACGGCCGAGCCGTTTTTCTCGCGGATGAAGCCGTACAGGCCCGTCGGCCCGGCGAGGCGCTGGAAGTTGCTGGCGGGGTCGCCGTTGCGCAGGGCGGGGTGGCGCTTTTTGAGCTGGAAAAGCTTGGTGTAAAAGTCCTGGAGCGGAAAATCCTGCCAGTCGATGGGGTCGCGCTCGAAGAAAGCCAGCCGGCGGTTGAGGCCGGCTTCCTGGCCCGAGTAAAGCAGCGGCATGCCCGGTAGCAGCGCCGTGAGCACGGCGAAGGGCAAGGCCAGCGGGCCGAGGCGCTCGTACTCGGTGCCGTCCCAGCTATTCACGTCGTGGTTGCTGGTAAAGTGCATCAGGTACACGCTGGGCGGGTATTTTGCCCGCTCGGCGGCCAGGTACTCGTCGATGTCGGCCAGGGTATTTTTGCCCTCGGCAATGCGGTCAAGCAGGTAGTGCAAGCGCAGCCCAAACGTCATGTCGAAAGCCTTTTCGAGCAGGTGCGTGTCGGCGTTGAATTCCTCCCACGTCAGCCCGCCCGAGGGGTACAGCTCGTCCCACTCGGCAAGCATAAACACCGGCTTGAGCGCGTCGAGCGCTGGGCGCGCTTCCTCCCAAAAATCGGTGGGCACCAGCCCGGCCACGTCGCAGCGGTAGCCATCGACGTCGGCCTCGCGCACCCAGTAGCACAGTGCCTCCGTCATGTAGGCGCGCAGGTCGCGGCTGGTGTAGTCGAAGGCCACCACGTCGGTCCAGTCGGCTACGGGCGGCACGAGCTGGCCCTGCGCATCGTGCTGGTACCAGCTAGGGTGCTCGGCAATGAGCGCATTGTCGCGGCTGGTGTGGTTGGCCACCCAGTCGAGCAGCACTTTCATGCCCAAGGTGTGGGCCGTTTGCACGAGGTGCTGCAAGTCGGCCAGCGTGCCAAATTCCGGGTTCACGCCGAAGTAGTCCTGCACCGCGTAGGGCGACCCCAACGACCCTTTGCGCCCCACCTGCCCGATGGGATGAACAGGCATCAGCCACACGATGACAACGCCCATTTTGGCTAGCCGCGGCAAGTGCGCCTCAAACGCTCGGAAAGTGCCTTCGGGTGTGTAATTACGCACATTTACTTCGTAAATAGTCGCGTTGGCGGCCCACTCGGGGTGGCGCACGGTAAATAGGTGAGCGTGGGGCTGCGGGTCAGTCATAAAGTTAGGGGCGCGAGCTTTTTAAATCCGCGGATAATGGCAGAACCTCCCATGCGGGGACTCTGCGTGCACAGCTCCCGCGCCGGTTGGCAAGCAGAAAGCATGGTGCAAGGTAACAAGCAAGCCCGCTGAAGAACTGCTGCCTTACGCCTGTATATTGGGCCATGAAAATGCTTGCCAGCTTGTCTCAGCAAGAATTAAAAGAGCTGAGCCAAGCCAACCACACGGCCATCCGGCACGCCGTACTGGTCGAGGTGGTAGTAGAAAGCGCCGGAACGCTGCAAAAGTCGGAGCTGACGGCGGGCGACTCGGTACTGGGGGCAAAAGTGCTGGCCTTTGTGCGGCAGCTGCCCACGCAGCGCGCCGCTAGCTTTATGAGCACGCTGCCGCACGGCTGGCGCACGGCTAGCCAGGCGCGGGGCGTGTTTTCGGTGCTGTATGCCCGCTCGGGCCGGCAGTTGGTAGGCTTCAGCTGGTTGTTAATGGACAAGCAAGTGCAGGAAGAATTAGCCAAAGATGCCCAGCGCCGCCGGGCGGTGTTTGCCCAGCAGTTTAGCAGTGCCAGCACTCCGCTCACCTTGGTGGGTGGGCTTTACTACGAGCTAGTAGCCGGCGGCCTGGGCTGGATAAACTGCGACCGCCTGCTGGAGCCCGGCCCGCGCATTCTATTCACGGTGGGCACGCCCGACCCGACTACGGTGGTATCGCTGGTGTTTAAGGGCCAGCGTAGCATATTGGCTAGCTCGCGCAGCGAGGGCGACGCGGCTGTTTCCGATCAAGTGCCCGACGGTCAGGCGGCTACGGTGGTGGCGTTGCGCCGCGAGAAGGGAGTCACCTACTTAGCCACCACGGGCGTGAGCCTACGCCAGGCAGAGCAGCCGGCGCTAAGTTTTCATGCCGTCACGCTGGAGCAGCTGCGCACCGAGCTGGCTCAATTATGAGCCGCAAAACCGCAGAACGTATACCCAATGTTTTTACTGAAAAACCCGGCCGGGTTTTGAGTTTCGTGCCGGGCACAGGCAATGATATTTTCCACGAAGGAGGTGCTCAACTGCAAGCCTCCCTAACGGCCTGGAGCAGCAACCAGGTTCGCTCTGGCGGCGGCTACAGCTGCACCCCAAACTTAGCGCCCACGCTCTCCAAATCCTGCACTACCGCGTCGAGCAGGGGCAAGCCTGCGAGCAGGCGGTGCGCGGCCATTTCGCGCTCGGGGTCGCCGGGGATGAGCACGTGCTGGCCCTCCACCGCTTTGGCCTGGCGGAAAGTGGTTATCCAGTTATCCATGTGCGCTTTAAACTCGTTGGCGGGCCGGAAGGCATCGACCCGCATGGCGCCGAAAAAATGCCCCAGGCCCAGGCCCACCGGGTTGGCCGAGGGCTGCAAGAAGGCCACGAACGGCGGCACCCACGGCCCGTAGTTGGCCCCGCTGAGCACGGCCGAAAAGATATCGACCACCGC
>CAZERY010000145.1:0-8884 GCA_964514915.1 uncultured Hymenobacter sp.
CTCGACATCTGCGGCATCGACTTGCTAACCAACGACATCGCTATTCCGCTCAACCAAACGCGGGGCGCGGTAATTGAGGTAAACGCGGCGCCGGGCTTCCGCATGCACATCTCCCCTACCGATGGCTTGCCGCGCAACGTGGCCGCGCCGGTTATCGATATGCTGTTTCCGCCCGGTGCCACGGCGCGCATTCCGATCATCGCCGTCACGGGTACCAACGGCAAGACGACCACGACGCGCCTTATCGCGCATTTGGTGGGCAGCAAAGGCTATAAAGTCGGCTTTACGACTACCGATGGCATTTATGTGCAGGGCGTGCAGCTGCAAAAAGGCGATTGCACCGGCGGGCAAAGCGCGGAGTTTGTGCTGCGCGACCCGACCGTGAACTACGCGGTGCTCGAAACGGCGCGTGGCGGCATGCTGCGCTCGGGCCTGGGTTTCCATACCTGTGATATTGCGGTAGTTACCAATGTAGCAGCCGACCATCTGGGCCTGCGCGACATCCACACCGTGCAGGAAATGGCGGCTGTGAAGGGCGTGCTGCCCCGCACCGTGCGCAAAAACGGCTGGGCCGTGCTCAATGCCGACGACGACCTGGTGTATGAGATGGGCCGCACGGTTGACTGCCGCGTGGCTTATTTTTCGATGAATGAGCACAACCCGCGCATTCAGGAGCATGTGGAAGCGGGCGGGGTGGCCGCCGTGTACGAGGAGGGCTACATCACGATTTACAAGAACTCGTACAAGCTGCGCATCGACCGGGCGGCGGAGTTTCCCATAACGTTTGGCGGACGGGCAACTTTCAACATCGAAAACTCGCTGGCAGCCGCGCTCGCCGGCTACCTGGCTGGCTTCGACAAGGACGATATCAAGACGGCGCTACGCACCTTCGTGCCCTCGGCTACGAAGACGCCGGGGCGCATGAACGTCTACAAATTCCCGCGCTTCGAGGTGATTGTGGACTATGCGCACAACACGGCGGGCATCGGCAAGTACGCCGAGTTTATGAACGCTACCACGGCCAGCCGCAAAATCGGCGTAGTATCGGGCCTGGGCGACCGCCGCGACGAGGACACGCTGGGCTTTGCGCGCGTGGCGGGCCGCATCTTCGACGAGGTAGTGCTGCGGCAAGACCGGGATTTGCGGGGCAAGTCGGCCGAGTTTCTGCAAGAGATAATGACGCGGGGCCTGCGGCTCGACAAGCCAGAACTACCCATTCAGTACATTGAAAATGAGCTGGATGCCATCGATCACGTACTAGCCACGGCTCCGGAGGGCGCGGTTATCACGCTGCTGACGGAGAACATCGCGGGGACGCTCAAAAAGCTTGATGAATACGAGGCTAAGCTCGACAGCAACGGCGCCGAGCAGTCGTACCAGATTTAATACTCTTTTTTTCCCGATGAAATACTTTGCGCAGGCAACTGTAGCCGCCGCTGCCTTGTGGTTGGCTGGTTGCCAGTCTTCCACTTCTGATAAAACCAGCCAAACGGGCACTAGAACTAACGCTGCCGCCGGCCCCAATAAAGACCTGAGCGGCTTATTTAGCCAATTCTGGGATAAGCAGTCGCGGCTCGACCCCATCTCGGCCACGGCGCAGGGCGACAACCGCTTCAACGACCAGCTGCCGAATGATCAGACCCAAGCCTTCCGCGACACGCTGAGCAGCTTTTACCAGACTTACCTGACGCGGCTGGAGAAGTTTGACCGCAATACGCTGGACGACAACGACAAAATCAGCTACGGTATCTTTAAATACGAGATGCAGGAGCGGCTGGCGGGGTTGAAGCTGAACACGTGGATGATGCCGTTTCAACAGTTCTGGGGGCTGCCCATTTCGATGGGACAGTACGGCTCGGGGCAAAATATTCAGCCTTTCAAGACCGTAAAGGACTACGACAACTGGCTGGGCCGGGTACAGGGGTTCACAGTGTGGGCCGACTCGGCTATCGGCAATTTCCGGCGCGGTATGCGGGCGGGCGTGGTGCTTCCCAAATCGCTGGTGGTGAAAATGATTCCACAGATGCGGGCCAAAGACATGGTCGTGACCGACCCCACGAAGTCGCTATTCTACGGGCCAATTGCTAGCTTCCCCAAAAGCTTTTCTGCCGCTGATAAGCAGCGGCTTACCGCGGCGTACAAGCAGGCGATCATGACCAAGATAGTCCCGACCTACCGCAAGCTGGGCGACTTTTTGGCCACCGAATACTTACCTAAATCGCGCCCGACCAGCGGCATTAATGCCGTGCCGGGCGGCCCCGAGATCTACCGCTACTACGTGGGCTACTGGACTACGACGGAAAAGACGCCCGCCGAAATCCACGAATTAGGGCTGCGCGAGGTGGCCCGCCTGCGCACCGAAATGGAGCGCATGAAGACGCAGCTAGGCTTTAAGGGTACGCTCCGGGAGTTTTTTGAATCGCTAAAGCACGACCCGAAAGCCATGCCCTTTAAGACGGCAGAGGAAGTGTTGGCGGGCTTCCGCAAGATTCAGGCGACCATCGACCCCAACTTGCAGAAGATGTTTGGGCGCAAACCCAAGGCGCCGTTTGAGATTCGCCGCACCGAGGCTTTCCGGGAGGCTTCGGCCTCCGCCGAGTACAACCAGGGCTCACCGGACGGCACGCGGCCGGGTATTTTCTACATTCCATTGCCCAAACCGGCCGAGTACAACGTGACGCAGGGCATGGAATCGTTGTTTTTGCACGAAGCCATTCCGGGCCACCACTACCAGATTTCGCTGCAACAGGAAAATACCAGCTTGCCGAAGTTTCGGCAGTTTGCGGGCTACGGCGCGATGGTAGAGGGCTGGGCGTTGTATTGCGAGAGCCTGGGCAAGGAGCTGGGCCTATACAAAGACCCTTATGAATACGTGGGAGCGCTGAACGACGAAATGCTGCGCGCCGTGCGCCTGGTAGTAGACACGGGCCTGCACACCGGGCAGCTCACGCGCGAGCAGGCCATCGCTTATATGCTTGATAACATGCCCGCTAGCGAAGCCGATGACACCTCGGCCATCGAGCGTTACATGGCTATTCCGGGGCAGGCGCTCGCCTATAAAATTGGGCAGCTCAAGATTCAGGAGCTGCGGGCGCGCTACGAGAAAGAGCTAGGCAGCAAGTTCAAGCTCAGCGACTTTCACGACGAGCTGCTAAAGGATGGTGCCATGCCGCTCGACGTACTGGAAAAGAAAATGGACGCCTGGGCCGCTACGCAGAAGTAATCTATCGCACCCAGCAAAAACGTCGGCCCAAGTAGAGAACAAGTACTCTCTACTTGGGCCGACGTTCGTTTGAAAAGGTTCAGCTTCTACTTCTACTGCACACCGCGCACGCGCATGGGCACCGTAAAAATCCCTTCGGAAGCGGTAATAAACAGCAGCTTACGGTCTTTGCCCCCGAAGCAGATATTGCCGGTCCAGTCAACGGGCACTTCGAGGTGGGCTAGCTGCTGGCCCGCCGGGCTGTAGATGGTCACACCCTTGCCAGTCAGGTAAAGGTTGCCGTGCTCATCCATCGTCATGCCGTCGGAACCCTGCTCCACAAATAGCTGGCGGTCGGTGAGCGCCCCGTGGGCACCGATGCGATAGCGATACGTTTTATTGCCGTCTATGTCAGCAACGTACAAAAAATGGCCATCGGGAGTGCCCACGATACCGTTGGGTTTTTGCAAAGTTTTCTCGACGGCTAGGGGCTGGTGGCTGCCGGGCGCCAGGTAGTAGACGTGCTGCCCTATTGGCTGCGGGTGGGGCGTGGGCCAATAATCGCGCTCGTAGTAGGGGTCGGTAAAAAAAATACCGCCATCTTTAGGGCTGACCCACACATCGTTAGGCCCGTTAAGATGCAGGCCCGGCTGCTGGCTCACCAGTACCGTATGCTGGCCGGCAGGGTCGATAGCCCACAGCTCGTTTTTAGCGTCGGCGCAGGCGATAAGGTTGCCCTTGCGGTCGAAATACATGCCATTAGCCCGGCCCGCTGGGCTCAGGAAAACGCTGAGCTTGCCATCGGTGCCATATTTCCAGATTTTATCATTGGGCTGGTCAGTGAAAAATACTTCGCCCTGTTTATTTACGGCCGGCCCTTCCGTGAATTTGAACTGCTTGGCTACCAGGTGCGGAGTGGGCGAACCGGCGAAGAGCTCACGCCCGGCGTCGGCAATGACAGTAGCACCAGCATGTTGGGCTTGGGCAGCGCCGAAGGTAAATAAGCTAGCAGCCATGGTAACTACTGAGAGGGGAGTAAAACGAGACATTGTTACGGATTGAAAGGCCCACATACTTTGGGCTGGCAGCTGAATTTTACTCCCAATAAGCTGGCAAAGTTCAGCTGGTGCCACGGGCTAGTCCTTAACCACGGGCAAACGGGCTGGTACAGGCAAGGACATTACTGCTCTTTTCCCATGAAACTCAATAATTTCGAGCTTGCCTTTGTACTGGGCCGCCTCCTGCTAGGGCTTAACTTTTTGATGCACGGCGTGGTGCGCATACCTAAGCTAGCCGTATTTCGGACGGGCATCGAGAAAGAGTTTAGCGCCGCGCCGTTGCCGTCAGCCTTGGTAAGTTTATTTGCTACGGCGCTACCTTTTGTGGAAGGTACTATTGGAGCGCTATTGGTGGTGGGGTTATTTACGCGGCCAGCGCTGGTAGCCGCTATGCTGGTGATCATGAGCCTCGTATTTGGCAGCAGCTTAGTAGAGAAGTGGGCCCTGGTGGGCGACCAGCTCGTGTATAGGCTCTACATCATCATGTTGGTATTGCACTTGCAGCGCAACCGCCTGTGTCTCGACCCGGTTACCCCAGTACCGGCGGTGTAAAGCCGGCTTTCAGTCTCCCTTATGCGCCACATTACTGCCGCCGACATTGCCGCTTTCGAGCGCATCTACCGTCTCAACCTCGTCAATGGCCTGCCAGGCTTTAAACCAGCCAACCTCGTGGGCACGGCCACTTCAGATGGGCAAACGAACCTAGCCATTTTTAGCTCAGCGCTACACCTAGGCTCAGACCCGGCGGTACTGGGTATCGTGACGCGCCCCACCACCGTAGCCCGCCACACCTATCAGAATATCAAGCAGAATGATGGGTATTTCACCCTCAACCATGTGCCGCTGCGCCTGGTAGCGCAAGCTCACCATACCTCCGCCAATTTCGACGATAACGTGTCGGAGTTCGAGGCCTGCGGTTTCACGGCGGCGTACCGCGATGGTTTTGCGGCGCCCTACGTGGCCGAAAGCCCACTCAGTATTGGATTGCGGCTACGCGAGGAGCACGCCATTTTCAACGGTACCGCACTACTCGTGGCTCTAGTCGAGCACGTGTATTTGCGCGAAGAGGCCCTCCGCCCCGATGGCACCCTCGACTTGGTAACCCTAGGCGAAGCAGCTATTTCAGGGCTCGACGGCTACCACGAAGTTCTGCCGCCCGTACGCTTTGGCTATGCCCGGCCTGGCAAGGTACCCGAGGCACTGCCGGAATAACCCTGAGCATTGACTTTACTACTCAGGGTTATTCGCGGCAACGCTACTTGCGATAGGGCGCAGGGCGTGCGGGCTTATTGCGGTACCAGGCGCGGTAGCGTTTCTTCTTTTTGCCACCACTAACCAGCGCTACAATGGCCAGTAGGGCGCCTGCTGCGGCTACTCTTTTCACCCAGGAGCTCACCAGCGGTGGTGGGAGAGTGAGCACGCCGCTCTCGTCGGCAGTAGCAGCCTGGTGAACATAGCGGCCTACTTTGGGCCGCACTTCCGTATTAAAATGCACCGCTAAGTGGGCTAGCTGCCGGCTCAGCTCCTCGCCATGCATAGCAATGCCGTGGCCAGTAGCAGCTACTTCTGGAAGCAGGCTAAGCAACTCCGCAACGGAGGTACGGGCGGCATCCCAGTCAGGTGTGAAGTAAGCCGGTGGGCCGTGCACTTCCTGCTTTTGAGTGTAGGTGGCTACGGCCGACTCACCTTTCACCGTGGTGAAGGCATCGCCGGCCACTAGTACCTTATCATCGGTGCGGAAAAAGGAGACGTGGCCAGGCGTATGCCCCGGCGTGTGCAGCCAGCGCCAGCCGGGCAGGCCGGGCACTTGGCCGTCAGCGGGCAGCGCTTGCACGCACGCCCCAAAATGGTAGGGGTGCTTGGGGTAGGCAAACGAAAGGTATGCCATCAAGCCACCGCCCACGGTTGGGTCGGGCGGCGGGTAGCTAGACAAGCCCGTGAGGTAGGGCAGCTCCAGCGGATGTGCATATACCGGCACATTGGGCCACGCCTCAAGTAACGCCCCCAAGCTACCAGCGTGGTCAAAGTGCCCATGCGTCAACAAGATGGCAGCGGGCGGGTTAGCTGGGCCAAATACCTCGGCGGCGTGCTGCTGAATGGCCGTGGCCGCACCGGGCAATCCCGTATCAATCAGCGCCCAGCTGCCTTTCGGCTGATTAGGATCGGCCGCGGCATAGTAGAGATTGACAAATACGGTACGCAACACGTGCAACCCGGGCACAATGGACATAAAAGCGGGCGTGCTGGCCCGAGAGGCGTGGTTGGAAAGCATAAGGCAAGGGGTATAAAAGCAGTCAGCTTGCAGTCGGCCAACGCACAGCGCGGTCTCTACACCACTGCGTACGGGGAATATTGCGCTTGGGTCTGGGCAACTATTCCTACTGGGCTAGCTTCAGGCCGAGCTTATTAGGAACAAAAACGCCCGCTGTCGGGGCGACAGTGGGCGTTTTTCAGGAGGGTAATAAGCTGGCTAGCTTACATGCCACCGCTGTTCTGGTCATTGCCACGCTTATTATTGGCAGGCTGGTTTTGGCTGCTCGAGCCCATCTTGCCGCTAGCCGTTTGGGGCGAGCTGGCATTATCGCCGGAGGGAGCCGAATTGAGCTGGTCGTCAACCGAACCATTCTTGATGTCCGTGGCCGACCCCTTCCCAATGGGCGTGTGCACGTTTTGCTTGTAGTTGATGCTATCGGCGTTCACGTCGGCATTGGTGTAGCCGGGCGGGTTGGTGAAGCCTTCTTTAAACTGTGGGTTTTCACCGGGACTAAGGGAAGCGTAATCGCAGCTCGTGAGCAAAGTGGCTGAGGCAACCCCCAGCAGCAAAGCCAGGGCGGGGCGGAAAGAGAAATTCATATCAAAAAGCAAGGGGGTTATGCTGCTGCAAAGATGCGGCTCAGCCGCCGATTATATGTGGACGCATAAACCGGATTTTGGTTGCTACCGTTCTACGTTTACTTTGCTTTTATCCTCGCCTCGTGGCTACTACTTCCTCTCTCACTGCCGTAGTGCTTTTTGATGGGCACTGCAACCTCTGCCAAGGCTTCACGCAATTTTTACTGCCTCGTGACCCGACCGGGCAGTTTCGGTTGGGCAGCTTGCAGTCAGCGGCGGGTCAGGCACTGCTGGCACAACACGGCATTCTGCCAATCGAAGTGGGTGGCCCCGACTCGGTGGTACTACTGCCGACCGACGGGCCGCCCCTCCTACGCTCGGCAGCGGCGCTGGGAATTTTGCGGCGGCTAGGCGGCGGCTGGGTCTGGTTAGCCCGCGCAGGTGGGCTACTTCCCCGTTCCTGGGCCGATGCCGCCTACCGTTGGATAGCCCGCCACCGCTACGCCTGGTTTGGCCGCACTGAGGCTTGCTGGCTGCCGCAGCCCGAGTGGACCGAGCGGTTTATTTAATTTCTGCCTTTGTTTAGACCTAATAATACTTATGCTGCGCCGCACTTTACAAACCCTGGCTCACACGGCCCTGCTGCCCGTGCGCGGCGCTACATTGCTTTACCAAGCGGGGCAGGCGCACCAACATTTTTTTCAGCCAGTGCTCAACGGTGCGCTGGGCGACCAACTAGCCGACCGCCACGACCCGCGGGCCATTAAACTCAGCTTTCGTCGGGGTGGGCGCGATGTGGCAGTGGCTGACTTAGGGTTAAGCGAGCCTTACCAAAAAACCGTTGTTTTTATTCATGGTCTGATGGGTGACGAACTCGTGTGGCAAACCGGCTTTCAGGATGCCGGCGAAGGGCCGCTGCGCTACGGCCCACGCCTGGCAGCTGAGGCTGGCTGCCGCCCGCTCTACGTTCGCTACAATACTGGCCTACATATCTCCGAAAACGGTAGGGCTCTGCACCAGTTGCTTACCGAACTAGTCGAAACCTACCCCGGTGCCGTGGGTGAGCTAGTGCTGGTAGGGCACAGTATGGGCGGGCTGGTCATTCGCTCGGCAGGCCACTACGGGGCAACCCTAGCCCCACGACCCTCATGCCCCGCCAAAAAAGAGTCACCAGCACTACCCACTGAAGATGCACTTTGGCTAGCTCACCTGCGGGCCATTTTCTTGTTGGGGGTACCGCACGATGGTTCTTTCCTAGAGCAAAATGGCCAACTGGTTGAGGGCTTGTTGCAAGGCATTAACCTCTTTCCTACGCGCTTTTTAAGCCAAGCCATTGCGCGGCGCTCCAATGGCATCAAGGATTTGGGGCAGGCCCTGCTGATAGATGAAGACTGGCAGCAGCCCGACGCCCTGGCCCGGCCGCGCACAGTAGTATCTCTACAGCCGGGTGTGCGCTACCACGTGTTGGTGGGCGCTTGGTTGCATGCGGGCTTGCCCCAAACCGTGCGCGACTACTTTGGCGATGGGTTAGTAGGGGCGGCTAGCGGTCAGGGCGAACTCTTTAGTGACGAAACTACGCTGCCAGTAGGTGCCTCTGTGCGCACGGTCCGCTTTGGGCGGCAGCACCATGCGGGCTTATTATATCATCCTGAGGTGTACCAATATCTGAGGCAGTGGATAGTAAGCTAACTGACAGCTGCAATTTCTTAGGTCCTTGCCCATAGCCTCTACTCACATCTATACTCGTCACGAAGTGAGTTGCGCGTCGAGAATATGAAAGTTGCGGGTTAAT
>CAZERY010000146.1:0-8786 GCA_964514915.1 uncultured Hymenobacter sp.
GCACCGTGCGCAGTGCCCAGGCCGGCTTGCAGGAAGCCCAGAAAAACCTCAATAAGACGACCATCTACGCCCCGGTGAGCGGCACCATCAGCAAGCTCAACGTGAAGAAGGGCGAGCGCGTGGTGGGCACCACCCAGATGGCGGGCACCGAAATCATGCGCATTGCCAACCTCAACAACATGGAGGTGCGGGTGAGCGTGAACGAAAACGACATCATCCGGGTGCAGCTCGGCGACTCGGCCGACGTGGAAGTAGATTCGTATACCACGCAGAATGAGCGCTTTAAAGGCATCGTCACGGCCATTGCCAACACCGCCAAAGACGCCCTCACTGCCGAGTCGGTGACGGAGTTTGAGGTGCGGGTGCGCTTGCTGCCCGCCTCGTACCAGCACCTCGTAAAAGCTGGCCCCGGCGGCCGTACCACGGTACCCTTCCGGCCGGGCATGACGGCCTCGGTCGACATCATTGCCGAGCGCAAGGCGGGCGTGCTCAGCGTGCCGCTGGCGGCCGTCACGACTCGCTCCGACTCCGCGGCGCTCAAAAAAGAGCAGAGCGGCGGTGGCATACGCATCGGCGGCAGTGGGCGCGGCGGCGGCTCGGCCCAGGTGGTCGACGCGAGCAAGCCTGCACCCAAGGCCAAAATTGAAGAAGTAGTGTTTGTCGTGAAAGATGGCAAGGCCGTGCTAACCCCCGTCAAAACGGGCATCAGCGATTTTCAAAACATTGAAATCGTGAGTGGCCTCACCGCTGGCACGCAGGTGGCCAGTGGGCCGTTCAGGGCCGTTTCCAAAACCCTCAAAGACGGCGCGCTGGTCGTGGTAAAAGACGCCGCTAGCCTCAGCAAAGAGGCTTTGGCCGACAATACCAGTAAGTAAAAGGCCCTGAAGGTTTGGTGAGTAAGCGCTATCTTGGGAGCTAAACCTCCGCTGAGCTGATAGTCGTAGTTTCTCCTTGAAAAGCGAACCGGCACCAGCAGGTTCGCTTTTTTGTAATCTATGGTGGTTATTTTTGGTACGCGCTGGTCAGTCAAAGGAACATGTAGGAAGCTTGGCCTGCTCTTGAGCCTGAGCTACCTAAGCATTGGGGCTCAGGCCCAAACAGGGCTAGCCTTGCCAGCCACCGCGCCGGCCGATACCACCTGGCACAAGTACCAGCCGCCCCCGGGCGCCGCGCCCCGGCCCTGGTACCGGGGCAAGCTGGTGCGGGCCAGCATCGTGCCGGCCGTGCTCATTGGCTACGGCATCAGCGTGGTCGATGGCCACGGGTTTTATTCTTCCTATGATGCTAAGCGCGATATTCAGCGCAATTTTCCAAACTTCAACAACCACCTCGACGACTACCTCCAGTGGGCGCCCTACCTGGAGCTGGGCGCGGTACTAGCCTTCGGCGTCGAAAGCCGCAACGACCGCGTCAACCTGGCCCTCCTCCTCGCCAAGTCGGAGGCCCTGATGCTGGGCTCCGTGTACCTCATCAAGCTCAGCACGCAGCACGAGCGACCCGATGGCTCAGATTTTCGCTCCTTTCCCTCGGGCCACACGGCGCAGGCATTTCTGGCGGCGAGCATCGTGCACACCGAGCTACGCGATAAAAGCCAGTGGTACGGGGTAGGGGCCTACGCGCTGGCCACCACGGTCGGCGCCTTCCGCATGCTGAATAATAAGCACTGGGAAGCCGACGTCTTTGCGGGGGCCGGGGTAGGCATTCTATCGGCGCACCTGGCGTACCTCTCGCATCGTCACCGCTGGGGCCGGCACCCCGCCGACCGGCCGGGCGTGGGGCTAGCCCTCCCCAAACCGCCTAAATCGAGCTGGCAGGTGAGCCCCACGCTACTGCCGGGCGGTGGGCTGGGTTTCTACGCCAGCTGGCGGGCTTTGTAGTAGCAACTGGCGGCTAGCCGAATAGTTTCACTTGCTCACCCTTGTGCTTGGAGCGTAGGTGCAAGCGAATAATCTGCTGAATATCCTTGTTGTCGGCGTAGGGCTGCACGGCGTCGCGAAAATCGTGCATCTGACGGGCTGTGAAGGTTTCATCGACGTAGCCGAAGCCCACGTAGCGACCATTTTCCACTACGACCAGCGATTTTTCGGCGGCCCGGCGCCCGGCGCCAATTACTACAAACGACTCGTGCTCATACGTAATGCTGTCGATGGCAGCATCTACGCGCTGGTTGTAGCTCGCGGGCGGCTCCTGGCCAATGCAGGCACCCTGGCAGCGATGTACTTGAAAATCAAAGCACGAGCCCGTCGTTTTGTACAGGCCGCAGAGCTTTTGGCAGAGGTTGTACCTGGCTACTTTATGGTAGAGAAAGCCTTGGGCTTTGTACTGATTGCCCAGCGCAATGATAGGAATTTCCGAGTTGCGGGCATCGGCGCGGCCGTAGTACAGGCACTTATAGCCGTTGTCGTCGGTCTTGAGATAGATGCCCGCCGGAAATACCGACCGCCGCTGCGCCCGGTTGTAAGTAGGCTTCAGCTGCTTGATGAGGTGCGACTCGTAGAGCAGCGCCACGAGCTCCGAGCCAGTCAGCTCCCAGGTAATATCGGCGATAGAATTCTTGAAATCCAGACTCTTGCGCGATTTCACATCCACCGCAAAGTGCTGCTGAATGCGCTTGTAGATGTTAATGCTCTTGCCCACGTAAATGACCTCGCCGGCCTCGTTGTGGAAGTAATACACGCCGGTTTCCTGCGGCAGCGAGGCTACCTTCTCGGGCGTGATGAGGGGCGGGAGCAGGGCAGTTTTAATGGCCTGGGCCATGGCGGCCACGCGGCGGGGACTGGGTTTTTTCTCGGCGGCATCGGGCTTGCGTCCGGCGGGGGCCAGCGCATCCACGCGCGCGAGCGTAGCGGCTGCATCGGCCTCGGCAGCGTCGCTTTCCTGCGTTATTTTCAGGAGGCGGCCAAAAAGGATAGCCGTGGCCTCGGCGTCGCCGGCCGCCCGGTGGCGACCAGTAAGCGGAATGCCAATATTCTGGCACAGCTTACCCAGGCTGTAGCTCGGCTGGCCCGGAATGAGCGAGCGGCTCAGGCGCACGGTACACAGCGTTTTGCGCGAGTAGTTGTAGCCCAGGTCAGCGAATTCTTTCTTCAGGAAAGAATAGTCAAACCGCACATTATGAGCCACAAATACGCATCCTTCGGTCATTTCAACTACCTTGCGGGCCACCTCATGAAACCGGGGCGCCCCGGCCACCATATCGTTGGTTATTCCCGTGAGCTGCGTGATAAAGGGCGGGATACTGCGGCCAGGGTTAACTAGCGTAGTGTAGGAATCGACCACTTGCTGGCCATCGTGCACGTAGATGGCTAGCTCAGTAATGCGGTCGTTGGCGGGCTGGCCGCCCGTAGTTTCAAGGTCAATTATTGCGTACAAAGCAGCGGGAATTCAAGGAGCAGTAAGCTAACAAAGCTAAGGTGAAGGTTGGTTGCCAGTTGAGCATAAAAAAGCCCGCCAAAGGAGTTTGGCGGGCTTTTTTATGCTCAACTGGAAGTTAATTACTTGCTCTTATTCTGGGTCAACCAGTTCTTAGCTTGCAGGATAGCATCGTGCTGCTGCTGAAATACGCTCTTAGCGCCGGCCGGAATATCCTGAGCCGACAGCGCAGTTTCGTAAGCTTTCAGCGCCGAAGCTTCGCCGGTTTCGGCCGCCTCTAGCACGGCCGAATCATCGCTGCCCGTGATGGCCGATTTGATGTTGATCCAACCACGGTGTACAGCGGCGGCGGCATCAGTAGCCAAGCTCTCCACGGTGTTATCGTCTTTGGCTTCAATGCCATATTGCTTGGCGTAGCCTTCGAGCTCCGCTACAAAACCGGCGCGCTGCTGTGAGTACTCGCTGAGTTTAGATTTCAGCTCGGGGTTTTTTACTTCTTCAGCAGCTTCCTGGTAGCCTTTTACCGACGTGCGGTTGAGGTTGAGAATATCGGTGAAAGCGCGGGCGATAGTTTCGTTAGCCATTGTTTTTGGTTTCTGAAAAGTTGAGGTTAGAAGAGTGGCCCAGCAGAAGGGAGGGTACTATTGCTGGGGCAGTGTACGCGGAATGAGTAGCTAAGGCCAAAATTTCAAGTATAAAATTTTGGCTTTCCCACTAAGAACGGCGCGGCTGAGGCATGGGGGGAAGGGTAGGTTCGGGGGCTAGCGGAACATGCTTACCCCGCACCTTGTCCCAAAACTTAGCCAGAAAGCCCCGGTCGTCGCTCGGGTCTTTTTTGGTGGCTTCGCCATCGCCGACATCGCCTAGCAAGAAGCCCCAGGGCTCGGTAGCCTTATTGGCGTCGAGCATCACCTTGATTACGGCCGAAATCGGGACGCTCAAAATCATGCCCGGCGTGCCCCACAGCTGCGCGCCCAGAATAAGGGCTATGATAGCGGTAAGCGGATTGAGGCTCACTTTGGAAGCCGTAATGAGCGGCGCCAGGATGTTATCCGAAATAAACTGTACCAGCATAAATACCCCAACCACCATCAGCCCGTGCGTGAGGGAGCCGGTTTCGACGTATGTGATCAGGGCCGGAATGATGGAGCCTACAATGATGCCGATGTACGGGATGACGGCCAGCACCGAGGCGAAAACAGCGAAGAAGATAGCGTACTTGACGTGCAGAACCAGCAGGCCAACGGCATTCATAATGGAAACCACCACGATAACGGTAAAAAGCCCCGTCATGTAGCCCTGCACCACATTCTGAATGTTATCGACGGTGTGCAGCACGTTGGTGCGCTTGTCGGGCTCCACAAAGCGGAACATAAACTGCCGCAGGTGGTCGCGGTAGAACAGAAAGCAGATGATGTAAATGGGCACCAGCGTCAGGGTACTCAGCACGCCCAGCGTAGTATTGAGCGTAGAGCCCAAATACTTGCTCGACTGCTTTTGCAGGGCAGCCAGCGACGAGTCGATAACCTGCTCGTGGCTCATAGGCTGAAAATGAAACCGTTGGCTCAGCGCCTGCTGCTGCTGGTCGAAGAGGACTACCAGCTTGCTTTGAATAAGCGGCAGCTCACTACGCAGCCCAATGATCTGCGAGCCGAAAAAGATAAAAAGCCCCGCCAGAGCCAGCGCTACGATCAAAATGGCCGTGGCAATCGCCAGCATCCGGGGCCAGTGCCACTTTTCGAGCCGCGTCACGATGGGCATGAGCAGCAGCGACAGTAGGATGGCGTAAACGAGCGGCAGAAACAGGTCATCGAGCTTGTTTAAGACAAACACGAGCAACGACAAGCCGATGAGCAAAAAAGTGTAGTGCACCACTGCCGACTGCTTTATCTCGGTCGGGGCATGGTTGAACGACTGGCCAGGTACGTTACGCGGCTGGTTGAACTGGTTGGGATTGGGTAACATTTCTTGGATGGGCAGAGGGTAAATGAGTACTGAACAAGGGTGGTTGTGAGCTGAACCTTGCTGCCGGAGCTGGGGTTGAAAAACCAACCAGGTTGGCAAGTTTGGCTAAGCAGCCTGGTAAGGATAAATTGACTTAACGCCACTAACGGCGTTACTTTTACTTCCAGACTGCCCAGCATACGGATTTTCTCTAATGAACGACGAACAACCCACTATCGCCCCCGCCCATGGCTACACCGAAGACAGCATTCGCTCGCTCGACTGGCGCGAGCACATTCGGCTGCGCCCGGGCATGTATATCGGCAAGCTCGGCGATGGGAGCAGCTACGACGATGGCATCTACGTGCTGGTTAAGGAGGTAATTGACAACTGCATCGACGAGCACGTGATGGGCTATGGCCGCACTATCGAAATAAAAATTTCGGAAAGCAAGGTGCAGGTTCGTGACTACGGTCGTGGTATTCCACTGGGTAAGGTGGTCGACGTAGTAAGTAAAATCAACACCGGCGGCAAATACGATTCGAAGGTTTTCCAGAAGTCGGTGGGTCTGAACGGCGTGGGCACCAAAGCCGTGAATGCGCTCAGCAGCTACTTCGTGGTGCAGAGCGTGCGCGAAGGCCAGCTGAAGGCAGCCGAGTTTTCGCAGGGCCAGTTGGTGCAGGACCCCGAGCCCCAGAAAACCAGCCAGCGCAACGGTACGCTCATCACGTTTCAGCCCGACGATACCATTTTCAAGAGCTATCGCTTCATCCCGGAGTACTTGGAAAACCAGATGTGGAACTACGCCTACCTCAACTCGGGGCTGACTCTCCACTTCAATGGCCAGAAGTATTTTTCGGAACACGGCTTGCGCGACTTGCTCAGCCGCAAAACCGACCCCGAAACCCAGCGCTACCCCGTTATTCACCTCAAGGGCGACGATATTGAGCTGGCGCTGACGCACGGCAACGACTACGGCGAGGAATATTATTCTTTTGTCAATGGCCAGTACACTACCCAGGGCGGTACTCACCTGGCGGCCTTCCGCGAGGCGGTGGTAAAGACTGTGCGCGAGCACTATAAGAAGGAGTACGATGCGGCCGACATTCGGGCGAGCATTATTGGGGCCATTTCGGTGCGGGTGCAGGAGCCGGTGTTTGAGTCGCAGACCAAGACCAAGCTCGGTAGCATCAACATGGGCGAAGACGGCCCTACGGTGCGGGGCTTCATCCTCGATTTTGTGAAGGAGCACCTCGACAATTACCTGCACAAAAACCCCACCACGGCCGAAGCAATTCGCAAGCGCATTGAGCAGAGCGAGCGCGAGCGTAAAGACATGGCCGGCGTGAAGAAGCTAGCCAATCAGCGCGCCAAAAAAGCCAACCTGCACAACCGGAAGCTGCGCGACTGCCGCTTTCACCTGGGCGAAAATGCCAAGGATGGCACCGAAAAGGAGCCGCTCACCACGCTCTTCATTACGGAGGGCGACTCGGCGAGCGGCAGCATTACCAAGAGCCGCAACGTGGAGCTGGAAGCCGTGTTTAGCTTGCGCGGGAAGCCGCTCAACTGCTTCGGCCTTAAGAAAAAAGTCGTGTACGAAAATGAGGAATTTAACTTGTTGCAGCACGCCCTCAACATTGAGGAAGGCCTCGAAGGCCTGCGCTACAACCGCGTAGTGGTCGCCACCGATGCCGACGTCGATGGCATGCACATCCGGCTGCTGCTGCTCACGTTCTTCCTTCAGTTTTTCCCCGATTTGGTGCGCAACGGCCACGTGTATATCCTGGAAACCCCGCTGTTTCGGGTGCGCAACAAGAAGGAAACCATCTATTGCTACAACGAAAGCGAAAAGCAGGACGCCATGCGCAAGCTAGGCCGCAACCCCGAGGTGACGCGCTTTAAGGGTCTGGGGGAGATTTCACCCGATGAGTTCGGCCGGTTTATTGGCGAAAATATCAAGCTGGAGCCCGTTATTTTGCAGTCTGACCGCAGCATTCAGCAAGTGCTGGCTTACTACATGGGCAAGAATACACCCGCCCGCCAGGAATTTATTATCGACAATCTGCGATTGGAAAAGGACCTGGTGACGAGCGATGTGCTGCCAGTAGCCGAAATTGCCCTGGCGTAGTCCAGTAGCCTTTATAACTCTAAAAATATCCTACCTATAAATTCCCACATGCCCTTACATCATCTCATCTACGAAAGTCAGGCAACTCATCCGTTTACCGAGGCCGAATTAGCTGATTTACTGCAACAAGCCCGGCTGCACAATGAAGCCAAAGGGTTGACCGGCCTGCTACTTTATGCGCAAGATGGTCGCTTTGTGCAAGTGCTGGAAGGCAATGTGGACGACATCCATGATCTTTATTTTCTGCATATCGCCCGCGATTCGCGGCATCACCGGCTGCAACTGCTGGCCGACGGCACCCTTGACCATCGGCGTTTTGGCGATTGGCGAATGGGCTTCCGGCCCGCCACGCCCGAAGCGCTAGCTGAGCTTACGGGGCATTTTAGCACCGCCGATGCTACTTTTTTGCTGCCGGTGCTGCCCAATTTGCCGAGTCCGTTGCTCGACAAGCTACTCGATTACGTGCATTACACCGTGGCCGACCCGGTGTTCGAAGAAATAGCCCGCTAGCCTAGCGTTGTGCTTATTTCCCTGGCCCTCATTCGCTCGGCGAATGGGGGCTTTTGCTTGGCAAGCCAGCTAATTGCCAGCCAAATTAGTGAATTATTTGCTTAGGGCAGCTAATATAGTTGGGAACTTTCTGGCTTGGCGACGCCTTGAAAAAAAGGCGTTTTGCGCCAATTTTACGGTACTTTTGACAGCGCCTTGCCGATTATTACGTTTTCTCCCGTGGCTATTTTCGATACCCCTGCTCTCGATGCTTCCGACCCCGATTATTTCCAGCCCGGCGATTCGCTGGATTTTAGCCTGGAAACCGGAGCGGAACCGGCTCTGGATGCGGCAGCCGAGGCCCCGGCCGCACTAGTAGCGATTGCTGCCGCAACTACGGTAGCGCACGTTTTATTCGGGGAAGAGGCCGAAGCCGAAGCGGCCGACTACGCGGGGCTAGCTGAGGAGGGTGTCACTTCGGAGCCCGACTCGCCAGCGGAGGCGCAGGAGGAAGAGGAAGCGAAATTTGCGCCCGGCGAGGTGATTCACGACGTGAATAACGTGCGTGGCATGTACCAGAACTGGTTTCTAGACTACGCCAGCTACGTGATTCTGGAGCGCGCCGTGCCCGCCGTGGAAGACGGTCTCAAGCCCGTGCAGCGCCGCATCCTGCACGCGATGAAGGAGATGGACGACGGCCGCTTTAATAAAGTAGCCAATGTCATCGGCCAGACCATGCAGTACCATCCGCATGGCGATGCCAGCATCGGCGATGCGATGGTCAACCTGGGCCAGAAGGACCTGCTCATCGAAACGCAGGGCAACTGGGGCGACGTGCGCACCGGCGACTCGG
>CAZERY010000147.1:0-8711 GCA_964514915.1 uncultured Hymenobacter sp.
GATGTACCACCAGGGCCCCGACGGCCTCGGCGGCAACGACGACTGCGGCCAGATGTCGGCCTGGTACATCTTCTCGGCGCTGGGCTTCTACCCCGTCGCCCCCGCCTCGGGCGAGTACGCGCTCGGCAGCCCCGCCGTGCACGGCGCCGTGCTGCAAGTGGGCAACGGCAAAACCTTCACCGTAAGCGTTAAGAACCAGTCCGACAAGAACGTCTACGTGCAATCGGCCCGCCTCAACGGCCAGCTGCTGGCGCGGCCGTTTCTGCCCGTGAGTGCGGTGCGCCAGGGTGGCACGCTGGAATTTTTGATGGGGAGCAAGCCGGCCCGCAAGTAGCCAAAGCGGAGTAGTCGGGCGCCTATTTTTGACCCAACGCACGGTTACTCCACCTCACCTCGGCTGTCTTGGAAAAGATGAAGCCCCGGCTGTTGGCGCAGCCAGGGCTTCAAGAAGCAGGTGGGATGAACACCTAACTTCTCCCTCGAATGAGAACTGAGCGGGTGCTACAACCTACTACGGGCAGTCGGTGAGGCTGTTCCTAGTCTTCGTCAGGTACGCGGGGCTGCACCTCGCCGCTTTTAATGCGGGCTACCACGCTGGCCACGGATTGATCATATTTCCTCTTTGGTCGGAAAAGCTGCTTGCCAGGCGGGCTTGCGAATGGGCCGTATTTTCTGCGACGTAACACGGCCAGTATGCTGGGTCAGCGTTTTTATAGCAGCCATAGCTGAAGTTAACTAGCTGGCAAATGATTGCCGACAAATTTGCTTGTTACTTTGGTAGCAAGTTACCACCACACAACGTGCTGGACGGGCATCCAGTTCTGGTACAAGATACACATACGTTTCGTACACTTGCCCAGTTCGGCCAGTAAGAAAGACGTGGTAATACGGGCGTGGGTCACTGCTAACCGGGATAACGTAACGGGCTCGCTTCAACAGTTGCGCTACCATGCGATGGTCAAGCCCCCGATGCACACCGCCCGTTTGGTCAGTCACGTAGTTTTCCAAAATGTGCTGCGCTGCCTGCGTCGTCCAGTAAATTTCATAGCGCTGGCCCAAATGCGTGAGGTACGTATTCTGATGCATCGGGCAAAAGTAGGCGGGCACTCATAAGGTGCAGCTTCCTACTTACCCTAGCGGCCCTGAACCCCGATCGAACGCCCAGCTACCATCTTGTAATTCGAAGGCAGCTGCCCCCACCTTTAGCCCTAACCAACAGGCAAGCACACCCTTCCGTAGAAAACCAAGCAAGAAACGCGGACCTGTTTTCTCTTCTTTCCAGTAAGCATTCTGATTATGTTTCCCTCTCCTCTGCGCGTGCTGGTTGTTGGCTGCGGCAACATGGGCGCCTCCCACGCCCTGGCCTACCATACCCTCGACGGGTTTGAGCTAGTTGGCCTCGTCTCGACGGGTCAGAGCAAGCACCTGCTCAACGCCCGGCTGGGCGGTGGGTACGCCGTTTTTGCCGACTATACGGAGGCGTTGCAACGCACCCGGCCCGACGCGGTGTGCATCGCGACCTACCCCGACACCCACGAAGCTTTTGCGGTGCAGGCGCTCGCGGCGGGGTGCCACGTTTTCCTCGAAAAACCCCTGGCCACTACCCTGGCGGGGGCCGAGCGGGTGGTGGTGGCGGCGCAGCAGGCGGGCAGGCAGGTGCTCGTGGGCTATATTTTGCGGGTGCATCCGTCGTGGGCGCGGTTTGTGGAGGAAGCCCGCCACTTGGGTAAGCCGCTGGTGATGCGGCTGAACCTGAACCAGCAAAGCCACGGGCCCATGTGGACCGTTCACCGGAATTTGCTGAAGTCCCTCAGCCCGATCGTGGATTGCGGCGTGCACTACCTCGACGTGATGTGCCAGATGACGCGCTCCCGCCCGGTGTGGGTATCGGCCATCGGCGCGCGCCTGACGGAAGATATCCCGGCCGGCCAGTACAACTACGGCCAGTTGCAAATCCGTTTTGCCGACGGGTCGGTAGGCTGGTATGAAGCCGGATGGGGACCGATGATGAGCGAAACGGCTTTTTTCGTCAAAGACGTGGTGGGTCCGCGCGGCAGCGTTTCCATTACGGCCCGCCACGCGGGGGCCGCTGGCAACTCGGCCAACGTAGCGGCCCATACCCAAACCGAGGCCTTGCGCATTCATCACGCTCGCCTGACCGCCGATGATGCCTTCGCGCAACCCGACACGTGGATTGACCTCACCGACGAGCCCGACCACCAGGAACTCTGCAACCGCGAGCAACGCTATTTCCAGCGAGCCATTCGCGAGCAGCTTGACCTCAGCGAGCACCTCGCCGACGCCGTTAACAGCCTCCGCATCGCCCTCGCCTGCGACGAGAGCGTGCGCACCGGCGAAGTGGTAAGGCTGTGAAGCAGTTCCTTGGGGTTGCTGCTGTTCAGAAAAGTAGTTGTGGGTAGTGGGTAAGCTCACCAGATTGCGCGGCCCGTGGCCCGCACTTGCTCTTCCATAAAAGTTAGCAGCAGCTGAAATGCCGGGGACGGCTGGCGACGCAGCGCCTTCAACAAGCTCACCAGGTGCGGATGGTTTTCTACCAGCTTGCTTTTGGTGAAGGTTAGGAAGGCGGGCCAGTCGGCAGGCAGGTTATGGTCGGCCAGGGCAATCCCGGCGGCCGCGGCTTGGGCAAATAGCCAGCCATCACAAGCCGGCTGCAACACGACCAGAAAATGCGTAGGCCGGTCAGGGCGACGATAAATCTCGAAGCTGTGCTCGGCAAACGTGGTGCCGGGCAGCGCGTGGCTGGCATAGAGCCGCAGGCCGGGCACGTCGAAGATGGTGCCCCGGTCGTGGTCTACCAGCCCCACTACCCACGAATTTGTAGTGGCTTCGGCCAGCTTCGTCAGCCGCTGGCCGACCTTGGGAGCCCCCAAAATGTGCTCGACCAGCTTTTCATTGCCCCGCACCAGGGCGCGGGCCGGGTAGTATCGACATGGCACTCGGCGGCGAGCGTGAAAGCCTCAGGCATACGGATTGGCGTGGGGCGTGTAACGGCTCAGATTATAAAATACGTCGATGGCATCGCGCCGAATTTCGCCTACCTCCTCATCGGTTAGCTGATAGATTTTGGTTTGGTAGTCCTCGTAGTACGCCAGGAAGATAGCTAGCTCCTGCCCGCGCTCCTGGGGCACCAGGTTTTCGATGATTTCGGTGAGCAGGTACGGACTGTGGGTAGCTACAAAAAACTGGTTATTCCTGCTCTCGGCTATTTTCTGCCCCAGCATCGTCGTGTACACCGGGAAGGTGTGCGCTTCGGGTTCTTCAAATAGCAGCACCGAGTCGTCGTTGCTCTCGATGGCCGCCAGGTAGAAAATAATGCGTTGGAGTGTATCGGCGATGCTGGAATAAGGGTAATTGTAAATGAAATCGTTAATGTTTTTTTGAATTTCAAATTTGTGCTCTTTAACTCGGAGCACTAATTGCAAATGATACGGCTTGAAGAGTTCTACTATTTGCTTACGCAGTAGAGGATTCTGCTGTACCACCTCCAATAGATTCCATCCAGCAGGAGGCATTAAAAACGAGTATTGATACTCCTTATCATGAGGCTGCGAAGTTCGGTAAACGTATTTTTTAGGCAGAATTGAAGTTGTAGAGTATTTGGACAGAGACTTCTTATATACACCTGTGTCCTCTACAGACGCCCCAAAAAAGCTATATGTTTGCTCATCTGGGTACTCTTCTATGTACCCCTGTATCATTGTATCTAACCCTTTAGTGTCTAATGTCCCTCGTCCTTCCAATTCGCTCATAACAGCCCATTGATTCTCGATGAAATCATAGACGTTATTGGAGACCTGTACAAATTGATAATGCCCATTACCTATGTGGTTCCTCTCTAGAATAGCTTTACTTATTGATGATTCTACCATGACTTTCCCCTTCGTATCATCATCGTAGAATAAATTGGAGAATCCTTCATAGCGCACGACATCGCCAAGAAGCCTTTTTCCATTATCATATAATCCCGCTCCCAGCAGGCTCATTGCCTCCAAAATATTCGACTTGCCTACGTTTGGCTGCCCGATAATCAGGTTCACGCGGCGGGGCTTCATCGTCACATCTTTGATGGACTTGAAATTCTGGATGCGCAGGGTGTTGATGGCGTTTTCCATAGTACTCAAAGGTACAGGTAGCTTGCCCGCGAAGCATACCGGCCCCGCCTTGCCGGGCCGGTACACCTAGCCAGCCGCTACCCCACCTTCGCCCCACTACCGCCACCCGAGTCGATGATCTTGCGGGCTTGCACGTAGCCGTCGTACAGCGGGCGGTTGAGCAGCTTGAAGGCTTTCATGTCTTCGTCGAGGGCGCGCACCTCGTCCATCAGCTCGCCGACGAGGTCTTCGAGGGCCGCACCCGAGAGCATGCGCTCGTCGATGGTTTGGCGGGCGGCGGGCTGGGCCGTGCGGAAGGCCGCCAGCGCGTCGGCCAGCGGTTGCAGGGCCTGGGCGGTGAGGCCCTGCTTGGCCAGCTCGGGGGCCACGTCGGCGCGGGCGGCGCTGGTTAGCACCGCGCTCACTACCGCGATAAAGGCCAGGGGCCGCAGCTTGCGCAGCTGCTTGCCGCCCAGCGTCACGGAGGCTTGCAGGTTGGTATCGGCCAGGCGGGTGGCTACCCGGCTCAGTGGCCCAAGCAGGGCCGGCAGCAGGTCCAAAAGCTCCTTTTGGGCCGTCTGGGCGGCTTCGGTCAGCTTTTTGGTGCGCTTGGCGGTGCTGCCGCGCCCCCCGGCTACTTGCCCAAACAAGGTTGTGACGGTCGCCGCCTGCTCGGCCGCTATCTCGCTCTGGCCGATGGCCGCTTCCTTTTCGGCCACGTAGGCCACTACCCGGCTGCACATGGCAAGCTGGTCTTCTTTGAACTGGTCCATACTTCTGCGTTAGCTACTGGGTAATAGGCGTTCCCAAACGCCATAAGCACTTGCTTACGGGTCGTAATATACCCATAAAGCTGAGCCGCTACGTTCACAACTGATTTCTTCAACGCTATTCCGCTTGCTAAAACGGCCTTTGGCATCCCTCAACTGGTCTTGGCGGTTCCAAAACCGCCTTCCGCAGTGCTAAAACAGCTCTCGCCCTTGCCAAAACCGGTTTCCGCTCCTCCAAAACCGGCTTCCGCCCCTCCAAAACGGCATTCCGCAGCCCTAAAAACGCCTCGGTCCGGGCCCAAACGCCTCTCCGCCGTCGCAAAACCGTCTTCGGCAACGGCAAAACACTCCACCGCGGCCTCAAAACCACCTGCCGCGCCCTAAAACCACCCTTGGCAGGGCCGAAACACCGCCCCGAACGTTGGCCACGTCACTCCCGGGTGGCTTCGCAACCACGTCGGCCGCTAGCGGGCGGCGCGAACCAGGCCGCCACCTTTGCAAACGACAAAAGCCACGGTTACTACCGTGGCTTTTGTCGTTTGTATGAGCTCAGAAGAGGAAGCAGGAGCGGTAAAAGCTATTCAGTGGCGGCGGGCACCGGCGCCCTGCCCGGCACCGAGTGCATGTCCCGGGTATTCTTTTGCACGGCGATAGCCCCGAACAGACCCAGCAAAAAGGCCATGGCGTAGAAGCCTTTTTCGCTGAGCGTGAGGGCCGCGTGCCACAGCCCAACGACCAGCAGCGTCACGGCCAGCAGCGTGGCAAACCAGGCCAGGCCGTAGTACAGCGCCGTAACGGGGACCTTCTCCAGCTTGTCGCGCACGGTCTTTTGGAGAGAAATAACGGCGAACAGCCCGAACATCAACACCGTAAAGTAGTAGCCCTTTTCGTTGAGTGCCATCGTGGCGTTGAAAAGGCCTAGCAGGAAGCCGGCCATGCCCGCCAGCAGGGCAAACCACGAAGCGGCAATGAAAGCAGTGGAGGGACGGGCAGTGGCAACAGGAGCAGGTGACATAGTTGGTTGGTATTGAAGTATGGCTCAAAAGTAGACCGTGGGTGCAAGGGTCAGAAAGCCGCGTTTTTTAGTTGCCAGACTTTGAGCGAAGCAACGGAGCGCTTTAGAAAGCCGGGTATTTTTTTGGCTATCAGCTCTCTACCTGCCTCGTCTACCTGACTTTGGGAATGCCTAGTTCCCGATGGTTTTGGCTAACTTAGTGCGGTTTCGGAGTCAGTATATGGCCGGACAGTAGCGCGGACTTTCAGTCCGCGAGTTACTAGATCTGCTGCACTCGCGGCCTGAAAGTCCGCGCTACGGTGCCGCGACTTCGAAACTGTGCTAGCCGCCCCGCCGCGCTTAGCGCTTGCATACCTTCAGCCGCTGCGGAGTACTTGGGCCCTGAATGAGCAGCATATACATGCCCGCGCGCAGCGAGCCGAGCTCTACCGCGCCGTGGCTCACCCGGGTTTGCAGGACTACCTTGCCGGTCACGTCCACCACGTTTACCGGCGAGGCCTCGGCCACGTTGGTGAGCTGGCAGGTGGTTTCGACCGGGTTGGGATAGGCCACAACCTGGGTGGCCGACGTTTGGGCCGGCGTGGTGGCGGTCACTACCTGGTTGGAATACACGCGCACCCAGTCGATGTACACATTCGCCGGAAACTGCGCGCCGCCCGCAATCGGACCGCCGTAAGTGTTGGTGTTGCCGCCCACGCCGGCGCTCAGGATGGCGTACAGCTTGTGCTCGTAGGGGTGCCACTCGGGAAACAGGTTCGAGTACTCGGATTTCAGCACCCGCTTGCCGTTGATGAGTACTTCCTGCTCTTCATTTTGCCCGTCTACCACGCCGGCCACCCCACCGTCGTTGAAGTAATGAATGTGGTACACGTTGTCGTCGACGAAAAACTCCATGCGGTCGGTATACCAGTCGATGCCGTAGGTGTGCCAGCCATTGGCCCCGATGTTGGGGTCGGTAGTACTGGCCGGCGTGCAGCACTGGTACGGCGGGTTGCGGAAGCCACTGCTCCAGCGGGTGGTCGCGTTGCCATCCACGGCCAGGGCCGGCCCCAGGATTGCGCTCTCGTCGCTCGACGAAGTAGCCGGTTTGTTGAGCGCCAGGTTGGTGGTGCCGCCGGCCGCAAATACTTGCAGCTCAAACAGCGAGTAGCCGTACTGGTTGACTCGCAGCGTGCCCGTAAGCCGCACAAAACGGGCATTCACGGCCGTGAACGTCAGGTCATTCACGCCGCCGGGGCCGGTGGCAGTGCGGTACGCGGGCTGCCACGTAGTGCCGTCGGTAGAGGTTTCGATGGTATAGCTCTTGCCGTTGTTCTGCCAGTTTAGGTTGACGTGGTTCACGCTGTACACCGCGCCCAGGTCCACCCGAATCCACTCGGGCTTATCGGGCATCTGCTGCTCGGCAAAACTGTAGTAGGCGCCGTGCTGGCCGTGGTTCCAGTCGGCGTACTGGTTGTTGTTGTACTGATACGCGTAGTGCACCGTGCCCAGGTTATGGTCGGCGATAGCGCCCACGTACTCCATAATATCGACCTCGCCCGTCTGGGGCCAGGTTAGCTCCGGCACGCCCGCCGGGGCCTCATTGCCCAGCATCCAAAAAGCAAAGCCCTGCCCCTGCGTTCGGACGCCCTGGGGCCAGATCCGCGCCACGATGCGGTGGTTGGGGCCCCAGAAGCCCTTGTCCTTGGTGTTGATGCGGCCGCTGGTGTAGTTGCGGTCCAGGTAGCTTTCCTTGCGCGTGCTGATGCGCAGCGTGCCCCCATCGGCCCCGGTAATGCCCTGCTCGATGGCCACGTTTTCGGGCCGCGCCGTGGCCCGGTCGAGCTGGCCCGTGCCAAAATCGCCGTTTACCCCGGTGCCGGTTTCGTAGTTCCACTTGGTTTGGTCCAGCGTAGTGCCCGTAAACTCATCGCTCCAGATCTGGGTCCAGGGAGGGCTCGTTTGGCTGTTAGCGGCCAGGCTAGTGCACAGGCCGGCGGTTAAGAGGAGAAGTTTTTTCATACATAAGGGTGAAAATGAGGGGGAAAGCGCGCGCAAATAAGCTGGGGCTTAAAGCTAGCACTTTTTAGGGAGAATCTACCTCATCCGACCGAGCAAAGCTGAAATGCCCCGCGCCCGTCGGTCATTTCAGCGCGGGCTGCTCCCGCAGGCAGGTTGCTTACTACCCGCATTCTAACCCTACATTCGCAGTCCACCGACGGCGCGGGCAGCCACCAACTTTGCTATTTCGACCGCTGGCAATTACTAAAATTTTACTTATGAAACATTTAGCTGCCATGTCCTGGCTTGCGCCCGCCGCCGCTACGCTCTTGCTGGCGAGTTGCCAGGGCCAGTCCACCACTGCTTCCGAAACCGCCACTGGCCAGCCTACCGAAGCGGCTCCGACCGACACAGCCAGCGTGCCTACGCCCAACGATGGCATCACGCCGGCGCTGCTAGCCCAGCACATCAAGGCGCTGGCCTCGGATGAGTTTCAGGGCCGGCGGCCATTCACGGCCGGCGAGGAAAAGGCCACCAACTACCTGGCGACGGAGTTTAAGAAGCTGGGCCTGCAACCCGGCCCGGGCGGCAGCTATTTCCAGCCGGTGCCGCTGGTAGAAATTGCCGGCAAGCCCGACTCGACGGCCACCATCGCCGGCCCGGGCAAAACCCTGACGCTGAAGTATCGCACCGACTACATGTTTCTGACCGAGCGCGAAAAGCCCACGGTCGAAATCAAGAATTCGCCCCTGGTATTTGCCGGCTACGGCGTGACAGCTCCCGAGTATAAGTGGGACGACTACGCCGGCCTCGACGTGAAGGGCAAGACCGTGG
>CAZERY010000148.1:0-8621 GCA_964514915.1 uncultured Hymenobacter sp.
GCCGGCCGCTTCCATACCCAACTCTGAACCCGCGCTCGGCTTGCCCCGCCGTAGTTTCGCGCCATGCAACTGCCCTTTCCCTTTCTCGCTGCTACCCTCCTCTTTGCCTGCTCGGCGCCGGCGTCCGAAACTACTGCGGCGGCTAGCCGGCCCATCCAGGCGGCGGCTTTCCCCGAAACCTTCGAGACTGGCAGCAAGGGCGCGTACGCGCCCGCGCCCGAGGCCCTGGCTACGGGCTCCTGGCTGTTTACGGAAGCGCTAATTGGCAGCTCGGCCGAAGACCACAAAGACGGCGAGCACGCCGCCCGGCTGCGTTCCGGCGGCCGGCTCACGATGCAGTTTGACGCGCCGGCCGGGGTGCGGCGCATCCGCATTTTGGCGGCGGCGTTTGGCACCGATGGGCCCAGCACCTGGGAGCTGTGGGTGAGCCGCGACCACGGCCGCACCTGGCAGCGCAATGGCCAGCCCCAAACCGCCAGCGGCCCCGGCCTGCGGGCCGCTACCTTTATGGGCCTCGCCACCGAGCCGCTGCGCCTGGAAATCCGCAAAACCGACGCTAGCAAAAACCGTCTCAACCTCGACGACATCAGCCTCGAAACGACGGCGGGGCCGGCAGCTGCCGCATCGGCTAGCCCCCGCGCAGCCCCGGCGACTTCGGCCAACGACTATTTTAAGAACCGCCCCACAGCACCGCGCCCGGCCAGCCCCACCACAGGCACCGACAACGACAACCTGCTGCTGGGCAACCCCAGCGGCGCGACTTCCGACCCCAGCAACGCCACCAACTACCTGCTTATCCGGCCGCAGTACGCCACGGGCTACAACGCGCAGCGCGGCACGCCTACCTGGACGAGCTGGCACGTGGGCCGCGCCGACCTCACCAAAGCCGCGCCTCGCCAAGATGATTTTCGCGCCGACCCAGGCCTGCCGCGGCAGTTTTACCAGGTATCGCCGACGAGCTACGCGGGCTCGGGTTTCGACAAAGGCCACAACTGCCCCAGCGGCGACCGCACCGCTTCGCTCGACGATAACTCGGCGACTTTCCTGATGAGCAACATGGTGCCCCAGGCGCCCCAAAACAACCAGCAAACCTGGGCCCACCTCGAAGAATACACCCGCAGCCAGGTCGAAAAAGGCCAGGAAGCCTACGTGGTAATGGGCAGCTACGGCCGCGGCGGCACCGGCAAAAACGGCCCCGCCCAAACCCTCGACCAGGGCCGCGTGACCGTGCCCGCCCACCTCTGGAAAGTGGTGGTTTTCCTGCCCGAAGGCCCTAACGACCTCCAGCGTATCGCCGTCGGCCAGGCCCGTGTGCTCGCCATCGACACGCCCAACGACAACAGCCTTAGCCCCGAGTGGCACCAGTACCTGACGTCGATCGATAAAATCGAAGCCGCCTCGGGCCTGGATATTCTCAGCGCCCTGCCCCCCGCCACCCAGGCCCGCCTGCAAAGCCTGGTCGACAGCGGCCGGGCCCGCTAGCCAAGCGTTTATTCCGGTAGTTATGCGAAGCTCCCTGCTACTTTACCGCCTGCTTACCTATCTAGTTGCGCTAGTCTGGGTGATGAACGGCTTGGTGTGCAAAGTACTGGGCCTGGTACCCCGCCACGCGGCGATTGTGGCCCGCATCCTAGGCCCGGCCTATGCCGGGCCACTCACGCGCCTCATCGGGCTGGCCGAAATTGGGTTGGCCGCCTGGCTGCTGAGTGGCCTGTATCGCCGTTGGTGCGTGCTCGCACAACTGGTACTCGTGGCCGTGATGAACGCGCTAGAAGCCTGGCTATCCCCCGACTTACTACTGTGGGGACGCGGCAATGCGTTGTTTGCCAGCTTATTTATTGCGCTGCTTTATTATTACGAATTCGTTTTACCCCGTCCTTCTCCCCGCTAGCCCATGCTGTCCTGGCTGAAAACCCATCCGTTTGCGGTAGAAGCGTTTTTTGACTCCTCGCTCGTGCTCACTTTCGCCGCGCCGGCGGCCGAGATTCAAGCGCTGCTGCCTGCCCCGCTGGTACCCGACACCTTCCAAAATGAGTGGGGATTTCTGGCTATGGCCCTGGTGCAGACGCGCCACCTGCGCCCCCAAGGCTGGCCAGCTTTCCTGGGCCAAGACTTCTGCCTGGTGGGCTACCGGGCCTTTGTGCGCTACGTTACGCCGGCTGGCAAGCGCCTGCGCGGGCTTTATATTCTGCGCTCCGAAACCGACCGCAAGCGCATGGAGCTGCTCGGCAACCTCTTTACTCACTACCGCTACGCCACTACCGATATCACGCTGGCTGATAACGCCAGTGGCTTAACGGCCACGTCGCGCCAGTCTGATTTTCGCATCCAGGTAACGCCGACTAGCGCTGGGGTGGCACTGCCGGCCGGCTCGCCCTTCGCCAGCTGGGCCGAGGCGCGCCGCTTTGCCGGGCCGCTGCCTTTCACGTTTTCGGTGGAGGCGGCGGCCCGGCGCGTCGTCATTATCGAAGGCGTGCGGCAGCACTGGCAGCCCGAGCCAGTGGCCATCGAGCAGGCGCACGTGGGCTTTCTCAGCCAGCTGCCGCTTAGCTCTCTGGTGTTAGCCAATGCCTTTTTGGTGCGCGATGTGGCTTATCACTGGAAAAAAGGCCGCGCCGAACAATGGAATCCGTAAGACAGCCGCTGCAAGGCCTCCGCAACATTATCCGGTTCAACTGGCACTTCTACGCCCTAGCTTTGGGGCTAGCTATGGCCGTGGGTGCGGCGGCGTGGGTGCTCCCCGCACCACTCAGCTATTACGGCTTAGCCGGGCTGGCTTTGATACTGGCGCCGGCACTGGTTTCGCTGGCCGTTTCGACGTACGTCTACGACTATGCGGGCCTGTATGAATTGGGCTGGCTGCCGGCCAGCGTAGTGCCCGCGCCGGGCACTACGCTGCTTACCATCAGCGCAGGCTTCGATGAGGTAACGCCCTTGCTAGCCCAGCAGTGGCCACCCGACCAATTACTGACCGTCGATTTCTATGACCCGGCCCGACACACCGAGGTTTCTATTCGGCGGGCGCGGCAAGCGTATCCGCCGGTGCCGGGCACCCGGCAAGTAAGTACTCGCGCCTTGCCCCTACCTACCCACAGTGTAGACCATGCGCTGGCATTCCTGGCCGCCCACAAGGTGCGCGATACCGCCGAGCGGGCCGCATTTTTTCAGGAAATCCGGCGCGTTCTCAAGCCTACGGGTGAAATTATCGTGGTAGAGCACCTGCGCGATGCGGCTAATTTTCTGGCCTACACCATTGGCTTCTTCCACTTTCACTCGCGGCGGGCCTGGTTGGCTACCTTCCAGGCGGCCAAGCTACAGGTAGCGCAGGAACTGAAGATTACGCCCTTCCTCACCGCCTTTATCCTACGCAGCCATGACCCTTCAGCTTGAGGTAATTGGGGCCCTATTGGTGGTGCTAGCCCTGTTGCACGCAGCCTTCGCCCGGTACTTCAACTGGCGGCGCGAGTTTGCGGTGGTCAGCCTCATCAACCGCCAGATGATGTACGTGCACACCTTTTTCATCGCCTTCACCGTGGGGCTGATGGGCCTGCTGTGCCTCACCTCGGCGGCCGAGCTAGTAGGCACGCCGCTGGGCCACCGGGTAGCGCTGGGGCTGGGCGTATTCTGGCTAGCCCGGCTACTCATCCAGTTTTTCGGCTACTCGGCTAGCCTGTGGCGAGGCAAACGGTTTGAGACCATTATCCACGTCCTATTCTCGGTGCTTTGGGCGTACCTGAGCATCGTTTTTTTTCAGGTTGGCCTGGGAGAAAACGGTTTTTTCTAAAAGCGCTGGGTTGTTCGTTTCAGCGGGCACAAACTCCCCAATGCCTGCTGCACGAATACTCAAAGCCAGTTTTCACCCAGCCCCGCTAGCCTTTGGCCGCTGCGGGCTTGCCAGCCAGAAAGCGGCTGATAGCTCGCACGTAGCCTTCGGCGAAGAACTGCTCAGTCAGCTTTTCCCGCGCTCCCAGATGGTCGCAGTCTACGGCTAGTAGCTGGCGGCGCTGGTACGGGCGGGCCGCCTGCACCACGGCGGCCGAGTCGGCCAGGGGCACTTTCTTATCCTGCGTACCGGCAATGAGCAGCCAGGGGCAGCGCACCCGGGCGGCCACGCGGGGGTAGGCGGCAGCCTCGGCGGGTAGGGTCACCGTATTATTATTGGTGGCCTTTTGGTAGGCCACAATGCCCGGCAGGTTGCCGGGGTAGCCATCGGTTAGCAGAAAGTCGGGCTTGGCCAAGGCCGCTACTTCCGACCCCATAATGCCGCCCATCGAGAAGGCCAGAATACCCACGCGGTCGCGGGGCTGCCGGTGCCGCGCCTCGGCCAGCGCAGCCCGCAAGTCGAGGGCAAACTCTGCGTAATACAGCCGCTCGGGGTCGATGGCAAAAGCCTGGCTGTGGCCGAAGCCCCGGTAGTCAAACAGCAGCGTGCGGTAGCCCGCAGCGGCCAGTGCCCCGGCCTTGTAGAGGTTGCCCGACATATTGTAGGCGTCGCCGCCGGCTACGACCATCGTCGTGTGCTGATCGGTGGCCTTGGCCGAGGGTTCAATCAGCCAGGCCACCAGCTTCACGTGGTCGGCGGTGGTTAGTTCGAGCTGCTGATACTGCAAGCCCAGCGTGTCGGGTTTAGCCCACCATTCGGCCACCGGCCGCAGGGCAAAAGCTGGTTTGGCCGCCAGCAGCGCCAGGCAGAGTAAGAGAGTGCGCACCATACGAGGAAGAATAAAATACAAAAAGCCAGGGCCCTACGTCCTGGCTTTTTATAGACTCGCCCCGCCCCAGGGCGTTGCACCGGGCGCTACGCGTTGCTAGCTGTTTAGGAATTCCGAGAACTACCTATTGACTGTCATGCTGAACGCAGTGAAGCATGACAGTCAATAGGTAGTTCTCGGAATTCCTAAACAGCTTCGCTACTTCCCAAACCGTAGCCCAAAAAAGTCGCCCTTGTTCCAGGTGGGGCGCTGAGGGGCCTGGGCCACCTGGTAGCCGATGAGAAAATTGAGCCGGGCGTACTGCGCGCCCGCCGCCCAGTCGAAGGTGCCGCCCACGAAGTTGTCCTGCGGCTTGTGGTAGGTGAGCGCGCGCCACTTCTGCACGGTTGCGCTGAGGTTGTTCTGGCCGTCGGCCGTTTTGTTGCCGTACTTGATGTGCAAGGCCGGAATGCCCTGCACCACGAAGCTGTACTGGTCGCTGCGAATAAAGCGGTTTTCGGCCGGCTCAGGGTCGGCCTCGATGGTCAGCTTTAGATAGGCAGCGGCGCGCTGCACATCGGCAAGCAGCGACGAGTGGTCGGCCCCCAGCGGCACCACGCTCAGCAGTGGGGCCACGAGCGTGGGCATGTCGGTATTGATATCGGCCACGAGCGCCGCCTTGGGCACAGTCGGGAACTTGGCAAAATAGCCCGAGCCCAGCAGGCCCATCTCCTCGCCCGTCACCAGCACAAACAGCACCGAGCGCTTGGGCTTGGTTTTGAGGCCGGCGTAGAGCTTACTGATTTCGAGCACGCTCGCCACGCCGGTCGCATTGTCGTGCGCGCCGTTGTAAATCGAGTCGCCATTGATGGCCGGGCCCACGCCCAGGTGGTCGAGGTGGGCGCTGTGCACCACGTATTCGAGCCGCAATTTTGGATCTGAGCCCGTGATTTTACCTACCACGTTGTAGCTGTCCACATCCTGGTAGCGGCTGCGAAAATGGGCGCTCAGGCGGCCCGGCAAGGCCAGCGGCGCGGGTTTGCCACCCCGCAAGGCGCTCATCAACTGGGTCGTATCGCTCCCCACCCCGGCAAATAGCTGCTGCAACGTGGCCGGACTAATCGAGCCCACCAGCTGCACCGATCCCGGCGAGTAGCTGCGCGACACGGCCACTTGCCCATCGGGGCTAAGGGCACTCACCACGCCCTTCGGAAACTCGGGCAGCTTGGCGTCGGCGTGGGCCGCAGCGAGCAGCACGCCCACCGCGCCGTGGCGGGCGGCTGCCTCCAGCACCGTGCGCACGTCACTGAAGTACAAGCGCTCATTGCTCCCGAACTGCCGGGCCGGCTGGCGCGTCACTACCACTATTTTGCCCCGCGCATCGAGGCCCGCGTAGTCATCGTAGCCTGCTTCGGGCGCCGAAATGCCGTAGCCCGCAAACACCAGCGGCGCCGCCACACTCACATCGGGCCGGGCCGGGTTGGGGTACACCGTGATGGCGGGCCCGTAGGCGAGCGGCTGCTCGGCCCCGGCCGCGGGCTGGTAGCTGAGCTGCGCGCCCGGCTCGACAAACGCCCGGCGCAGGCGCACTAGCTGGGTGTAGCCACCCTGGTCGCCGGCCGGGGCCACGCCGTTTTGCTTGAGCTGGGTCGTCACGTAGTCCACGGCGAGCTGGTAGCCGGGCGTGCCGGGCAGGCGACCGCGCAGGCGGTCGTCGGCCAGGTAACGCACGTGGGCTTCGAGGGCGGCGGGCTGCACCGTGGGCAGCGCGGCCGTAGCGGCCGGGTCCAGGCTTTGGGCGGGGGCTACTTGGCTAGCCAGCAAGGTTGCGGCGGCGAGCAGTAGTTGGGTGATTTTCATGCAAACTTGGATATAGAGCCGCAAACTAGCTACCGCCGTTTGGAAGTCGCTGAGCAGTAGCGCGGACTTTCAGTCCGCGACCCAATCAGTTCTGTTCTGCTGACTTGCGGACTAAAAAGTCCGCGCTACTGCGCTAGGTGGTCGTTATTTCCGTCTTGAAGCCGGCCAAATGCCCGGCCGCCTCGCGGCCCAGCGCGTAGGCGTGCAGCTGGGACCCTGCGCCGATGCAGTACACTTGCGCGCCATCGAGCTCTTGCTTCATAAAGAGTTGCAGTGCCTTGTAGCGGTTGGCCAGTTTCACATCGCCGAGCACGCCCTGGTCGGCGGTGTGGCCGCGCAGGAAAAGCGTCAGCTCTACCTTTTCCACTGTGGCCTGCGCGGGCTCGCCCAGCAGGGCTAGCAGCGCAGCGTCGGGCAGGGCGCCGGTGGGCGCGGCGTAGCTCACGGCCACCAGCGGCGCTTCCGATTCGCTGATAAAATTCAGGCCTTGGGTGAGTTTTTGCAGCTGCACCAGGGTGGCATCGTCGGCCGGCACGGTAGCTGGGGCGGGGCTCGCCGTAGCGGTGGCTAGCCCGCTACCACCGTCTACTTGGGCGGCAATGGCGGCGGCTAGCTCCTGCATCCGCGCCGGCGGCACCGTGATTTTAGGGTTGGCAAAGTTCATGTCCGCCACCTTATTCATCGGGATGAGGTGAATGTGGGCGTGCGGCACTTCGAGCCCAATGACAGCCACCCCAATGCGCCGGCACGGCACGGCAGCTTGCACGCCCTTCGCCACGCGCTGCGCAAAGACGTGGAGCGCCGCCAGCTCCTGCGGCGGCAGGTCGAAGATGTAGTCGATTTCCTGCTTCGGAATAACCAGCGTGTGGCCTTCTACCAGCGGAGTGATGTCGAGGAAGGCCAGGTGGTCGGCATCTTCGGCGACCTTGTAGGCGGGTAGCTCACCCGATACGATGCGAGAGAAAATAGTCGGCATGTTAGGGTAGCTGGTGGCTTATAGCTGGTGGCCGTTAGCTCGCAGCCAGTGAAAAGATGGCGCGAATAACGACAAAAGGCCATTGACTTTCGCCAACGGCCTTTGCAAATAAAAAAAGCTAACGGCTAACCGCTATAAGCTAACCGCTCAAAAAACTACCGCCCAACTTCGAGAATCTCGAACTGAAGCTTGCCGGCGGGCACCGTGATTTCGGCCACGTCGCCGGCCGACTTACCGAGCAACCCTTTGCCGATGGGCGACTTCACCGAGATTTTGCCGGCGGCGAGGTTGGCTTCTTCCTCGGCTACCAGCAGGTAGTCAAGCACCATATTATTTTTTAGATTTTTCAGCTTCACCTTGCTCATGATGAGTACTTTAGTGAAATCCATATTCGTTTCGTCGATGAGGCGGGCGTTACCCAGCACTTCTTCGAGCTTCGATATTTTCAACTCCAGCAAGCCCTGCGCGTCTTTGGCGGCGTCATACTCGGCGTTCTCGCTCAGGTCGCCCTTGTCGCGGGCTTCGCGCAGGTCTTCGGCGGCTTTGGCGCGGCCCCGGACTTTAAGGTCCTGAAGTTCGTCTTTCAGCTTTTGCAGGCCCTCGGCGGTGTAATAATTAATGGTAGCCATAAAAATGCAGGACTAATTCGCGTAGCGGGTGGGTCAGGTAAAAAAGAAAGAGAACGGCTGGCACCCGGCCAGCCGTTCTCCCTTGTTGGTACGGCAAAGATACGGCAAAAAAATGGTGCTTGGTGCCTAGTGCTTGGTGCTTAGGGTCACCTGACTCCGTTCTAAGGT
The DNA here is from genome assembly GCA_964514915.1 of uncultured Hymenobacter sp. Lineage (GTDB taxonomy): Bacteria > Bacteroidota > Bacteroidia > Cytophagales > Hymenobacteraceae > Hymenobacter. Next base: position 8,325 of record CAZERY010000148.1, read on the forward strand.
TCTACCCAAGCACCAAGCACTAGGCACCAAGCATTACCCGAATCTTGGCCACCAGCACCTCGTTGATGCGCTGGTAGCTCTGGTGCGTCCAGCCACCGATGTGGGGCGAAAGCACCACGTTGGCGGCCGTACGCAGGTAGTCGAAGCTGGCTTGCTGCGCGGGCGTGAGGGTTGCCAGCTTTTCATTGTCGAGCACGTCGAGGGCGGCGCCGCGCACCTGGCCACTTTGCAGGCGGGCCACTAGCGCCGCCTGATCCACGATTTCGCCCCGGGCCGTATTCATAAACCACAGGCGGT
>CAZERY010000149.1:0-8529 GCA_964514915.1 uncultured Hymenobacter sp.
GCGCGCGTCGTTCGGGACGACGAGGCCGTAGGTTCGAATCCTGCCACCCCGACTGCTTAATGAGGCCGGCCCTTCCCTTGCGGAGGGGCCGGTTTTTTGTGCTTTGCCCTTACTGCAGCGCCCTTTAATGTAATACTCACAGAGGGTCTATAGCTTAGTGAGATCATTACAACAAGCTAAGTCATGAATACGCTCTGCAAAACTTGGGCAGCCTTAGGGGTTCTACTGGTAGGCTGGCTAGGCAGTGCGGAGCCGGCGGCCGCCCAGTGTTATCATGGGTCTTCACACAGCAGTGCACATCATTCTAGTACTAGTGGCCACGGCAGCACGGGGCCGGCCACCGAGCAAAATAACCGGCTAGGCCTTCGTGGCGGGGCGCTGCTAGCCCTCGATGGGCAAGAAACGTTTTTTGGTGGGCTAGGGCTAGAAGCATCTTATTTCGCAGGAAACCGCGTGCAGGTTGGAGGGCGGCTGGTCGTTACAGATTCCCGTCCAACTCCTACCAACTTCGGGTACGACGCTACCGGGCCGATCCTTAGTTTTTTAAACCTAGGGCTTGACTTACGCTATATGCTCGGCAATAGCCAACGCTGGCGCTTAGATGCCCTAGGCGGCACTGGCCTAAACTGGTACCAATTGAAAGACCATAATAGGCAGGTAACTAACAAATGTGGCTGCTCGGAGCCAGCCTCAGTAGCAGAAAACGCGCGCCCGATGTTTGACGTGGGTCTGGGGCTGACGTATAAGCTATGGAAGAATCTTTGGTTTACCAGCGACCTACGCTATGCCCAGGTATTGGGCAGCGCGCCGTTTGGCGCAGCCGATTTGCAGTCGCAGTGGCAACTGTCGGTGGCGGTGGCACTGCCCTCAGGCTTTGTACGGCACGTGCCGGCCACCACGCCAACGGTGCCGTAGCGGCCCACTCTACTTCACCCCTATCCGCAATTCACTTTGTTCGCCCGGCCCAAACTGCTCTAGGTAAAAAGGCTGGCCCGTTAGCTTCAAGTCTTTAATGCTTTGCTGGGCAGCGGCGTAGAGCTTGCCGGGAGCTAGTAGAAAGCTCACATCGCGCACGCGGCTAGCCACTACGCGCTGGCCAGCGGGCACGACTCGATAGCGCCAGCCAGGTGGTAAGCTAGCGGTAGTATCGGGCACAGCAAGGCCAATGAACGCGCGAATAGAATCGTGCGCCGACTCGGGGTTATTGTAATAGAGATTAGCCAAAGAGCGGGCGGTAGGCTGGGCATCGTAGCGATTCTTGGCTTCGCGAAACAGCTCGCCGAAGCGCTGATCCTGTACCTTGCCATGAAAGGGCTGGCCGGCTAGCAACACCGGCGAAGCGGTGGTTTCGATGGATACGCTGGGCGTGTGCAGGCCGCCCAGGTAAGCGTAGATGCTCAGGCCAATGGCCGTAAAGACGAGAACTAGCGGAAAGAAAAAGCGCATGACTTAGCCTGAAATTGACGGGCGATGAATGAGAAACTAGCTGGTAGCTGTTATCACATTGTCAATTTCTCGTTCTTCATTCCTAGCTCTTCGTTAATGGCGCCCTTGTACTGCATGCGGTAAAGCTGGGCGTAGTAACCGCCGAGGCGCAGCAGCTCGTCGTGGGTACCGGTTTCCTTGATTTCGCCGCGGTCGAGCACGATGATGCGGTCGGCTTTTTGGATGGTGCTGAGGCGGTGGGCAATCACGAGGGCCGTGCGCCCTTCCATCAGCTTGTCGATGGCCGCCTGAATCATCTCCTCCGTCTCGGAGTCGACGGACGACGTGGCCTCATCGAGCACGATGACGCGCGGCTCATACACCAGCGCCCGCACGAAGCTGATGAGCTGGCGCTGGCCCACCGAGAGCGTGGCGCCGCGCTCCATTACGGGGTAATTGAGGCCGCCCGGCAGACGCTCCATAAAGCGCTGGGCCCCCACAAGTGCGGCAGCTTCCCAGATTTTAGCATCGCTGATGGCTCGGTTGCCGAGCGTGATATTGTCGCGAATGGAGCCGGCAAATAAAAAGACATCCTGCAACACCACCCCTATCTGGCGGCGCAGCTGGCTAAGGTCGTACGCGCGCAGGTCCTGGCCATCGACCCGGATGTGGCCCCGCTGAATGTCGTAGAAGCGCGAGAGCAAATTAATGATGCTGGTTTTGCCGGCGCCGGTAGCTCCCACAAAGGCTACCGTTTGGCCGGGCTGCACGTGGAAGCTGATATCCTTCAGCACCCACTCGGGCTCGTCGGTTTCGCCGTCCTGCTGGTTGTAGGCAAACCACACGTGGTCGAACTCGACCTCCCCGCGCAGCTGCGGCACGGGCGCGGTGCCGGAGGTTGAAACCAAGTCTTGGCTATCGAGCAGCTTGAGCAGGCGCTCGGTGCTCACCAGGCCCAGCTGCAAGGTGTTGAAGCGGTCGGCAATCTGGCGGATGGGCCGGAAAAACAGCGCGTTGTACATAATGAATGCGATAAGGGCGCCCTTCGAAATCGTCCCCTCAATCTGCCCCTGCGCGGCGTACCATACCAGCAAGCCCACCCCAATGGCCCCCAGTACTTCGGCCACTGGGAAGTAGATGCTGTAGTATAGTACTGACTTGATATTGGCGCGGGTATGCTCCTGGTTTATCGCCTCAAACTTGCGGTACTCGCGCTCTTCGTTGTTGAAAATCTGGACCACGTTCATTCCCGTCAGGTGCTCTTGCACGAAGGAGTTGAGCTTAGCCACCGCATTGCGCACTTCCTGGAAGCTGCCCTTTACTTTCTCCTTAAAGACATACGTGCTAAAAAGCAGCGGCGGAATAACAGCCAAGCTGATGAGCGCGAGCTGCCAGTTCGTCCAGAACATGAACAGCATGATGAAGACGATCTGGAGAATGTCGCCCACCATCGCGGCTAGCCCTTCGCTAAAGACATCGGCCAGCGTTTCCACATCCGAGATGTTGCGCGTTACGAGCACCCCAATGGGCGTGCGGTCGAAGAAGCTGAGCTTGAGGCTGAGTAAGTGCTGGAAAAGGTCGGTGCGAATGTCGCGCACGATGTACTGGCCCAACCAGCCGCCGTAGTAGGTCTGGAGGTAGCTCACCAGCGTGTGTACCAGCAGTAGTACCACCAGCCACAGCGTCGAGCGATTGAGGCCCGCCCAGTCATTGTTGGTGATGTCCACATCGACCATGCGCTGGATGAGGGCCGGGCGCACTGTGCCCAGCACCGCCGTAGCGACCGTCAAAAAAATAAGCCCGATAAACACGCCCCGATAAGGCTGCACGTAGGCGAGCAGGCGGCGCAGCACCTGCCAGTCGAATACCTGGCCGGTTTTGGTAGCAGAAGTTGGATCCATAGAGTAGGGTAGTAACAAAGGTCGGCCGCAGAAAGTCTACTGAGCCAGCAGCTAGTGCGCTTGCGTGCTTTCGGCGGGCACGATACCCGGCGCGTATTCCACCTTGCTCAGGTACAATCCTTTGGCCGGGGCCGCGCCGCTGGCCGCCACGCGCTGCTGCCGATGCAAGATTTGCTGAAACTCACGGGGCGTCAGCTTTCCCCGGCCCACATCGAGCAACGTGCCGACTACCAGCCGCACCATGCCGCGCACAAACCGATTGGCCCGAATGCGAAATACCAACCCTTCGGGCTGGTGCGGATCGGGATACCAGCCCGCCGCATAGAGGTAGCAGATATAGTGGTTTTCGCCGCCCTTAACCTTCGAAAAAGCCGTAAAGTCAAACTGCCCCACCAGGTAGCCAGCAGCCTCATTCATGGCCGCCACGTCGGGGGCCCGGTCGAGATACAGCGCCTGGTCGCGCCGAAACGGGTCGGGGCGCAAGCTCACAAAGTACTCGTAGGTCCGGGCCTCGGCCGAAAAGCGCGCGTGGTCCTTCTCTTCTACCTCATGAATGCGAAATACCTGCACGTCGGGCGGTAGCGCCCGGTTGAGGCGGTAACGCAGCAGGTCAAAGGTTATAGCAGCCGGCAATTCGGCCTCAAAGTGCGCTACCTGGTGGCTGGCGTGCACGCCCGTGTCGGTGCGCCCGCTCCCCAGGCAATGAATAGGCTGACGTAAGACCTGCGTTAGGGCTTTGTCGAGGGCAGCTTGGACGGTGGGCACCCCGGGCTGCACCTGCCAGCCGCAGTAAGCCGTGCCATCGTAGGCAAAATGAATAAAATAGCGCATTACCCCGCAAAAGTACCGCCGTGGCCGGGCCGCTGGTCTATCAGCTAATCGTGAAAAGGTTGGGCGGGCCTGCAAGGCAAGTTCTCAACTTGAGTTTAGAGCAGCCCTTAAAGCGAAGGCAGCGTCCACCCATATGTGGGCCAGGCGAGCAAGCAATAACCACCCAGATAGGTATAGCAACTACCGAATAAATTCGACAAAAAAAGCGCAACAGCAAGGTAGCTGTTGCGCTTTTTTACTGATGCCTCGCTGTACGTAGCAGCGCAGCTTACCGAGCTGCCAGCGCCTCGGCGCCACCTACGATTTCGAGAATCTCGGTTGTGATAGCCGCTTGGCGAGTGCGGTTGTAAGTCAGCTTTAGGGCTTTCAGCAATTCACCGGCGTTATCGGTTGCCTTGTCCATTGCCGTCATCCGGGCGCCGTGCTCCGAAGCATTACTCTCAAGTATTGCTTTGTAAAGCTGAATCTTTAGACTTTGCGGAATGAGCGTCTGAATTATGTCTTCCTTACTGGGCTCAAAAATATAATCGATGCTGTTGGCCGGCTCCTCAGCGCTCGGCGTACCAGCCGGTACTTCGGTAGGCACTAGGGGTAGCAGCTGTTCGACTTGCACGACCTGCGTAGCCACATTTTTAAACTCATTGTATACCATCACGACTTCGTCGTAGGTCCCTTCGGTAAAGCCGCGCATAGCTTCGTCGGCCGCCGGGCGCACCGTATCGAACGACAGCTTGCCGAATACGTGCGTGTAGTCGCCTACTCGCGGGTAGCTACGCCGACCATAATAGTCGTGTGCCTTCTTACCAATTGCCATCACCGAAATATTGATAGCCGGCAAGTTGGCGTAGCGACCAGCGATTAGGGCATTGACGCCCTTAAAGACGTTGGCATTGAATGCCCCCGCTAGCCCACGGTCAGACGTGATTGCGATAATAAGTACCCGGTGCACGTCGCGCACCTGGCCATACTCACTTACTACTTCGTCGGTGGTAGTGCGAGTTAGGTTGGCCAAGATGCTGGTTAGCCGCTGCGCATAGGGGCGCATCCGGACGATATTATCCTGGGCCCGCCGCAGCTTGGCCGCCGCCACCATTTTCATGGCTTTGGTAATCTGCTGCGTACTTGATACTGATTGAATACGCGAGCGAACTTCTTTTAAGCTAGCCATTTGAGTGAGCTGAAGCTGTTAGCTTTTGGCTGTTAGCTTGTTATGAATAGATAAAGAAAACTGCTGGCTACTAGCTGCGCTTACCCCAAGGCAGCTAGCAGCCAGTAGCCAGCAGCTACTAGTTTAGTTACGCAGCGTAGCTGGCAGCTACGTCCTTGGCTACCTGGCGCAGGGCGCCCGTTACCGAATCATCCAGCTTGCCGGCTTTCAGGGCCTTTAGAGCGTCGGGATAACGAGCATTTAGCACTTGCCTATATTCCTGCTCAAACTCCCGCACCCGGTTAACCGGCACAGTATCGAGCAAGCCATTGGTAGCGGCGTAGATGATGGCTACCTGGTCTTCTACCTTCACCGGCGAGAATTGGGGCTGCTTCAGGATCTCCAGGTTACGGCGGCCGCGCTCAATAGTGAGCTTAGTTGAGGCATCGAGGTCGGAACCGAATTTGGCGAAAGCCTCCAGCTCGCGGAACTGGGCCTGGTCTAGCTTCAAGGTACCCGACACCTTCTTCATGCTCTTAATCTGGGCGTTGCCACCCACCCGGCTTACCGAGATACCCACGTTGATAGCGGGGCGCACGCCAGAGTTGAAGAGATTGGTTTCCAGGAAGATCTGGCCGTCCGTAATCGAGATTACGTTGGTCGGAATGTAGGCCGAAACGTCGCCGGCCTGGGTTTCGATAAGCGGCAAAGCCGTCAGCGAGCCACCACCCTTCACCAGCGGCTTCAGGCTTTCGGGCAAGTCGTTCATATTGCGCGCAATCTCGTCCGAAGCGTTAATTTTAGCGGCACGCTCCAAGAGACGGCTGTGCAGATAAAATACGTCGCCGGGATACGCTTCGCGTCCGGGAGGGCGACGCAGTAGCAGCGACACCTCGCGGTAAGCCACCGCCTGCTTCGACAAGTCGTCGTACACTACCAGCGCTGGGCGCCCCGTATCGCGGAAGTACTCGCCGATAGCGGCACCCGTGAAGGGCGCGTAAAATTGCATGGGAGCAGGATCCGAGGCCGAAGCCGATACCACCACCGTATAGTCCATGGCACCGCCCTTAGTCAGGGCCTGTACTACCTGAGCTACCGTCGACGCCTTCTGGCCGATGGCTACGTAGATGCAGAATACGGGTTCACCGCGCTCGTAAAACTCACGCTGATTTAGGATAGCATCGAGCGCTACGGTCGACTTGCCAGTCTGGCGGTCGCCGATAATCAACTCGCGCTGGCCACGCCCAATCGGAATCATGGCGTCAATAGCCTTGATGCCGGTTTGTAGCGGCTCGGTCACCGGCTGGCGGAAGATTACCCCAGGTGCCTTGCGCTCCAGGGGCATCTCGTAGGTCTGGCCCTGGATAGGACCACGGCCATCGATGGGCTGGCCCAGCGTGTTTACCACGCGGCCTACAATGCCCTCGCCTACCTGGATAGCAGCGATTTTGTTGGTACGGCGTACGGTAGCGCCTTCCCTGATTTCGGAGTAGTCGCCGAGTAATACGGCACCTACGTTATCTTCTTCTAGGTTCAGTACTAGCCCTTGCAGGCCATTTTCAAACTCAATCAGCTCGCCCGACTGCGCGTGCGATAGCCCGTAGATGCGGGCTACGCCGTCGCCGACTTGCAGCACGGTGCCGACTTCTTCGAGCTCGGCAGCCGATTTAAAATTGGACAGCTGCTGCCGCAGGATGGCGGATACTTCGTCCGGGCGTACTTCTGCCATTGGGAATATTAATTAATACTAGGTTGATACGTATTGTCGGTCAGGGAGGTACGCAGGCGGCGCAGGCCTCCGCGAACCGAATCATCAATTTGCTGGTCGCCCACGCGCAAAATGAAGCCACCAATCAAGGAGGCATCCACCTTCTCGGTGAGTGACACTTGCTGAAGGCCCGTTTGCTGAATTACCATTTTTTCAATCTCGGCGCGGGTGGTGGGCGTAAGTGGGGCGGCCGAAGTTACTTCGGCTACCTGTACGCCCATCTTGGCATTATACTGCGCCAAAAACTCGTCGCCGATGTGTTCTAGCGCAGCCTCGCGGTTTTTGCTGGTCAAAATCTGGAAGAAACGCATTAGCATCTCCGAAACCTTGCCCTGAAACACAGCGGTCAGGATACTTAATTTCTTATCGTGCTTCACAATCGGGTTGCGTAGCAGCAAGCGCAAGTCGCGGCTACCGGCCATTGTATTGGCCAACAAGTCCATGTCTTGCTTAATAGTTGCTAGAGTGCCCTGTTCCTGAGCTAAATCCAGCAAGGACTTAGCATAGCGGGCAGCTACTCGTTGGTCGGCCATGTCTTTAATACCTAATGGTTAATGATTAATTGTTAATGACCAATGCGAAGCGTCTTTAACACTGAGCTTAGCCATTAACAATCAAGCATTGACAATTAATTGAGCTTTACGTCTTTCAGATACTCATCTACCAGCTTCTGCTGGGCAGCTGGGTCAGCCAGCTCACGGCGCAGCAAACGTTCAGCAATATCGACGCTCAGTTGAGCAGCCGTATTGCGAACCTCAGCGAGCGCTTGGTTTTTCTCCTGCTGAATCGACTCCCGCGCCTGCTGAGCAATACGGTTAGCTTCTTCAACCGCCGTCGTCTTAGCTTGCTCAATAAGTTGGCTAGCAATGGCTTGGCCTTCCTTCAGCGTTTGGTCGCGCTCTTTACGGGCATCGGCGAGCAGCTTTTCGTTGCCGGCTTTCAGGTTTTGCATTTCCAGCTTGGCATTTTCCGCCATGCGCAGAGCTGCGTCAATGCTATCCTCACGCTCTTTTAGCGAGCCTAGAATTGGCTTCCAGGCAAACCTAGCTAGCAAGAGCAGCAGGAGAAGAAAAATAAGGGTTTGCCAAAATAGCAAACCAAACTCGGGGGTGATAAGCGACATAGTAACGGCAAGTAGCGGGTTGGTAACGCGGTAGCGAATCCGCGCCAAAAAACATCCGGTAGCGGCAGCAAAGTTGCCAAAACCCAGAGCTGGCCCTACGCTATAGCGCTAGCTGGGCCCCAGCCGAATGAAAACCCGGCACGGCTGGCTAGCCCCTGCCCACGCAGGGCGAAGGAGCTAGCCAGCCGGCCGGGCTTTTACCGACGCGATTACTGCAAACGCAGGGCGATGAGCAGGCAGACTACAATGGCGAACAGCGTAGCACCTTCCAGCAGAGCCGCTACGATAAGCATAGCAGTCTGGATTTTGCCCGAAGCCTCCGGCTGACGGCCGA
>CAZERY010000150.1:0-8494 GCA_964514915.1 uncultured Hymenobacter sp.
AAGGGTCTTACGTAATCTGTGCTGTATGGTCTATATGGTTCACGAAACCGCTATAAAGGCTTTCTTCGTATTACGGATAGAAAATTGGATGAGAAAGAAGGAAAAACTAGCTGATGCCTTCTCCTTGTGTGCTGAGTTAGCTTGCTTTAAGCAATTCTATGCAAATTCTTGATTTTTAGCCAATAACAACTCTATTGGATGATGCCGTAGCCATCTGCGTTGGATTAGCTAATTTCAAATCAAAGCTGGCAAAATACTGACTATCAAATATGAGTTTACGTAAGCTACCGATGGGCGGGGCCGGGCAGTCGCCAAAGTGCGCCACAGCCTGGTGCAGCTCACCCTGAACGTGCCCAACGACGACACCCTGCTCCATTGGGCTGCCCTCTACAAGCTCCTGGCCGGGCGGGTTATCTTCTATGCCGCCCAGGGCGGCTCGACCTTCGAAACCCTGGCTGGGAGTAAGGCCACTGCATAGGCTACCAGGAGCAGTTTGAGCAAGGTAACCGCACGCTGGGCGCCTACGTGTGCCACTTGACTATGCATTGGCTATCAGGCGCATAAAAAAGGCGCGTACCACTAACACTTTATTTCTAGCGCGCATCTACTGGGCATAAAACGCTCGCCGCACCAGCCGCAAGGTTTCTTCGGCGGCCGCTTTATCGGGTATTGCGGGCAGGGTAGAAGCCGCAAACGCAGCTTCTACCCGCGCCACCAGCTGCTCGGCTTCGGCTACCAGCTCGGCGTAGTCAAACTCGCCGCGGCGAATTTTTAGTAGAAACTCCCGGTTGGGGCGGCGCACCTGGATGGTGCCGGTCAGGGCGATTTCCTCGGCCATTTGCAGCAGCCGGAAAACGTGCAGCATGTTTTTGGCGTCGTAGTTTTTGCCGTGCTGGACGGTGTTTTCGTAGCGCTCCTTATTGCGCTTTGCTACCCACTCCCAGTACTCGCGGTAGGCGCGGCAATACACGCTGTAGCCCGTGCGGTTGAACGATAAATAGGCCGCTGGCTCCTCCCCTTTCGGCACGGCCGAGAGCAGCACATCCTGCGAGGTGTCGGGGTCGCGCACCAGGCCGCGGTAGCCGAGGCGGCGCTCGGGCGTTTGATCGATGAAGAGGGCGTATAAGTCGGTGAGGTGCGGCACGTTGGCCAGGCCGCACTGGTCGGCAGCGAAGCCCTGGCGGGCTAGCCAGGCAGCGGCGGCCTGCGCCCCGGCGTCCACCGTCACGTAGCAAAAATCGAGTACCGACTTGCGGGCCGGCGGCTCGGGGTGATTGATTTTCTTATTGAGCCCTTTAGCCTTGCGAATCTGCGCCACGGCATAGTCGGCGAAGCTTTGGCGGCAGAGCTGCGAAAGAAAATCGGGCGCCCGAAAACAGTCAAACAGCGGGTGCTGGTATACGATGCAGTCGGCCGGCGTGCCCAGCAATTCGAGCACGGTGGGATTATTCTTCAGGAGTAGCTCCACAAAGCGCCGCAGCTCATAAAACACCTCGTCGTTGGTTTCATTAGCAATTTGCGGAACATAGTCGAGGCCAAAAAACTGGGCTTCGGGCAGTACAAACACGCCTTTCAAGTCGGTGTCGGAATGCGGCAGATTGGTGCCGTAGGCGCGGCTGCCACTCACGGCTTCGAAGAGGAGGAGGTTTTGCTGGCGTAGGTCGGCAATGGTCATGAAACAGTGAAACAGCAAGCGCGCGGCTAAACCGCCAAAACTACGCAGCGGCTGGCTCACCGCCCGCCCCGTGCCCGGCCCACAGGATAGCGCCTGACATCGTCGCTACCCGCCCCGTACTGCCGAGTACGCAGCGCCGGGCACATAACCATCGGCGCGGGCCAGCCGTAGCAGGCAACCCGGGCGAAGGCCGCAAAGTGAAGTTATTTGATGGAATTCTACCGATTTACCAGGACTATTGCAATCAGCATCGTGCGCCCTATCCGCCAGCTCAGTACTTGGGCTAGCGGCCTGGCGTTGCTGCTGAGTGCGTGCGCTGCGCCCTCGCACCAAGTGCGCACTACGCGGCAAGGCCGCGCCACGGCCGCCACGCCGCCCCAAATGGTGCGCAGCACCGAAGCCTCCGAGGCCCAGCTCAACCTTGCCCATAAGCAAGGCTATGCCGAGGAGCTGGCCCTGAAATGGTACCTCGCTCATGCTGCCCCGGCCGCCCATCAGCAGCCCGCCGGCGAGTACCTGGTTGCCTACACCCTAAGCGCCCCCGAAGGCTGGTACGACCTGGCCGGCGAGGCGCTGAGTTGGCACGAGCCCACGGGTGGGGCTACGGCGCACCTGCGCATATTTGTGCGCGATGCGGCCGATGGCCGGCCCCTGCCCGGCCTCACGGTGCAGGCCACTTTCACGCCCGCTGGTGGGGCGGCGCTACCCGTTCAGGCGCTGCCCGCCGGCTGGTACCCGCTGCTGGCCGCCTACGGCGAAAACGTGGCGCTGCCCACCGGCACCTACCACTTGCGCCTGGATATTTCGGCGCTACCCACCCGGCGGCACGACCCCTACAATGGCGACCGGCTGACCCATTCCGCAGTTGCCGAGTTTGATAAGGTGCCGGTGGCCGCCGAGCAGCTAACTCGCCAAGCGCCCCTGTCGGATGCCGCTGCTACCGATGCGGAGCTAGCCCAAGCCCAGGGCGACGCCTACCATGAAACCTTGGCGGCCCTGTACGAAGACGCTAACTCGGGCGCTGCCCAGCCGGCTGGCGACTACCTGGCGGGCTACGCCATCGACTATGCCCTGGCTGCCTGGGAGTTGCAAGACGGCAAATTCAAATACGCCATCGATACGGAAGAAAGCACCCAGCTCAATGCCCATGTCGAAGCTACCGTGCAGGAGGCGCGCACCGGCCGCTTTGTGCCGGGCCTGCACCTGCTGGCTACGCTAGCCGACGGCCAGGGCCGGCCCCTGGGTGCCCAAGAGCTACCCTTCGAGTGGCACCCCTGGGTGTTTCACTACGGTGAAAACTGGCGCGTGCCGCACTCGGGTTATTATCGCCTGCACCTGCACGCCGACGCGCCCAGCTTTCGGCGCTACGGGCGCACGGCCGGCCGCGTGTTCGCGCGCGGGTTCGATGTCAATTTTGATTCGGTGCGGGTCGTAACCGGCGCTAAATAACTACGAGCTATGCAAACGATTTTACGGTATCGCCAGTGGGCCCTGGTCCTGCTGCTACTGGCCCTGGGCAGTAGCCAGGTGGCTCAGGCCCAGCGCTCTTTCTACCGAGTGTACCAGTATGAGCAGCCGCTCAAGGGCTGGCTCGAAGCCACGCTTTGGACTACGGTGGTGCCCAAGAGCGGGCTTGACTACGAGCACTTTGGCGAAGGCCTCACCCGGCAGGGCCTTTCGGCCCACTCGCTCGAATTTGAGTATGGCCTCACCGACCAGTCGACGTTCGGGGTGTATTTAAACGCTGAAAATCCCAATGGCCAGGGTTTGCAGATATCGCAGTTTCAGGCGGTGTACCGCTACCGGCTGTCGCGGCGCTACGAGCATTTCATCAACACCTCGTTTTACCTGGGCTACATCGTGCCGCGCCGGCGCTACGACAACACGCAGGAAGTGGAGTTTCGCACGGTGCTGGAGCACGATTTCAACGATTTCCGGGTGGTGCTCAACCCCACGCTGAGCAAGGCTATCATCGGGGAAGAAGCGCGCTTCTGGCCCACGGCCCTGCTCGATGCGGGGCTATACTACCGGCGCTACTTTCACGTGCAGCCAGGGGTGGAGCTGTACAATAATTTTGGCGAAGTCGGTCCTTTCAGCCAGCCGCATCACCACCAGGTTTTCCCCACGCTCGACCTGCGCGGCCTGGGCTTCGACCTCAACCTGGGAATAGGCCTGCCCCTGACTCCCAATGACGACCGCCTGACGGTGAAGGCATTGCTGGTGTATTCGCTGGGCGTAGTGCGGCCCGAGCTGCTGTTTCACCGGGGCCAGCGCTCTACGTCCAACCAGTAATACCACGACGCCCCGTAATTTTCCTCAAAAATCGTCTGTGCTTGGCCCGGGAAAGACCTCAGCCGACACCAGCAAACCAGCTGGCTGGCACTACTGCCCCATGCTACGCTGCCTATTACTATTTTTTGCCCTGTCGCTGCCCGGCGTCCTGCGCACCCAGGGTCTCACATTCATCCTGCGCGACTCGACCAGCCGCCAGCCGCTCGTCGGGCACTAGCGTGGGCGGCACTACCGATGCCAGCGGCACCGTGTACCTCGCGCCCACGCCCGCCGTGGGTACTCGCCTGCGGGTAGAGGCGCTGGGCTACAAGCCGCGCAGCCGCGCGGCCCCCGAGCCGGGCGGCGCGCCCATTACCCTACTGCTGGCCCCTAACGCCGCCACAATTGACGAAGTGCTAGTGACGGCCACACGCACCAACTCGCGCATCGAAGACCAGCCGGAGCGCGTGGAGGTACTGGGCGAGGAGGAAATGCGGGAGGAAAACGGCATCAAACCCGGTAACATTGCCAGCTTACTCGGCGACATTGCGGGCACCCAGATTCAGCCTACTTCGCCCACTACCGGCAATGCTGACCTGCGCATTCAAGGCTTGCAGGAGCAGTATTCGCAGATTCTGCGCGATGGGCTGCCGCTATACGGCGGCTTCGCGGCGAGCTTTGGCATCTTGTCGGTGCTGCCGCTCGACTTGCGGCAGATTGAATTGCTGAAGGGTTCTAACTCGACCCTTTACGGCGGCGGGGCCATCGCAGGCCTGGTAAACTTAGTGAGCAAAACCCCCACGCTCGGCACGCCGCAATTCACGCCACGCTCAACCAAACAACGCTCAACGAAACCAACCTCAACGGCTTTGCCGCTCAGCGGGGGAAATACTTGGGGTACTCGGCCTTTGTAGGTTTCACGCGGCAGCAAGACGTAGATGTGGACGGCGATACCTTCGTGGATGTGCCCCACCTGCGTAGCCTCAACGTGCACCCCCGGCTATTTTACTACCCCAATTCCCACAGCCAGCTGGCACTAGGCTACACGGGCACCTTCGAGAGCCGGCGCGGCGGCCAGCAGCAGGCCGTGCGCACCGGAGCCGAGCAGCTGGGCAGCCCGACGTATTTCGTTACCAATACCAGCCAGCGCCATACCGTCGATGCCGTGTACACCAACGACAGCCTGGGCACCGGCCACCTCACGCTGAAGGGCGCAATTACCAATTTTGGGCGTGATGCACTGACCAATACCGTCGCATTTAAGGCTTATCAGACAACCTATTACACTGAAGCCAGCTACCTCCACGCGCTAGGCCAGGGCAACACTATTGTGGCGGGCCTAAATGCCAACGGCGAGCTACTGCGCAACGCCGGCGGTAGCACCACGCCCCTGCTGAGCACCTATACCTATACTACGGTCGGCTACTACGGTCGGCATTTTTGCTCAAGACAACTGGATACCCTCGCCGCGCTTCAACCTGCAAGCCGGCCTGCGCTACGACCACCACAACCAGTACGGGGGCTTTGTGCTGCCGCGGCTGTCGGCGCTGTTTAACCTTAACGACCAGCTCACCGCTCGCCTCAATGGCGGCCTGAGCTACCGCGTGCCGGTGCCCTACGTGAACGCCCTCGATGAGCGCGACTACCCGCAGGTGCAGCCCTTGCGCGGCCTCACGGCCGAAGCCTCGCAGGGCGTGAACGGCGACCTCAACTATACGCAGCACCTCGGGCCAAAAACAGTGCTCAACGTCAACCAATCCTTCTTCTACACTCGCCTGCAACACCCGCTCATCCTGCCCGATGGCGGCATTGTGGGCGGCCCCAGCTCCGCGACTTACCAGCCCGGCAGTGGCCCGCTAACCTGGAAAAATGCCGATGCGCCCGTCACGACCAAAGGCCTCGAAACCTACGTGCACCTGCACACCCACGAGACGGAGCTGTACCTGGGCTAGGTCTTTCCCTACGCCCGCCGCGCCTACGACCCGGTGAATCCCAACGTGGAGCTGGCCGCCCGGCACAAATTTGCGGCCGTGGCGGTGCAGGAATTTAGCGAGCACTTTGGGGCAGGCATCGAGGCTAGCTACACGGGTCAGCAATATCTCTCGGATGGTACCACTACGCCCAGCTATCCCGTGGTGGCAGCGCTCGTGCGCTACCGCACCGGCCCATGGACAATAGCGCTGAACGGTGAAAACCTCTTCGACTATCGCCAGACGCGGCTCGAGCGCGTGGTACTGCCGGTTGCAGGCAGCTTCACCAGTCCGGTTTTCCGCGAGCTGTGGGCCCCGGTAGAAGGCCGTGTGCTCAATCTATCGCTCGACTGGCGCTTTGGCGGGCAGTAGCGCGCAGCGGGAGCTTCGCGCTACTCCACCCAGGCCCGCAGTATTCCATTGAGCATTTCACTTACTGCGCTGGGTACTACCGGCAAGCTTTCCCGCACCGCCTGCCCAGCAGCATATTCCTGTCCTAAGAAGGCTACCAGCGCTACTGGCTGGGCTGCGGTGGTTTTTTCGTTAGCCACCATTTTCTGCGCCAACAGTTCCTGCACTACTTCTTGCTGGCTAGCCGGCAGCAACTGGCACAAGGGGGCAAACTCCATCGGCGGTAGCATGTAGCGCTCGCGTATCCAACGCGCCGCCAAGGCCGAGCGCAGGGCGTAAAAAAGCCGTTTCAGGTGCACTTGCTCGCCCGTTAGGTCTTCTTCAATGCCGCGCCGCAGCTGGCCCAGGTAGTGGTGCAGGCCGGCTTTGAGGTTGAAGGCCAGCGGCAGCAATGGGGTGAGCTGCGCGCGAAAGTCCGCGGTTTCGTGGTACACGATGGGCGATTGCAGCCACTCAAATAGGGCCGCATTGCTGCCGCGCAGCAGGCGCAGGGCTTTGCGCAGCTCCCAGCCGCCCAGGTCTAGCTCGTCATCGACCGGAAAATTGAGCGTGTCGGGGCCTTCGTCGAGGCGGAGGTACCACGCCGGCGGGTGGCAATAGATAAAACGCACGTCGTAATCGGAGTCGGGCGAGGGAAAGCCCCAGGCGCGGCTGCCCGACTCGCAGGCGTACAAAATGCGGATCCCACGCTCGGCTTCGAGGGTAGCCAGGGCGGTAGTAATGCGGCTAATCATTAAACAAAAAATAGGGGTTTTATGGGCATTAAAGGCATCTTTTTAAAAAATTGCCTTACATTCGTTAAACAAAAATCCAGTTTATCCCTTTGATCTGGAAGGATGACAGCTTCAGACTTGGCCCCAAAAGCAGAGCGGCTGGCCCTGCCTAAAAAATGCCGAAATTTTTATCCGCCTTTCGCAAACCTACGCGGGAGTTGCCGGTAGTTTGCCCAGATTTCTCACCAAACCCCTAACCCTTTATAACATGGACAACCACCAAAACGGCGCCTCGAATGGCAACGGTTCGGGCACGGCCGTCAACGGCGCGGGCTCGGCCGACGACTCGCGGATGGCCGCCGGCGAAGCCGCCAACACCCTGACTACCCGCCAGGGCCACCCCATCTACGACAACCAGAACGTACGCACCGTGGGCAGCCGCGGCCCGACGACGCTGGAGAACTACCAGTTTCTGGAGAAGATCTCGCACTTCGACCGCGAGCGCATCCCGGAGCGCGTGGTGCACGCCCGCGGCGCGGGTGCCCACGGCACGTTTGAGGCTTATGGCACCGTGGGCGACGAGGACGTAACCAAGTACACCCGCGCCAAGCTGTTCAACACCAAGGGCAAAGAAACGCCGGTGTTCGTGCGCTTCTCGTCGGTAATCCACGGGGGGCACTCGCCCGAAACGCTGCGCGATCCGCGCGGCTTCGCCGTGAAGTTTTACACCGAGGACGGCAACTGGGACATCGTGGGCAACAACCTGAAGGTGTTCTTTATCCGGGATGCCATGAAGTTCCCCGACCTGGTGCACGCGTTCAAGCCCGACCCGGTGACCAACCGCCAGGACGGCGGCCGCATTTTCGACTTCATTTCGCACCACCCCGAGGCGCTGCACATGATCACCTTCCTGTTTTCGCCCTGGGGCATCCCGGCGAACTACCGCGAAATGGAAGGCTCGGGCGTGAACACCTACAAATGGGTAAACCACGAAGGCGAAGCCCAACTGATTAAGTACCACTGGGTTCCGCAGGAAGGCGTGCGCAACCTGACCCAGCCCGACGCTGAGCAAATTCAGGCTAAGGAGTTCAACCATGCCACGGCTGACCTCTTCGACAACATCAAGAAAGGCAACTTCCCTAAGTGGGAGCTGTGCGTGCAGATGATGCCCGACGGCGAGCACGATGAGCTGCCTTTCGACCCGCTGGACGACACCAAAATCTGGCCCGAAGACCAGTTTCCGCTGCTGCCCGTGGGCATGATGACGCTCAACAAGAACCCGGAGAACTACTTCGCTGAGGTAGAGCAAGTGGCATTCGGTACGGGTGTGCTGGTTGACGGCCTCGACTTCTCGGACGATAAGATGCTGCAAGGCCGCACCTTCTCATACTCGGATACCCAGCGCTACCGCGTGGGCCCCAACTACTTGCAGCTGCCCATCAACGCGCCCAAGA
>CAZERY010000151.1:0-8419 GCA_964514915.1 uncultured Hymenobacter sp.
ACGACCTGCTCATTACGAATGAGCTGCTCTACCAGCTGAGCTAAATCGGCATTTGCCCGGCTAGCTTTCCCGGCCAGGGCTGCAAAGATACTGCGTCACGGCCCAGCGACGCAACCCCAGCAAAATTTTGCGCAACTCGCCCGCGCCGTATCCGTCTGAGTAGCGACCACAAATGCGTAAGCTTTCCCATGAAAATTCTTCCTTCCCTGGCCGCTGGCTTTGCCGGGGCCCTCTCCCTCACCGCCCTGCACGAAACAGCTCGCCGCCTGCGTCCCCAGGACGCTCCTCGCATGGATGTGCTCGGCGAGCGCGGCCTGCGCAAGCTACTAGGGCTAGCCGACTTGCCTCAGCCCGATGGCGGCACCCTCTACACGGCCACTATGCTCGGCGATGTGCTCAGCAATGGCCTGTACTATAGCCTGGTAGGTAGTGGCAAGCACAGCCTGGGCATAGGAGCGCTGCTCGGGGCTGCCGCCGGCGCCGGCGGGGTACTGCTACCCGGCCCGCTGGGCCTGGGTACCGCTCCCAGCAACCGCACGCCCCAGACGCAAGCCATGACCGTAGCTTGGTACAGCGTGGGCGGGCTAGTGGCCGGCGCCGTAGCGCAAGTGCTGCACCAACGCCGGAAGTAGCTAATAGCTAGCGTAGTTTCTGGGCTTAGCAGTGCAGCTGGCTGCCTGCTGCGGTTACTGCCAGCGTGGCGGGTCGGCCCACTACCAGCGCTCGGTTATCGGCCTCGTGGCCTACCGGAAAGCCATAGCCCACCGGGAAGTCATAGCGCTGGGCGTAGTGATCGATAATCTCATAGGCTGTCTGGCCGAAGGGCACGGCATTGTCGCGCATCAGCGAGAAGTGGCCGACCACCAGCCCGGCTAACCCGGCGAGCTGGCCGCTGCGGTGCAAGTGCAATAGCATCCGGTCGATGTGGTAGAGATACTCGTCGAGGTCTTCTAAAAACAGGATGCGGCCTCGGAAGCTGGGCTGCGAGGCCGTGCCCGTGAGGGTGTGCAGCAAACTCAGGTTGCCGCCCACCAACTCGCCGCGGGCGGTGCCGGGGCGGTTGAGCGGGTGCGCGGGCGCTTGGCAAGCCAGTGGCTCCCCGAATAGTGCGGCGCGTAAGCTAGCCAGCGCCACGGCCCCGCCTTCCTGGCCAAAGAGCACGGGCATCACGCCGTGAATGCTTTGGTAGCCCAGGCGCAGCAAGTGGCTGTTGAGCACCGTGATATCTGAAAATCCTGCCACCCACTTCGGGTGCTCGGCGAACTGAGTAAAGTCCAGCTCATCAACTAGGCGGGCGGTACCGTAGCCGCCACGGGCGCACAAAATGGCCCGAATGCTAGGGTCATTAAGCTGCTGCTGCAAGTCACGCCGGCGCAGCGTGTCGTCGCCGGCAAACTGGTGGTGCGCGGCGTCGATGCTTTCGCTTAGTACCACCTCCAGGCCCCAGCTCTGCAAAGTCTGGCGGGCAAATTCGACCTCGGCGGTACTGATTTTGCGGGCGGTCGCCGCGATGGCTACGCGCTGGCCGGCTTGCAGAAAAGCAGGGGCAATGGGCGGCATAAAAAGGTAGTGGCAGGCTTCGTGGAATTCTTGCAAAGAAACCATCGCCACCGCGCTAACCTTCTCCCTTCTCTGCTTGGCTGCTTCACAGCGCGTTGTTAGCAGGACGGGCTTTTTGGCTTCTGCTCAGCACGGTAGTACAGAAGGGTTTGATTGACTTTCCAGTCAACTTTAGGCGCTGTATACCTTAGGCTTGATGGGGTGACAGTTAAAAATTAATAAAAATTTGAAAAAAAGGGCTACTTCGTTAGGTCCTTTTTTAATTATATGTAAATTCAATGAAGTTAAGCATTTTAGGTGACGGGTTTCATCAGGATTTTAATAAAGCATTGTGTTTCGTAGCGAAGGCGAAAGGATAGATGAGGTAAAAAATGTAGGTTGATTTTAAACGCAGCCAAGTACTTTAGGCCACTGCTTCCTTAATACTTAGCTCATTTTCAATCAATTCACAGCCTAATGAAAAAACAAGTACTATTGACCTTGCTGCTACTGGTCACGTTATTCCACGCGGTGCTGGCCCAGACGCGGGCCGTATCGGGCAGAGTAACGGACCAAAAAACGGGCGAAGGTCTTCCCGGGGTTACGGTGCTGCTAAAGGGCACTACGAATGGTACTTCTTCCAACGCGGACGGGTCATTTACGCTGACCGTGCCGCAAGTGGGCGGCGCTCTGGTCTTCTCCTCGGTGGGCATGAATACCGTGGAGCATGCTCTTGGTAGCGAAACGCAGTTCAATGTGGGCCTCACGCAAAATTCGCGCGAGCTAAGCGAAGTGGTCGTGACGGCCCTCGGTATCGAGAAAGACAAGCGCACCCTAGGATACGCCACTCAGGAAATTCAAGGCGCCGCCGTAGCAAACAAGTCGGAGCCCAACGTGGTGAATGCGCTGCAAGGCAAGGTGTCGGGCGTAAACATTACGGGGTCCAGCGGCCTGGCGGGCTCATCGACCAACATCAACATTCGGGGTATCACGTCGCTCACCGGCAACAACCAGCCGCTGTTTGTGGTCGATGGTATTCCGATTAGTAACGACACCGACCGCACCAACGGCGGGGCCGCGGGCACGCTCTACGGTGCCCAAACCGCCAACCGAGCCGCCGACATCGACCCCGAAAATATTGCCAACATCAGTATTCTGAAAGGGCCCGCGGCGGCGGCGCTCTACGGGTCGCGCGCTTCGTCGGGCGCTATTCTGATTACGACCAAATCGGGGGCCAACGTGAACCGGAAGCTGGAAGTCGTGGTGAACACTGGCTTCAACTTCCAGACCGTGCTCGGCCTGCCGGCTTTTCAAAACGACTACGGCCAGGGCTCCGGGGGCACCAACACGACTTCGGCTGGGGCCGGCAATATCTTTACCGGCAGCACCACCTCGTGGGGCCCGCGCTTTGGCACTACGCCCACCTACGCCAACGGCCTGTTGCTGGCCAATGGCAGCTTGCTGCCGTACCAGGCGTACCCCAACAACATTCGGGATTTTTATAAAACCGGCACGCTGTGGACCAACGGCTTGCAGCTCGCCGGTAATACTGGCACGTCAAACTTCTCGCTGAATGTCAACAGCACTACGCAGAAGGGTATCACGGAGTCTTCGACGCTCCAACGCACCAATATTCAGCTAGGCGGCGGTACCACGCTCCAGAACAAGATACGCCTGACCGGCTCGGTCAATTTTTCGCAGACCGACCAGCTAGCCCCGCAAACCGGCAACGGGGGCAGCGCCTTCGGTACGCTGGCGGCAGTGCCGCGCAGCTTCGACCTGCAAGGCCAGCCGTATCAGACGGTAACGGGCGCCAACCTATACTTTCCGGGCCTGGATAATCCTAACTACAACCTACTCAATAGCAACACAGCCAGTAGCGTAACGCGGTTTATCAACGTGGCCAGCATAGGCTACGATTTCTTTCCGTGGTTGAGCGTGGTGTACCGCGCCGGGCTCGATACGTACACTGACCGCCGCAAGCAGATTGCGGCCATCAGCTCGGCGCGTAACCCGACGGGTCTTATTTTTCAGGACGAGATTCAATACGCCGAGTTTACCGGCGACCTGCTAATAACGGCCAAGAAGGAAAATATTTTTGTCGATAAGCTGAACGCCACGCTGCTCGTGGGCCAGCAAACCAACCAGCGCAAGCGCAACGAGCAGTACGTGTCGGCGGCTACGCTCTCGCAGCCAGGGTTTTATAATACCATCAACGCAGCCGTATTTACGGGTAGCGGCGAAACCAACTACACGCGCCGCCTGCTCGGCTACTACGCCGACCTGTCGCTGGCTTATAACAACTACCTGTTTTTGGAGGGCACGGCCCGGGTAGACCAGTCCTCGACCCTGCCTACCAGCAACCGCACCTTCCTCTACCCGTCGGTGTCGGCCGGCTTCGTATTCACGGATGCCTTTAATATTGACTCCGATTTTTTCTCGTATGGCAAAATTCGGGGTAACGTCGCGATGGTGGGCCGCGATGCCGACGCGTATGTGCTAGACAGTTACTACATTACGGGTGGCCAGGGTAACAACGTGGCCAACGTGACCTTTCCCTTCAACAACGTGGTAGGTTTCCGGCCCAGCACCATGATTGGCGGCGTCAACAGCCTGAACGTGCTGAAGCCGGAGTTTACGAAGTCGGCCGAAGTGGGCCTGAACCTGGGGTTCTTCAACAACCGACTCACCCTGGACGCCACGTACTTCAAAACCGTCAGCTCCAACCAGATTATTCCCGTGACAATAGCTCCCACCACGGGCTACAGCAGCTTTTACACCAACGCGGGCGAGCTGGACAACAAGGGTATTGAGATACTAGCTACTGCTTCGCCGGTGCGCAGCGCTTCGGGCTTCACCTGGGATATCACGGCCAACTACACGCGTATTCGCAACCTGGTAGTGTCGATTTATCCAGGCGTCACCAGCTCCACCATTCCGGGCAGTTCGTTTATCGGTTCGGTGCCCTCGTACGTGGTGGGCCAACCCTACGGCGTAATTCTGGGCCAGAAGAAGGCTACCGCCCCCGATGGCCAGTACCTGATCAACCCGCGCACCGGCCTGTGGGTAACCGAGCTGAGCTCGCAAGTGACGGCCAACCCCAACGTAGACTGGCAGGGCGGCATCACCAACACCTTGGGCTACAAGGGCCTTACTTTCTCGTTCCTCTTCGATGCCATTGTGGGGGGCGATATCTTGTCGTTCACGCAGGCGGCTTACAAGTCGGCGGGCGTGCTGCAACAAACCGGGGCAGACCGTGACCAGCCGCGGGTTATCCCCGGTGTGATTGCCGTGGCAAACGCCGACGGCAGCACGTCTTACCGGCAAAATAATATTCAGGTTGATGCCCAGAGCTACTGGAGCAACCAAGGCCTGCAAAGCGACCTCAACGTCTACGATGGCACGCACTTTACCCTGCGCGAGGTGTCGTTAGGGTATTCGCTGCCCAAAGACCTGCTCACGCGCACGCCCTTTGGCAGCGCCTCTATTTCGGTGTCGGGCCGCAACCTGTTTTACTACGCCCCCAACGCCAATTTCTTCCCCGAAGTGAATACCCAGGGTGCCGGCAACATTCGCGGCCTCGACCTGCAAGGCGCACCCAGCGTGCGCAGCTACGGCGCCTACCTGCGGTTTACTTTCTAATCTAGCCTTTATCAGGAATCATGAACGTATCGATACCGTTACCGCGCTTGCGCTACGCCGCGCTGGCCCTGGCTGGCTGGGCGGCCGCGAGCTGCTCGCCCAATAAATTTCTGGACGTCAACGTCAGCCCCAATAACCCGACGGTGGTGCAGCCTACCGTGCAGCTGCCAACTATCACCGTGGGCACGGCCTTTGTGGTCGGTAACATGCTGGGCCGCGATGCCGACCTATTCATCCAGCACTACGCCGGCCTTGCCAACCAGCCTTTTACGGAAGATAAGTACGCCATTAGTGGTAATTACGATAACGAGTGGCGCGGCGACCTGTATGGCAACAACCTGAACGGCGCTCAAACGCTCATTGCTAGCACCCAAGGAACTAACCCGGCTTATTCGGGCATTGCCAAGCTGCTCAAGGCGTACAACTTTGCGTTGGCTACCGATATGTGGGGCGATGTGCCCTACTCGCAGGCGCTCCAGGGCCTGGGCAATATTCATCCGGCCTTCGACCGGCAACAGGACATCTACGAAGGCGCTACCGGCATCCAGAGCCTGTTTGACCTGGTGCGCGAGGGGCTGTCCGACCTCGACAAAGCGACGGCGCTGCCCGCTGGGTCAGTGTCGCCGGTGCCGAGCGCGGCCGACGACTTTGTGTATAAAGGCGTGCTCAGCAAGTGGAAGAAGATGGGCAATATGCTGCTGCTGAAATTTGCCAATACTATCAGCAGCAAAGACCCCGCCCTGGCTACGCGGGTCATCAACGAGGTGCTCGCGAAGGGCGCGGCTGGCAGCGCCGCCATCAACGCCAATGCCGACGACTTTGCCGTGCCTTTCGGCGCCGCGCTGGGCAATACGAACCCATTTTACTCGTACAACGTCACGAACCGCCCCAACGACCAGATGGCGAGCACGCGCTTTCTCGACTCGCTGGCGGCCAACAAAGACCCGCGCCTGCCGAAGTACTTTACGACTACGCCCGACAACCCGACGCCCACCGAAAAGACGACGTACGGCAACTTCACGGGCTTCGAAAACGGCAGCAGCGCCACGGCTCCGGTGCGGGCCAATCGTTCGCTTTACACCACCTACGTGCTGGGCGTGGCCGGCGAGGCGCCGGTGCGCCTGCTCACCAATTTTCAGCGGGCCTTTATCCTGGCCGAGTCGGCTCTGCGGCTCAACACGGCGGGCGATGCCAACGCGCTCTACCAGGAAGGCATCCGGCGGTCGATGGAAGAAACCGGGCTTTCTACCACCGAAATAGACGCGTATTTCGCCGCCAACCCGAACATCGTGACGCTACAGGGCACCAATATCCGCAAGCTCAACCAGATAATCACGCAGAAGTGGATAGCCTGGGTGGGCAATGGGTACGAGGCCTGGAACGACTACCGGCGCACGGGCTTCCCGCGCCTGCAACCTGCTCTCAACGTGTCGTTTACCCCCAACATCCCGCAACGGCTGCTGTATCCGCCTTCCGAAGTAGCCGCCAACGGCGACAACATACCGAAAGTAGTTATCAGCGACAAAGTGTGGTGGGCCAACTAGCCGCCAGATTTCTTACTCCTATCGCCAGCCATCATGAAAAAGACCGCTATTCAACTTTTTTTGCTCCTGCTTACCGTTGGCTTTTCAGCTTGTAAAAAGGATTACGGTAACAAGCTAGGCCCGCTGCAAGACAGCGTGGCAGCCATTCCGGTTACCGTCACCAACCAGGTGTATTTCGAGCGGTTTCCCGTCGTGACTACTACCGTGGGCACCGGCACCAATGCCAACGGCACGTTCAGTATTGATTTCAGTATTCCGGCTGATAAAGGCAAGATAAAGGAAATTACGAAGGTAGCCACCGGCAACAGCGGCGTCGAATACCTGCAAGATGCGCGCTACCCCAACTACCTGACTACGGCCGTGGCGGGCAACGGTACCAATACCATCACCTTCAGCTCAGACCTGAACGCGGTGCGCAACTACGTGACGCGGCTCACCGCCGTGTTCGCTACGCTGCCCGCCTCGGCCACCAAAACGGCCGCCTTCGCCTTTACCGGCACTTCGACCGGGGGCGCCGGCACACTTACGCCCAATGCCAACCCGCAAACGCCCAATCAGCTACGCTTTTTCTTTCTTATTACCCTGGAAGATGGCACGCAGCTGATTACGACCGAAGTAGACGTGCGCCTTCTGTAACGGATTGTCGGCTAGTAGATTACCTAAAAATCCCTGGCAACTTGCCAGGGATTTTTAGGTAATGCTACACCTGAGCAAGGCGTGATTAAATCGGAAAAGCGTACGCTGAATAACTACAACCCCCAGCCGGCTACGCGCTACTCGGCCAGGGCGGCAGCGTAAAAAACTTCCAGCGCCTGGGTGATTTTGACGGTTTCGAGCAAAAAGCCATCGTGGCCGTAGCTCGAATCCAGTTCGCCATACGTGGCACCCGCGATGCCCTCGGCAAGCTGGCGCTGCTCGACCAGTGGAAATAATACGTCAGACGTGATGCCCAGCACCAGCGTGCGGGCCCGAATGCTGGCCAGTGCCGCGGCTACGCCCCCGCGGCCGCGGCCCAGGTGGTGCGAGTCCATGGTGCGGGTGAGGGCCACGTAGCTGTAGGCATCGAAGCGCGCTACGAGCTTATTGCCTTGGTAGCGCTGGTAACTGCTGGCTCGAAAATCATTCAGGCGATCGTCAAAGTCGGTTTGGGTGTTGCCATAGGCCTCGTAGCCGCGGTAGCTGAGTAGGGCCACGGCGCGGGCCGCCGCTAGGCCGGCATCACCGCCGCCGGGCCGGCCTTCTTGGTAAGTGCTATCGGCCTCGATGGCAAGCCGTTGGGCTTCGTTGAAGGCGATGCCCCAGGCTGAGTGCCGGGCGCTGGTAGCAATAACTACCAAGTGGCCAAAGACTTCGGGCTGGCTCACGGCCCACTCTAAGGCCTGCTGCCCGCCCAGCGAGCCGCCGATGAGGGTATGTACGTAGCTCAGCCCCAGTTCTTGCCGCAGCGCCTCGTGGGCTGCCACCACATCGCGCACGGTCAGGAGCGGAAACTCCTGGTATCGGCCGAGGCCAGTAGCCGGGTCGATATCGAGCGGGCAAGTGCTGCCGTAGCACGAGCCCAGCATGTTGGCACACACGATAAACCAGTCGGCCGGATCAAAGAAATGGCCTTCCCCAAACAGCCCCGGCCACCAGTCCGGCACGTCGGCATTGGCCGTGAGGGCGTGGCACACCCACACCACGTTGTCGCGGGC
>CAZERY010000152.1:0-8381 GCA_964514915.1 uncultured Hymenobacter sp.
AAGTTTAGGACTTTTTGCGCAGTAAGTTCGCAACTGACTTCACGACGAGTATAAAGGCCGACGGTACTCCAGATATGCGCTACAAAAGCAACAAGATGGCGAAGTCGACCACTACCAAAACTGGTCCTATGAAGGCCAATGGCACCCCCGACATGCGCTATAAAACCACCAAAACAACTACGACTACCAGCAAATCAACCATGTAAGCTTGGCTGTGCATTGCAATAAAAAAGAGCCGCGGCTGTGCTAGCCGTGGCTCTTTTTGTATTGACCCATTCCGGTTAGCCAGCATTACGTTACTATTCGGCGGCGTTGAGCTGCACAGCTCGGCCGAATGCTTGGTCGAGTAAAATAAGCGTTTCCGTGCGCTCTACCCCTTCAATAAACATGATTTGATCGTGCAGAACTGAACGCATGTGTTGCGTATCGCGGCATACCAAGCGCAAAAATAGACCATACGTACCCGTAGTGGCATAAGCATCCGTCACTTCGGGTATTTGCTTAAGCGCCTCTACTACCGATAGATACATGGAATTACGGTGTAGGAATACGCCCACAAACGCCTGCATTCCGTAGCCCAGCTTGGGCAGGTCGAGGTCGAGAGTAGCCCGGCGCACTATACCCAATTCTTCTAAGCGGCTCATGCGCACGTGCACAGTACCTCCCGACACATGAATTTGGCGCGCAATCTCCGTATATGGCATCTTCGCATCCTGCACTAGCAGGTTTAAAATGCGGTAATCGATGTCATCGAGCTCGTAATTACGCGGCATATACAAGGGCAGATTGCGGAAACAAAGTTAGTTTAAGGGTAGCACTTACCAAGTGTTTTGTAGCAATTTAAGGGCAGTGGCTTGCTAAGTGCTTGAATCACGCCTTACTTTTGTCTCCTATAAACGGAAGCGCCGTTTTAGTAATACCTTGTAGTGTGGTGAAACTGGCAGACACGCCCTCCTATCTCGGGGGTGAAGACACTGGGATAAAGTGCTAGCTTTTAGGAGCTAGCAGCTAACCACTTCGTGGAGGTTCAAGTCCTTCCGCTACAGCCTTGGCAGAGGGCGGCTTCCTGGCGGAGGCCGCCTTTTCGCATTATCACGGGGTTAGCCAGAGCGGCAACACTCCCAAAACGAAGTTATTAGGCAAGGCGGCACCAACTCACCTTGCTAACCTACGTACTTTTGCAATAAAAGAGACCTCCCGACCGTCTGTGTTTGAGGGAAGTCAATCACATGGGCTTAAAAATATTACTTACCCTATTACTAGTTTTAGTAAACGCTTTTTTCGTGGCGGCCGAGTTCTCGCTTATTCGCGTTCGGCTGTCGCAGCTTGAAATAAAAGCAAAGGATGGCAGCCGCCTGGCGGGCCAGGCATTAGGCGTACTGCGTAAGCTCTACGACTACCTCTCGGCCACGCAATTTGGCGTCACCGTAGCCTCGCTAGTATTGGGAGCCGTCGGCGAGGAATTGTTCACCGATATCATTCTGGGTTTGCTGCCCAAGCTGCATCTGCCCGTAACGGTGGCTACGGCGCATACCATTGCGGTGGCAGCGGGGCTCATTATCCTTACGTTTCTACACGTGCTTTTTGGCGAGCTATTCCCGAAAGCATTGGCCATTCAGCGGCCGGAGGCCGTGAGCTTGGCACTGGTATTGCCACTACGGGCTTTCTATTTTATCACCCGGCCTCTGACGTGGTTTTTGTCAAAGTCCTCCAATCTGCTGTTAGGTGCGGTTGGGCTGCGCAACGATGCGCATGGTAGCGAGGCGCACACCTCTGATGAGCTACGCCTGCTCATTGACCAAAGCAAAGAGAGTGGCGAAATTCAAGACTCGGAGCACGAGTTGATTGAGAACGTTTTCCAGTTTAACGACCGGATGGTGAAGCAGATAATGGTGCCCCGCACTAAGCTGGCTGCTCTCAGCGTGAACGCGACTGATGACCAAATTCTCGAAATTATTTTCAATGAAGGTTACTCACGCATGCCGGTGTATGAGGGCAACATCGATAATATCGTGGGCGTCTTGTATGTAAAAGACTTGCTGCCGCTGGTGCGCAGAGGCCAGCCCATCGAGCTGGCGCGCATCATGCGCCCAGCTTACTTTGTGCCGGAGACGAAGAAGATCAACCGATTGCTACGCCAGTTTCAGCGCAAGCATTTGGTGATGGCTATTGTAAGCGACGAGTTTGGCGGGGTTTCTGGCCTCGTAACTATCGAGGATATTATGGAGGAGCTCGTGGGCGAAATCCAGGATGAGTATGACAACGAAGTGCCGGTAGTAGAAAAGATCTCCGAAAGCGAGTACCGCGTTAGCACCTCTACGCCCATTCCCGATGCCAACGAGTTTCTGCCCTATCCGCTGCCCGAGGGTGATGACTACGAAACGGTGGGCGGCCTGCTCAATGTCCTTTACGGTAATATCCCGGAGGTAGGCGACGTAGCGGTGCTTGAGCCCTACGAATTTCGGGTGCTGAGCCGCGCGCGCCGCGTGGTAGAATTGGTACAGCTACGGGTAATGACCCCGACCGAGCCAGATGACAATTACGTTGCGGAGGCTTAGGTACTATTCCATACCTTCTTAACCAAAAGCCCCTTCCTAATTTACTTAGGAAGGGGCTTTTGGTTAAGTAGATGTATATAAACTACCTCTTATTGTCATATTCCCCACCTTTCGGCTTTAGATCACCATTGGTAATCTTGATTATATCAATGACGTACAAGACCAAATTGACAATGGCTGGAATAATGAAGATTGAGGTTAAGAGTAATGCAATACGCAGAATACCACGGCCGGTATAGCCAAGATAGAACTGATGCACTCCAAGAAAACCCAGAAGTATGCATAAAAGCAATGCTGTGTGCTGGCTTTTACCGTCCGCTGCTGCTTTTTGCGGTGCTACTGCTAACTGCCTCT
The DNA here is from genome assembly GCA_964514915.1 of uncultured Hymenobacter sp. Taxonomy (GTDB): domain Bacteria; phylum Bacteroidota; class Bacteroidia; order Cytophagales; family Hymenobacteraceae; genus Hymenobacter. Next base: position 2,913 of record CAZERY010000152.1, read on the forward strand.
TCAACTCTTGGCGCAATACTTTACGCTCAGCCTTTGTCAGCACTACTGCCGTACGAGGCACAATGCTTGTGATTGAGGCGGCTTTAGCCGTACGCACTGGCGTTGAGGTATAGTGATGAGCTAACGCCTTGGCTGCCTGATGAATGTTCGCTGCCTCTGCGTAAACAGGCGCAGCTTCCAAGGTGGAGGCAGTAACTGACTCGCTTACCGGCTCAGAGGCTATTACATGCGTTTTTTCGGAGCCTAAATAGGCCGGAGCATTTGAATTGAATGCGTAGTTGCTCCGACTGCATGAGGAAAGCGAAACAGACGCGAAAACTAGCCAAACAAAGAGCGAGGGTATTCTTTTCATAAAAAGAAAATGTGAGGGGAAAGGTTCGCACCAAATATATAAGCTGAACTAAGTTTTCAACATGAAGCAGAAATTATTTGCCTACTATTTATTTCGCAATCTATGTTGTCCTCTACTACCAGATCCTTTTAGCGCATCATATAGCGGTTTCGTGACTGGTGTATCCCTTTTAGTTAAGTTGTGAGCTGGCAATCAAATATCTGCAATATAAAGAGGCTGCATAATTCACGAAACCGCTATAACCAAGTAGCATATAGTTGATAGTTAGCGGCAGTGCGGCGTAAGTTATCCCGTTGGGCTTCGCTCACCAGCTTAATTTTTTTGGCGGGCACGCCGGCGTAGAGGTAGCCAGGCTCACACACGGTATTTTCGAGTACCACGGCCCCGGCGGCAATCAGACAGCCCGTGCTTACCACGGCGTGGTCCATTACAATGGCTCCCATCCCGATAAGTACGTCATCCTCAATTGTGCAGCCGTGCACCAGCGCCCGATGGCCAATGCTCACGCGGGAGCCGATGGTGAGCGCCGCTTTTTCGTAGGTGCAGTGCAGCACGGCGCCATCCTGAATGTTAGTTTCGTCGCCGATACGAATGCTGTTGACATCACCCCGCACCACGGCTGTAAACCACACCGTGCAGCCGCGACCCAGCACTACATTGCCAACAATAGTCGCGTTATCAGCCAAGAAACAGTTGGGCCCGATGATGGGCGTGATACCGCGCACGGGTAGGATAAGAGTTGGCATAAGAGCAATAGCAAAGAGTAATAAGTGGGACTAGCTAAGCCCTAAGCAGACGTTTCCAGGTACCTTTTTCCCAGTTGTATTTCAGGGTACTCGGGAGAGCCTCCCAAAAGTATTTACTGGTTTCGACTGCAAAGCTGGGCTGCATGTAGCAGTTGATTGTGCAACCTTCACATTGCGGCAAGCGGCCTTCGAGGGCAACTAGCCGCTGGGTAGCGGGTGCATTGTATACATCGAACAACTGGCCGTTGATGGGAAATTTTTGCTTCCCAAGATGGTAGCAAGGCAGTACCAGTTCATTATTGGGCGAGATGACGAGCGTGGTGCTAGCGGCCCGGCATATGGGCGCGGCCACGTGGTTGCCACCATCACGCCGCAAGGCAATGAAGCCCTCGTTTAGGTATACCCCCTTGCGCTTACCAAAGGCCGACAGGTAGCGCAGTTCTTCTTCCGTTAGCTGCTCGCCGGTTTCTACCTCGCCATATTCGAACGCCGGGTTAATAATCAGTATCAAGCCGTTAGGCTGCGTAATATCTCGATAAACTGCCTCTAAATCAGCCAGATTCTTTTGAAAAACGGTAAACAGAATATCGGGGCGCTCGCCCAGCGCCTTAGCGACGCGAATGCTTTCGAGCACAAAGTCGTAGCAGGCTACGCCGCGGCCCAGGTCGTGAGTGGCGCGATCGGCCGAGTCGAGCGAGAAGTGCAGCATATCGACCTGGCCGCGCAGCTTCTCGGCATTCTTTGGATACAGCAGGCCATTGGTTGTGACGGTGGTAATGAACCCCATCTGCCTGGCCAGCGCCAGAAACTCAGGTAGCTGGCGGTGTAGCAGCGGCTCGCCCCCGGTGAAATCAATTACTTTGACACCCAACCGCTTGAGGTCACGCAAATTGGCTTCTACATCGGCTAGCGTAATGTAGGGCGAGGGTTTTTCCCAGATATCGCAGAACGCGCACTTCGCATTGCAGCGATACGTGACGTAGTAATTGCAGAGGACGGGATGGCGAACGAGACGCATTTTTGGGGCTATTAACTGCTAGCTACTGGTTGCTAGCCCATTATCCAAATACCAGCCGAGCTAGCAATACGAAGCTAACAACCAGCAGCTAACAGCTAACAGCTAGCGCCCTAATGTGGCAGCTTGCCCCAGGCCGCAGCATCCCAATGCGCGGGCGTGGCAGCAAGTGCTTCAGGGGTAGCCTCACCGTAGTGCTCCAGGTAATAATTGCAAAAGCCTTTGAGCGGACAGCGCGGACAGTTCGGCCGCTGAAAAAAACAAATCTGCTGGCCGTGCCAGTAATTATGCTTGTGAAAGTTGAACAAGCCCTCGGGGTCGAGCGGCGGGCCGAGTAGAGCTAGCAGCACGCTATGCGCTTTCTCTACCGACACCTTGGGACCTAAGAAACCTACTCGCTGCGCCACGCGGTGCACGTGGGCATCGACGGGCAGTACGGGCTTGCGAAAGTTGAATAACAGCACCAGCGATGCCGTTTTGAGGCCGATACCGGGCATGTCGGTTAGCCACTCCATACTGCGCTCCGTGGGCCAGTCAGCCAGGAAGCCCAGGTCAAACGAGCCGCTCGTCTCGGTCTTAATACGCTGCAAAATTTCCTGAATGCGCGGGGCCTGCGTAGCCGGCCAGCGGGTGGTGCGAATAGCATGAATGAGGTCATCGAGTGGCGCGGCCAGCACGCCTTCCCAATCGCCAAAGGCTTCAAGCATCCGGTCGTAGGCCAGCTCTTCGTCGGTGTGCGTAGTGCGGTGCGAGAGCAGCGTCGAAATCAGCTCCCGCATCGGCGTGCGACGGGTGGTTGTAGGCACCCGACCGTAAAAACCATTTAAGAGGGTGTGGTCGGCCAACGCTTTGTCGAGGGCGGGGGCAGCATAGGTGGGCACGGGAGCAGACATAGGCGGCTGTACCGTTTCGGCAGCTGCTGGGTTGTGCCCACCCTCAAAAAACTAAGTCGCTCTCAGTTTAGGCCTAGGCTTTCGGGCTGCGTTTGGCGAGCTGCGCGGTATTTTTTCATGCGGCTCTCTACCACCGGGTGCAAGAGTACGCTCAGCACAATGAGTCCAGTGCCGAGGTAAAAGCCACCCGCCATGCGTTCAGTATCGCCAAAAATGAGGACGGCCAGTGCAATGCCGTACACAGGCTCTAGGTTGATTGTCAGGTTGACCGCGAAGGGCGACAGCCGCCGCATCAGCTCTACCGAGGCGGCGAAGGCGTACACGGTGCAGGCGCCGGCCAGCAGGGCCAGCCACAGCCAGTCGCCCACCCACTGCCACGGCGGCGCAAAGCCGTTGAAACCCAAAGCCAGATGCAACTGGTGGTCGGGGGTAAAAAACCGGGCGTAGAAAGGCAGGAAAAGCGCTACGCTCAAAAAAGCACCCGCCATCTCCCACAAAGTGAGCACCAACGGCTCGTGCCGCTGCACCAGCCGCGAATTGATTATCGAAAACAGTGCCGACAACCCCGCACTTATTACTGCCACGCCCAGGCCCAGCAGTTGCGTGGGGGCAGCGCCACTCACCAGCCACAAGCCCAGCAGCGATAGCAATCCAAGCCCGATTTCGTAGCTGCGTATGGGCCGCCGCAGTAGCAGCGGCTCAAGCAGCGACGTCCACAGCGCCAGCGTGGCTAGCCCCGCCAGGCATACGCTCACCGACGAGAGCCGGGCCGCCAGAAAAAAAGTTATCCAGTGGGCAGCTACCAGGGCGCCAGTTCCTAGTAAGCGCAGGCCCGCGGGCCAGCTACCGGCGCGGCCAGACCGGCGCCGCGCCACCAGCAGTAGCCCCAAGCCCAGCGTGGCCAGCCCCGTACGCCACTCCACCAGCTCGACCGGCGGCAGCGAGAGCAGCCTCCCCAAGATGGCCGTGAAACCCCATAACAGGACGATAAAATGCAGCTTTAAGTAATCTTTGAGCATATATGATGGTGAATTGAGCCTGCGAGCTTAGCCCGATAACCATTTACTTGGGCACGAACCGGTATAATCCCAGCCCAATAACCGAAAAGACAAGGCCCGGCACCCAGGCCGCCAGCATCGGCGGCAGACTGCCTACCGAAGCCAGGTTGCGCGAGAGCATCACAAAAATGATGAAAATGAAGGCCAGCACGAAGCCCAGCGCAATCTGCCCACCCACGCCGCCGCGGGTTTTGCGAGCGCTCAGCACTACGCCGATGAGCGTAAGAATAATAACGTCGAAGGGATAGGCATAGCGCTCGTATTTCACGCTCAGGTACTGCGCTGTGTCGTTGGCACCCCGCAGTATCTTGGTGTTGATGAGGGCGTTGAGCTCGGGCGAGGTGAGCGTTTCGGCTAGCCGGTAGGTGCTGGCAAAGTCCTTAGGATACAGATTGAGCGTGGTGTCGCGGGCCGGCAGAGTTTGCAGCGACTCGGCCGTTTGGCCATGAAAGGTGCGTACCGTTTGGGGCGTTAGCTTCCAGGCCTGCTTGGTCGAATCCCAGGTGATGGCATCGGCCGTGAGGCGGCGGCGCAGCACCGTGCTATCGATAGTTTCGAGCGCGAAGTGGTAGCCAATATTGTGCACGTTATCATAGCTTTCGAGGTAGGCATAAGTGCGTGGCCCGATCTTGATGTGCACGTTGCGCCCCTCAAACTTCCAGGGCTCCTCCACGTGCAAGCTCTCAAAATGCACAATTTCCTTGGTACCCTTCGGGATAATCCAACTAATAAGCCCGAACGTAAAAATGGCAATAATGCCCGCGCCCAGCGTGTAGGGCAGCAGCAGCCGCTCGAAGCTCATGCCGCTGGCTAGCATGGCTACCAGCTCGGTGCGCGCCGCTAGCCGCGACGTCACAAATACCACCGCGATAAAGATGGTAATCGGCGCCAGCAGGTTGGCAAAATACGGAAATAGGTAAATGTAATAGTGCGTAAATACGTGCCAGAACGTGAGGTTGTGGTGGAGAAAGTCGTCGTTTTTCTCCGTGTAGTCAATCACGCAAATCACCGACACGAGCATCACCACCGTAAAAAAAAACGCGATGAGGAACTTGCTAATGATATATTTATCGAGGATTTTCATTTACTATAAATTACTCTGTCTATGCATTCTAAACATTCGTCATAGCGAAGCAATCGCACCCGAACGATGTCTGAACGTAGCCAGTGGCAGTTAGTATCCAGCCATCAAATCATGACACTTCGGATTCTGCCCCTCTATCAAGACCAGCTTCTTGGCTCGTGAGCCACCCTTTAATTGCTTTTCTCGTTCAATGGCAGCCTTTACATCCGGCAAAGTTTCGTAATACACAAGTTTATTGACGCTATACCTTTTAGTAAATCCATCGTGTACTCTACCCTACTATTTTAGTTGTTTGATAGAGAGCTACTTGCTGCACAATCC
>CAZERY010000153.1:0-8379 GCA_964514915.1 uncultured Hymenobacter sp.
GCCTAACCTAAATGGTCTCCATTCTGTTAGTCAACTTCGCTGACTAAGCACTAGTCCCGGTGGTTTACCTGCACTTTATCTGGCCCTCAGTACTAGCCTTGGTGCCTACTCACTATGGTGCTAGTGGGCAGCCCAACCATTTTGTGGACCGGGAGGTGCTGTGGAATGTCGTATGGTTTCCGGCCATTTCCTTTATAGTGCTCACCTTTCTGCCACAGGTGCACGCGGGGGAAAGCTTATTCTGGAGCAGCTTTCAGCAGCGACGCACGCGGTTAGTGGTGGTACTTGGGCTGGTACTGGCTACCACGTCATTTGTGAAAAGGGGTGCGCAGGCCAGCCGCAATAGCCTACAACTACCCCTAGTAGCACCTATCCGCTAGCCGCCCTGCTTACTGCCGCCACTCTTGGTGTCGTTGTTGTTGATGCTCTTGCGCTGCTTGGTTTGGCTGTCTTGGCCAAACCGGTAGCTAAAGTTCAGGCGGAACGCGCGCTGGTAGGAGCGGCTTTCGGTGCGCTCATCGAAAAACGCCGTCGTGGTAGTGGAGCGATAGGGCCAGTAGGCGTTGAAAGGGGCCCCAATGTTGAGGGTCAGCGTGGCTTTTTCTTTCATAAAGGTCTTCTTCACGCCCATTTGGTAGTACAGATTGGCCGCGCCCTGGCCTTGAATTTCGGGCGTTGGCAGCGAGCCGAACGCAAAGCCCTGAACGGTAAAGCCGTGGGCCAGCTTGTAAGACGTATTGAGGTTGATGCCCGCCGTGAAGCCGCGCCGCTCGGCATTGAGGGCCGGGCTGCGGCGCACGATGTACTGCACGTCGGGGCCGGCGCTGACGTCCCACTTGGGTAGCGGCTTGGCCGAGAGGTAGACGTTGAACTGGTAAAAGGTATTGGCGGCCACGTTGGCGAAGGTCTGGGCCGTCACGCTGGGGTCGGGCACCACGTCGGCGGGCAGCGGCGCGCTGGGGTTGGTAGTGGCAAAGCGCACTTGCTCAATGGCATTGCCAGTGTGGCGCATCGAAAGCGACGCATTGATGGAAGTCGTTTTGAGGATTGTGCTGTAGCTCAGCTCGTACGAATCGGTCAGCTCAGGGTCGAGGGCCGCGTTGCCGTAGAAGATGTTCTTGGCGTCGGAGCGGTTTACATAAGGATTCAGAAAATCGATATTGGGCCGTGTGATGCGGCGGCTGTAGGCAACGCGCAGGCTGATGGCATCGCTGAAGGCATAGCGCGCATTGCCGTTGGGCAGCGGCGTCACATAACTATTGCTGAAGCCGGGGCTAGCCAGGAAGGTAGCCGTCAGGGCCGTGCGCTCGACCCGGCCGCCCAGGCTGGCGGTGAATTTCTTGCCCACCCCGAACCCATACGTAGCGTAGGCCGCCTGCACATCCTGATCGTAGCTAAAGTCGGTGGTGCGGCGCGCATCGGGCGCCAGCTCGGAGCCGTAGCGCGTGCCCAGCGTATCGACGCTAGCCACCGAGCCGGTGCGGCGGAAGATGGCTTTCAACCCAACTTCCAACGTGCGCTTATCCCCAAAAGGCTGGACAAAGTCGGTCTGGAACGTGTATTCGTGGCCGGGCGTGCGGCCCCGGCTGCGCTCGCGGTAGTCGGCCAGCCCCTGCTCCAGTGCGATAAAGGAGTTGTTGTACTGGTTGAAGTCGTAGCCAAACGTACCGTTGTTGAGCGCGTACTGGGCGAGCACGCTCCACTCTTTGCGGGCCTGGGCAAAGGTGCGGGTGTAGCTGCCGGTGCCTTCCACATTGAGGCCACCGTATAAGTTGTCGGTAGCGCGCGTAAACAGTTGGTTTTGTGCCGCGACCGGCGCGGTGTACTGATTAAGCAAGTTTTGCTGATTGGTACCGCGGTAGCCATCTAGCGAGCCGGCCAGCGAAAAGCTGTGGTGCTCAGCGGGCTCGTAGTCGAGGCCAACGGTGCCGTAGGCCCACTGGCCATTGTCGTGGGTGGCTCCGCTCTGGCGCAAGGTATCGGTGCCCAGCGTCGAGTAGCCTAGTCGCGCGCGGGTGAACCGGCCGGGATTGTACCACGCCCCCGCGTTGGCCGACGAGGTGAAGCTGACTTTGCCCTTTCGAAAGTTGAGCGCCGAGCTGAAGCTGCTATTGCGGTTGCCGCTGCTGGCGCCTACCCGGCCGTTCAGGCCTTGGTCGACGCCCTTCTTGAGCACAATGTTGATGATGCCCGCCGTGCCTTCGCCATCGTACTTGGCCGACGGCGTAGTGATGACCTCCACGCTCTTTATCTGCTCGGCCGGAATGCTCTTGAGGGCTTCGGCCAGGTTGCGGGCCAGCGTGGGCGAAGGCTTGTTATTCACCAATACTTTGAAGTTAGCCGAGCCGCGCATCTTCACGTTGCCGTCGCCGTCCACGGCCAGGAGCGGGGCTTTGCGCAGCACGTCCTGGGCGGTGCCGCCGGCATTGCTCACGTCCTGGTCGGCGTTGTAGATGAGGCGGTCGGGGCGCACTTCCACCACTGGCTTCTCCCCTACTATCACGGCCTCGCCGAGGGCCTGGGCCGTGGTGGGCAGTTGAAAAGCACCCACGGCCGTGGCGCCGGCACTTACCGTCACGGTCTTGGTGCGGGTGCCGTAACCCACGTAGCTAGCCCGCAGCCGGAAGGTGCCCGCCGCTAGCTTGGTGAGCGTAAAGTGCCCCTGGTCGTCGGCCGCTACTCCCGTAATCGGCTTATCGTTGGGAGCCGGCGGCAACAGCACCACCGTGGCGTACGCCACCGGCTGGTGGCTGAGCGAGTCGAGCACCGTGCCTGTGAGCGAACCCGTGGCAGGAGTGGCCGCGGCCGGCGCTTGCGCCGCGGCAAGCTGGCTACTAGCCAACCCCCAAAAAACTATTACCCCGAGGTGCGTAAATATTTTCATAGAAGAGGCTAGCAAGGCTTAATTTTCGCTAGCATAGATGCCCAAAAGAAGTGAGAAGTTGCTTGCTGATGGCACCAGGTGAAAAGCCAACGGCACGGCTACCGGGCGGCGGGGCCAAACGTTACAGCGTGACACAGCCTGTAGCACTAGCCTAGGCCGAGTAGGGGCAAATAAGTAGGCCATCGGAGCTGCCGCCGCGCCGCATGGCCCGCCGCCGTACCCACCGCCTGACTAACGCTCCGGCACTACGAAGGGCGAAAGCAACGCGGGGTGCCAGCCAAAACAGAATAGCAGCGGGGCGAAAATATCGGGCGCCCGGCTAGGCATCCTTCTAAACATTTCGCTTAGCTTTGAGGTAATCGCCCTGCTCCATTACCTGCTATGCACATCCTCCGCCACGTCGACCTGACCCGCATTTTCTTTGTTGATATTGAAACCGTGCCGGGCCACGCTACCCACGCCGACTTGCCCGAGGCGTACCACCCACTCTGGAAGAAATTTTGCGAAAAGCGCCACGCCAAGGAGCTAGCCGAGGGCCAGTCGCCCGAAGCACTGTTCAGCAACGGCGGCCTCTACGCCGAGTTTGGCAAGGTGGTGTGCATCTCGGTAGGCTTCTTCCGGCCCCTCAAAGATGAGACGCTGGAGTTTCGCACCAAGTCGTTTGCCGACGATGACGAGTGCGAGGTGCTGCGCGGCTTTGGGCAGTTTTTGCAGCGCTACGCGCCCTACGGCGGGCGCTACGCCAAGCTCGATACCGCTAGCCCCGACGGCCACTTCCTTTGCGCACACAACGGCCGCGAGTTCGACTACGGCTACCTGGGCCGGCGCCTGCTCATCTGCGGGCAGCCCATTCCGCCCATGCTCGACGTGGCCGGCCACAAGCCCTGGGACTTGCCGCACCTGCTCGACACGATGGACCTCTGGAAATTTGGCGACAACAAGGGCCACATCTCGCTGCCGCTGCTGGCGGGCGTGTTCAACATCCCGTCGCCCAAAGACGATATTGATGGCTCGCAGGTCGCCCATGTATATTGGGAAGAAAAGAACTTGCGGCGCATCGTCACCTACTGCGAGAAAGACGTGATCACGACCGCCCGCGTCTACCTACACTACGCGGGCCTGCAATCGCTCTGGCCCGAGGTGCAGCTCACGCAGACACCCTGGCCGACTATGCCAGCCAAGGCTACTAGCTGATTTGCGATAGGTTATCAGAGGGCTGCCAGCAGGCAGCCCTTTTTTCCTACTTCAGTAGCTGCTGCCTACCAACGCTCTTTTGGCTAAGGAGTCGGTGGCGGGCCACGTCATTGGCCAAGGCAAGGCGAGCAAGTCCGCCCAGGGTTGGCTGGGGCAGCAGCCTGGATGAGGTTAGCTGCAAAGTAGTATTTTGGCAGCCCCATGAAACAGCCCACGGCCCGAACTGCTCCTCGCGTAGGGGTTCTTAATGTGCTAGTGGTAGTACTGTCGGTCTACGTGCTGGCGGCCCTACTTATCAGCACCGTTTTTCGGCTGCCGCCCGAAACCCAACGGCTCCTGGGCTGGGCCGACAACGCGGTGTGCGTTTTCTTCCTGGTGGAATTTTGCATCCGGTTCTACTACGCCCCTAGCAAGCTGCATTTTCTGCGCTGGGGCTGGGTCGATCTGATATCGAGCGTACACCCAGCGTAGCCGTGCTGCGGTTTGGGAGGGCCCTGCGCCTGCTGCGCATTCTGCGGGCTTTTCGCTCGACCAAGCACTTGCTGCATCACTTGTTTCGGAGCCGGGTCCAGGGCACGTTTACGGCGGTAGCCGTCATTGCGGCGCTCATGGTCATCTTTTCGTCCATCGCCATTTTGCAGGTCGAAACCCGCCCCGACAGCAACATTAAAACCGCCGAGGATGCCCTGTGGTGGGCCTATTCCACGATTACCACCGTGGGCTACGGCGACAAATACCCTGTCACGGGGGCGGGCCGTTTCATCGCGGCTGCCCTCATGACGGTAGGCGTAGGCTTGTTTGGCACCTTTACCGGCCTGCTAGCCTCTTGGTTTGTGGAGGGTAAAAAGCAGGAAGAGAGGGCTGATGAGGCTGATGAGTACTAAGGTGGGACAGCCAACCAACGCGGCAGAGCGCATTGCAACGGGCTGGCTAGCGCTGGCGCATGAAGTGAAGCGAAGGAATACTATCACTTAAAACCCGTTGATTTGCTGCTCTTTTCACTTTCATTTTAAGCCACTGCATGGCTTCTTCTCTATCACGCTGGCTGCCACTAGTGGGGCTAGCCTTGTTTGCGGCCCTAGCTATCTGGCTCACGCGCCCGCCGCGCCCGGTACCAGCCACGGCGCCCGCCAGCGAGTTTTCTGCCTACCGCGCCCAGCGCGCTGTGGCCGTGGTAGCGAGCCAGCGCCACCCCGTGGGCTCGGCGGCCAATGCCCAGGTGCGGGCCTACATCTTGCGCCGCTGCCGCACGCTGGGCCTGGCGCCCACGGTACTTGATACTACCGCTTTAGTTGCTAAAAATGGGGAAGTGACCGTGGGCCACGTGCAGGATATTATTGCCCGGCTGCCGGGCCGGCAGCCGGGCGGCAAAGCCGTGCTGGTGCTGGCCCACTACGACTCGCAGCCCCAATCGCCCGGGGCTGGCGACGACGGTGCGGGCGTAGCCGCCATGCTCGAAACTATTCGGGCGCTGCGGGCTGGGCCGCCGCTCGCCCGCGACGTCATCTGGCTCTTTACCGATGGCGAGGAAGCTGGCCTGCTCGGGGCCCGCGCCTACGCCGCCGACACCGCCCGCCTGCGCCGTGAGGTGGGCGTGGCGCTCAATTTTGAGGGCCGGGGCAATGCGGGCCCCAGCCTCACGTTTGAGGTCAGCCCCCAGAATGGCTGGGTAATTCGGGAGTACGCCCGCGCCGCGCCAGCGCCGATCGCCTCTTCTTTGTTCTACGAAGCCTACCGCAACCTGCCCAACGATACCGACTTCACGCCGCTACGGCAGGCGGGCATTATGGGGCTGAACTTTGCCTACCTGGGTGGCTACCCTTATTACCACAGCCCGGCCGATACGCCTGCTCATCTCGACTTGGGCGCGCTTCAGCACCAAGGCTCGTACCTGCTGAGCCTAGTGCAGCACTTCGGCACTATTTCGCTCGCCCAGACGAAGGCGCCTGACTACACCTTTTTCAACCCGATGGGTAGCTGGCTGGTATGCTACCCCGCCGCCTGGAACCTGCCCCTGACCAGCGCCACCCTACTGCTGCTACTGGCGGCTATCGCCGTAGCGGGCCAGCGGCGCCGGCTCGGCTGGGCTAGTTTGCTGGGCGGGTTCGTGGCCTGGCTGGGGTGCCTGCTCCTGATGCTGGCTGCGGGCTGGGGCCTGCTGGCTCTGGTAGCCATCGCTTACCCCCACTACCAGACGTTTTATGGGCACGCCGCCTATAATGCGCTTTCCTACCAAGCGGCCCTCCTGGCGCTGGGCGCGGCCATTTTTGCGGGTTGTTACGGCTGGTTGGGTCGCCGCGTGCGACCCGATGCGCTGGTAGGCGGCGCGCTGCTGGTGGTGGCCCTGCTCCTAGGCTTGCTGCAATGGCGCGCGGCCTCGTCGGCGTTTTTATTGTCGCTGCCGCTGCTGGCTGGTACCCTGGCCTGGGAGCTGCGGCTGCGCCAGCCCAGGGCGCCGGCCAGCCTACCGGCCACGGGCCCACTAACCTGGGCGCTGGCCTTGCCGGCCGTAGCTCTACTGGTTCCCACCACCTACTTCTTATTGATAACCTTCGCCTTGACGCCGTTGGTGCTGCTCGGCTTGCTGCTGCTGGCCTTGCTGCTGGGGCTGCTGTTACCCTGCTTATTGCCCGTACTGGCCAGCCCGGCCAGCAGCCCCGAGGCTGCGCGCGACTGGGCAGTACCTAGCCTGGCCCTGGCAGGCGCACTTATAGCGCTGGCTGTGGGCCACGCTACACGCCTACCTACGGCCGACCAACCCCAGCAAACGCACCTTTACTACGCTCTCGATGCCGACCAGGACCGGGCCTATTGGGTATCGGCCGCCTCCCAACCCGATGCCTGGACGCGGCAGCTGCTGACGCAGCCGCAGTACCGGCCACTGCCGGCCCTTTTCCCCGGCCAGCCAATACCGGTGCTGCACCAGGCTGCCCCGGCACTGGCGCTGGCTAGCCCGACGGTACGCTTGCTGGCCGACTCTACGCGCATGGGACAGCGCCACCTGCGCTTGCTGGTGGTACCGGAGCGGCCCCAGGTGGTTGGCTTGCGCATAGTACTCACGAGCGGGGCACCCTTGCGAGAGCTGCGGGTAGCGGGCCATTCGGTACCCGCTGAGGCGTTGGCTAAGGCTACCGACCCAACTACTATTTCGCTGGTGGCGCCTCGCCCAATGGGCGAAGTACTAGAGCTGACAGCTACTGCCCCGGGCCCGGTGCGCCTGGTTGTTACCACGCGCACCGCGGGCTTGCCGTCGGTGCCGGGGCTGCCGACCCTACCAGCTACTATCGTGCCGGCACCCGGCTTCAACAGCTTTACTATGCAGGTAAAGAAGACGTTCGATTTTTAGCCGCCAGCTCCGCACAAAAGGCCCAATCGGGCTTCCCTCCTACCAGTTATCAGCAGCGGCCTTGCCGCTGACGGTCTGGCGGATACTGGTGGCCTGCTGCCGGGCACTGCGCTGCACGGCCTCGATGGCCGATTGCAGCACTGGCTTGGGGTAGCCAGCGTCGTCAAACGTGAGAGCGTTGGGCGTGAGATAATTTTCGAAGGGCGTCGCGGCGCCGGCACCCTGGCCGCTATCGAAGGCAAAATCGGTAATCTGGTACCGGAAGCGGCCCGGCTTCACTTCGATCGTGATCGTACGCCAGAGGGGTACCTGCACGTTGGCCCCCAGGAAATTCTGCGTTACTAGCTCGGCCGTACGGCCCACCAGGTGGCCCCCGGCCGCATCATCGGTATCGAGGGGCAGTTTGGCGGTACTGGGGGCGGCGGCAAACCACTTTTTGGCCCGGGCATACAGCTCGGCCTGGCTAGCACCCGGCACGTGCACTACCGCCCGGTACGTTACTTTATTGGTGGCCGAGTCGAGGGGCAATGGATTAACCCAGCCGTGCAACTTTGGTAACCTGACTTGCGCCTGGGTCCCAGTAGCCGCGCTTCCCATCATTAGCAGCACCAGGAAAACTTTGAGAGATTTCATGCGGCTGGCTACGCAAAGGCCCTGCCAATAGTTGACTGGCCTATTGTCCACTGGCCCCGCTAAGACGGCGCAATTTTGCGGGGACGTTCCCAATTACAAGCCACCGAACTGAAGAAGGCGCTTAAAGCAGTTCTCAGGTCGCTGTACAGTAGCGCGGACTTTCAGGCCGCAAGTAAGTAGGTTGTTCTACTCGCAGACTGAAAGTCCGCGCTACTTTCTGGTTATACTAAACCTTATTCGGATTGATTGGAGAGTTTCACGGGCGGATGCGCGAGATAGGCGCGATGCGGACTGGTGACGCGCAGGTTGTGTAAGCCGCAGG